>JANYKZ010000091.1 GCA_025361505.1 Coriobacteriia bacterium
GCCTCGGCGTCGCGTCGCACCGTGCAGACCGACAGGCTGCCGACGGCGCCATAGAGTCCGCCGAGGGGGCAGAGGTAGCGACACCACACCGACCCGAACAACGTCGAGGCGACGAACGCCACCGCGGCGATCGCGATGAACGCCGGGCCTATGAGCAACCGGAGGATCGTGATGTCCGCGGTCCACATGTAGGGCAACTGCCGGAAGGCGATCGCCTGATCGAGGGGGACGCTGAACAGCCACAACATGATCACGCCCGCGAACGCATAGCGCAGACCGCGCAGCGCGAGGTCGAGCCACCGCGGCATCCGGAACGTCCGACCGAGCGTGCGGCGGCCCAGCTCGCCCGCCAACTCCCAGACGGTCCCGAGCGGGCAGATCCACCCGCAGAAGCCGCGCTTGAAGAGCACGGACAGCCCCAGCGCCAGCAGGATGATGACGAGACCCGCGGGCAGCAGCGTGTCCCACCCTCCCCCGCGTATCCAGGCGAAGAAGCTCGTGAAATGCCCGACCGGCAACAGGCCCGCGACCGCCTCGGGTCGCGGGACGTAGGGCCCCGTGCCCTGTGCCCACGCGGTGAACGCCAGCAGACGGGTGCACGCCCAGACGAAGAACGCCAGGAACGCGCCCCGAACGAACAGCCGCGATGTGACGACGTCGAGGACTCGACGGAGACGCTCACGCATCGGAGGACCACTTTCGTCGGAGACGGGCCGCATGCCGGCTACCGGACCGACGGCGCACAAGGATACTGCAGTGAACGGTCGTATACTCCCCTTAGGCCGCCCGGCGGTCCGACATGACCGCCTTGGCCCGACCGGAGAGGACGACCATGAAGATCTACCGGTGCCGCATCTGCGGCGAGACCTACCTCGGCAGCGAGGCCCCGAGCCACTGCCCCTTCTGCGGAGCCCACCGCGAGCTGATCTTGGACACCGCGGACTATCCCGAGGAGATCAACACCGTCCATCTGACCGAGATCGAGCGCGCGGATCTGGACACCGCCATCGAGTTGGAGCGCTCGAACGCCCGTTTCTACCTTGCCATGGCGCAGCGAGGCGACAACCGCACGCTCGCCAACGCATACAAACGCCTCGCCGCCGTGGAGACCGAGCACTGCTCGCTCTTCTGCAAGCTGTCCACGCAGCCCAAGCCCGCCGACCTGCGCGAACCGGGCGAGGAACTGGGCTCGTGGGAGGCCGATATCGACGAGTCGGCACGGCGCGAGCACCGCGCGAGCGACCTGTACGCGGAGTTCGCGGCGCGCGCCACCTCGCCGCGGCTCCGCGAGGTCTGGGCAGCCGTCTCCGCTATCGAGGCCGACCACATCGAGCTCGACGCAGTGGCGAAGCGCTACCTCTAGACGCGGAACCGCGGGGCCTGCCGCAGGCTGAGCCTACGGCAGGAAACTCACGATCCGGCTTCGCTTGAACACGCTCACGATCAGGTAGAGCAGTGCCACGTCCGCGAGGGCGAAGACGAGAGCGGTCCCCGCGACGAGTCCGGTCGACAACACCATGAGCCCGCTCGCCTGTGCGGCGACCAGACCGATCACGGGCAGGATGACAGAGCCGCCGATCGCGTTCGCCTCCTGGAACCCGCGCGCCTTGGCTGAGACCAGGACCACGATCGAGATCACCAACAGCGAGACCGCGGGCACGAGCAGCAGCATCAGCGCCCACCAGTTCGCCGTCGGGAAGAACACCCGCCCGACGACGGGGACCCCGAGCAGCGCGACGATCGCCGAGTACACCGCGAAGCAGCCCCACGTGAAGACGATCGTCGGAACGAAGGCCGCCGAGATCTTGCCGACGACCAGTTCCGCATCCGATACCGGGGTGTAGAGCAGTCCTTCGAGCGTGCGCCGCTCCTTCTCACCCGCGAAACTGTTCGCCGCCACCACCGTCGAGACCATGACGGGGACCAGCAGGAAGAACCCGGCGAACAGATACACGACCGCGACGTACGCCGCGCGTGCCGCGGACGTGGCGAGCGCGAACGCCGGCACGGCGGAGTCCGGGAATCCCCCGAGGAACCCCTGCAGCCCCTCCACCGAGCCCGGCGTGAGCCGGAGCGCGAGCAGGAACACCGTCGGGTAGCCCACGACGACGACGATGGGCACGACCACCAGTGGCGCGACCAGCTGCATGGTCGAGAACGTCTCCCGCATGTCCTTGACCGCGACGGTCCACGCCCGACTCCACCGCACCTAGACCACCTGCCCGTCGGCCCGCGCCGGGTGGTTCCCCACGAGTGCGAGATAGGCCTCCTGCAGAGTCGGCGGCTCCTCGGCGACCCCGAGCAGGTCGAACGGAAGCGCCACCACGGCGCGGAGGAACGACGGCACCGCGTCCTCGCGGACGAGGTCGACCGCGAAGGCGCCATCGAGCGAAAGGATCTCCTTCACGCCCGGCAAAGTCGTGAGGTCGCCGGCGGTCATGTCGGAGCCGACGCGGGGGGTCACGCGCACCCGCACGCGGGGGACGGCCTCGCGCGCGACCTGCTCGGGCGGACCGGACGCGCGGATGCGACCGTCGTCCAATACGGCGACCGCGGTGCAGACGCCTTCCATCTCGTCCAGGCGATGCGACGTGATGAAGAACGTCGTGTGCGCCTCCCTGCTCACGCGCGTGATGTAGGTCATGAGTTCGTGAGACGCTTCGGGGTCCAGCCCGGCCGTGGGCTCGTCGAGGTACACGAGCCGCGGATGGGCCACCAGAGCACGCGCGATCAGCAGCTTCTGCTTCATGCCTTTCGAGAACCGCTCCACGCGCTCGGCGCCCCGGTCGGTGAGCCCGAACATCTCGAGGAGCTCGTCCGCGCGCGAGCGCGACGAAGGCGTGTCCATGCCGTAGAGCCGCCCGAACGCGGAGAGGTTCTCCCGAGCGCTCAACCTCTCGTACAGGTTCGTGTCGGTCTGCACCCCGACCTGAGGCCGAACGGCCTCAGCCTCCCGCCGAAGGTCATGGCCGAGCACGTCGATCTTCGTCACCGAGGTGGGGTCGAGCACGCCGTTGAGGATGCGGACGGTCGTCGTCTTGCCCGCGCCGTTCGGCCCGAGAAGGCCGAAGACGGCGCCGCGCGGGATGGTCAGATCGACGGAGTCCAGAGCGGTCAGCGGACCGAACGACTTCGACAGCCCTCTGACGTCGATCGCAGGGCCGTCGCCCTCGAGTCCCTTGTCCGTCACGTCCCCTACAGCTCCTTCGTCTTGAACGCCCACGCCGCCGACGCGACGAGTACGCACGACACCACCAGCGACGTCACCATGGGCCACAGTATCGCCGATTCCCCGCCCGCGGCGAGGACCATCGGTGCATTGGCCAGTCCCGCGGGAGAGTACTTCGTCAGCGGTTCCCACAGCCCGGCTACCGAGATGATCGCGAAGACCCCGAGGCCGATCCCCGCCGCACCCGCCTGAGACCCGAGCAGTGCCGAGAGCAGCGTCATGATCGAGATGAACAGCACGCCGAACGCCAGCCACGACATCGCGGAGGACCACAGCGGCCCGCCCGCGGCCGTCCCGAAGACGAGCGCGGTCCCGCCCCAGGTCACCAACGTACCGAGCACGACCGCCAGCGCGAGGAAGAGCGAGTGGACGAGTGCCTTCGCGACCACGAACGCGGTGCGGGAGACGGGCTTCGTCAGCACGAGCACCGCCGTGCCGCTCTTGCGCTCGCTCGAGATGAGCCCGCCGTAGATGATGATCACGGCGAACAGCACGATCTGCGTCAGGTTCTTCGCCCACTGGGCGTAGGAGTCCAGGTAGGTCGGCTTCGGGATCGCCTTCAGAAGGGCCGCGGCCTGCGAGCCGCCGACGGCCCCGATGATCTCCGGCGTGTATCTGGCGAGGAACGGGCCGGTCACCGCGAACATGAGCAGCATGCCGGGCAGGACCCATATCCTCCACGTGCGCAGGATCTCGGTCGTCTCCTTGCGGACGAACGCCGCGAAGCCGCTCATTGCTGCCCCCCTCCGACCAGTTGCACGAACACTTCTTCGAGCCCCATCTCGCCCGCCTCCATGCGGTGGAGCGGCAGCCTGCGGGCCGCGACCATCGCGGGGATCGCCCGCGAAGCCGCGTCGGCGTCGGTGACCGTGACGGCGATGGTGTCGTTCGTGTCGCGCTCCACCTTCGCCGCCCACGGCTCGGCCCCGATGGCCGCCGCGAGCTCGTCGGCCCCTTCGCCGACCTCGACGACGACCTTCTCGGCTCCGTAGCGCGCCTTCAGCTCGTCGATGGGCGCCTGGGCCACCACCCGGCCGTGGTCCAGGATCGCGACGGTGTCGCAGATGCGCTCCACGTCGGCGAGGATGTGGGTCGAGAAGAAGACAGTCGTACGCCCGCGCAGCGACTGCAGCATGTCCAGCACGTCCTTGCGCCCCATCGGGTCGAGCGCGCTCGTCGGCTCGTCGAGCATCAGCAGGCTCGGCGCGTTGATCAGCGCCTGCGCCACTCCCAGCCGCTGCTTCATCCCGCGGGAGTACCCGCCGATCCGGGTCGTGATGTCGGTCAGGCCCGCCAGTTCGAGCAGGACCCCGGTCCTCTCGTCGAGGACCTTCCTGCCGATCCCGAACAGCCCTCCGGCGAAGCGCAGGAACTCCTCCGCGGTCATCCACTCGTAGAACCCCGGAACGTCCGGCAGGAAGCCTATGTCGGCGCGCACCGCGTTGTCGGCGGTCGCGACGTCGTGCCCGAGCACGCGCACGGTCCCCTTGGTCGGGCGTGCGAGGCCGGTGAGGATGCGCAGCGTCGTCGTCTTGCCCGCGCCGTTCGGCCCGAGGAACCCGAAGATCGAGCCCTCCTCCACCCGCAGATCGACGCGGTCGAGCGCCCGCTTGTGGCCGTAGGTCTTGGTCAGCCGACGGATCTCCACAGCCGGGGTCATCGCCGATCAGTGTCCTTGCGGGCGCCGTAGAGCGCGTCGGCGGCGTTCTCCGAGCGCGAGGCGGCCGGTCGATGCGGCGCGATCTCGGTCACGGGCGCAGGCTTGCGGCCTGCGACCAGGTAGATGATGGGACCGAGGATCTCGCCGAGCACGATGATCGCGACCCAGCCCCACTTCGGCAGCGTCAGCTGCTCAGCAGCGCGCTTCACGACGTCCACGACGGCGAACACCTGCAGGGACAGCTGCACCACGACGAGCAACCCGAGGGCGACCAGCGCAGGTACCGGCAGTGTCAGAAGCTTGTCCATCACACACTCCCCTTCTTCGATGTGTTGTCCAAGTCGCGCCGCACTTCCGCGGCCCGACCGATCCGCGCGAGGGTCACCAGCATCACGAACGTCAGTGCGAGACCGACGCCCAGCAGCGAGAGGAGCACCGCGGTGTCGCCGCCGCCCCGAGCCGTCACGACCTGCTGGGCGTACGCGGCGCACGAGATGGTGCACAGCATCGTCGCCAGCGCTCCGGCCGCGACGCGTGTCAGCGGCGAACGACGGCGCACCCACGCCACACCCAGGATCCCGAGTCCGAGAAGCGTCATCGCGACCGGAAGGATCAGCGCCGATCCCTTCGAGGCGAACCGGTCGGCTCCGCTGATCCCCCAGTGGACCGCGACCTGCGCGGGCAGCAGACCCTGGAACGACGCGACGAGCACCACGAGAACGATCGCCACAGCGGCCGGCAGGGCAGCCGACACGGCCAGCCAGCGCTCCGGCACCGAGGCGAACGGCACGTCCTCGTCGTCGGGCTTGATCAGACCAAGGCCGACCGCGATGGCCGCGAAGTTGAGGTCCCATCCCACCCCGAAGAGGCGTGGCACGAGGACGTCGGGGTTCGTCGGGTCCCACCAGCGCAGGGCGACCCGCTCCGCGGTCGGGAACCGCAGCTCGTACGGCATCCCGAGGATCGTGCCCGTGAGCGGGGATCGCCCGTACCGGTCCGACGGGAGCGGCGCGGCCGCCGTGTCGGAGCACGCCGCGGCGAGCGCCTCCGGCGGCCCGAGCTCCGCCAGTACGCGTGTCACATCGGCGGTCGTGCCGGCCGTCGCGGCGAGTTCCTCGTAGACGTGGCCGCGCAGGTCCTCGACCGCTTCCGCGCACTCGCCGGTGGCGGCCACGAGCAGCGCCCCGTGTACCCGTGCGAAGTAGGTCTCGACGAGCTCTGCGGACTCCGGGGTCAGCCCGTTCGCCGCTCCGTGTTCCTGCGGGTTCATCGCGCCGCCCCCTTCCCCAGGAGATCGTCCATCGCGTCAGTGACGCCGTCCCATGCCGTGGCCATCGCACCGAACTCGGACGCTCCGAGCGTGCTGAGCCGGTAGTACTTGCGCGGCGGCCCCACCGGCGACTCGCGCCACACCGAGTCGATCAGTCCGGCCTTCTTGAGCCGCGAGAGCAGCGGGTAGACCGTGCCGGCGCTGATCGCGAGACCCGGATACCCGGCGAGGCGTTCGACGATCTCGCCGCCGTATGCCTCGCCCGCGTGCAGCAACCCCAGGATCGCCAGTTCGACGACCCCTTTGCGGAACTGCGACAGCCTGCTGTCAGTGTCGTTCCCCATCGCGTGTGCTCCTCGTGCCCTCGACCTCGTTGCGTGTATCGCCTGCTTCCTTGTATCACACGCTATATGGCGACGCAAGATACCACTTTTTGATCAGAAGTCGGGAGCTGTCCCGGCGACCGGCGTTGCGTCCGTCCGGGCTCGAGGTCGCTGGATGGTTCCGCAGGAAGAGCGGTCTGAGGATGCCGCGAGCGGAGCTTGGGACCGCCGGCCGAGACCGCTCAGCGGCCGGGCCGAAGCGGGAGCCGCGCAGCGAGCGGTATCCGTAGACCGCGGGCTAGCGGATCGACGCCAGCCGCTCGAACGCCGCCCGGTACTCCGGCGCCAGAGCATCGATCGTGAAGCGCTCGGCCAGCGCCCTCCCCTGCCCTGCCGCCGGCCGCTCGATGATGAGCGAGCGGAGCCGGGCCACGAGCGCCTCGCCCGACCCGTAGCGCATCTCCTGCGGGTAGATCTCCGGGTACGCCAGCCGGTCCGGCACCAGCGGGAAGCAGCCCGCGTAGGCCGCCTCGACCATGGCCAGGCCGAAGAACTCGTTGACGGCCGTCGACACGGCCACATCGGCGCCCGCGAGCAGGCGCGCGTACGCGTCGCGACCCTCGGGCTCGCCGATGTGCGCCAGCCGGTCCCCCAGCGCCGCGGCGGCGACGGCGAAACCGCCGCTGGTCTCTGCGAAGGCCTGCCCGGCCACAACCACCTCGAAGTCGAGACCCTCGCGCGCCAGCGCCGCCGTGGCTCCGAAGAAGGCGTCCGGGTCCTTGTCGTGCTCCCACCGGTGCGGCCACACGATCCGGCAGCGCTTCCCCCGCTCCGGAGGAGCCGCGTCGAACGAGGCGGGATCGAACGGAGGGGCGAGCACGCGGCTCACTCCTCCGACCCGCTGTGCGAGCCCTTCCGGATGGTGGTCGGGGAACTGCCGGATGAACGGAGCGATCCCGTCCAGGAAGGCGTCCCTGTTCCACGCGGTGTTGAACCAGCACTCGTCGGCGGCCAGTGCGCTCGTGACGTTGGTCAGCGGGAACTGGAGGTCCCATTCGGCGAGGTGCCGGTTGGGGTAGACGAGCTGGTTCTCGTGGAAGTACACGACGGTCGGGACGGCCGAGATCGCTGGCCCCGCGAGCCCCTTGAACTCAGCCAGGTTGAGGAAGGTCGACGCGAGCGCGGCGTCCCAGCGTGAGCAGGCGCCGGGCCTACCGGGCTCCCCATCGGGGAACTCCGTGCGCCACGCCGCGTCGAGCCGTCGCGCCTCGTCCGCGAAGGTGATGGCGGCCCCACGCATGCGCCACTTCCACTTGCGCGCGGGCAGCTGGAACAGGTCGAACTCCCACCCGAGCGCGGGCAGCAGGCAGTCGAGCACCGCGCGATGCGAACCCCCGTAGTAGGGCTCGAGCACCAGCAGCCGACGCTGCGGGTCGCGTCGATCCCCGGAACGCAGCCGCTCCGCCTCCTGCCCTGTCGCACCACGGAGGCTGAGGTCCGGGTCGGCGATCGGGACGTGCGGAGAGGCGGAGCGGTTGTCACACGGGGACGCGAGCCCGGCGGCGCACATCAGCGCAGCACGCGGGGGCACGTGGGTCCTCCTACTTGATGCCGTCCTTGACGCGCTCGTAGCCGACGTCGCCGTCAGCGATCTCTTCCATCGCCAGCGTGAGCGGCTTGGTCGAGGTGATCTGAGCGATCTGCGTGGCCGACATGGTCAGCAGCGCCTGGTCGCGGACACCGTGCAGCATGTCGTTGATCTGACGAGCGCGCTTCGCGGACACGGTGCACAGCGTGTACTTGGAATCCACCTTGGAGAGGAGGACGTCGATCTCGGGCTGGATGACCATCGATGATCACAGTTCCTTTGCGTCTTGTTCGGTGAACGAGCGGATGTAGTCGACGAGGTCGTCCACCGCTCGGGGCACGTCGTCGTTTATTACCACATGGTCGTACGTACCCTCAAGTTCGAGTTCGTGCCGGGCGGTGTCCAGACGGGTGCGGATCTGTGCGTCGGACTCGGCACCACGATGACGGATGCGCTTCTCGAGCTCTTCCGTCGAAGGCGCCTTCACGAAGATCAGCCGCGAGCGTCCCATCTGCTTGCGCACCTGGAACGCACCCTGCGGATCGATCTCCAGTATAGCGTCCATCCCGTGAGCAAGACGGCGCTCGACGGGACGGCGCATCGTACCATACCGGTTGCCGTGCACCTCAGCCGTCTCCAGGAACTCGCCCGCGTGCACGCGCGCTTCGAACTCGGCAGGGGTCAGGAAGTAGTAATCGACCCCGTCACGCTCCCCGAAGCGGGGCGTGCGGGTCGTCGCCGAGATGGAGACCCATAGGTCGGGGACCCTGTGCATGAGTTCGCGCACGAGGGTCCCTTTGCCGGCCCCTGAAGGGCCCGAGATTATGAAGAGGTGACCCTGGCGCATGGCCGATCCCGTCACCGTCAGCTACTTGCCCAGGCGCTCCATGAGCATCTCGCGCTGACGGGCACCCAGCCCCTGCACGCGCCGGCTCTCGGAGATCTCGAGTTCCTGCATGACCCGTGCCGCCTTGGCCTTGCCGAAGCCCGGCAGCGACTCGAGGAGGGCGGACACCTTCATGCGGGCGACGATCGGATCGTCCGACTTGCCCATGACGTCGGCGAACGTCATCGCACCCGACTTGATCCGGGCGCGGACAGCCGCACGCTTCGCACGCGCATCGGCCGCTTTGACGAGAGCCGCCTTGCGATCGGCGTCGGACAGGTTCGGTAGCGCCATCGTTCCTCCTCGTGATCCCCTTGGACCCGGATCGCTCCGGGTTGCCCCCGACACGTCCTCGACATCGCCTTGGCGAAGTCGCCGGTAGACGCGTCGCGCGGCCTCGATAGTACCGCCTACCTGCGACGATGCCAACCGCTACTTGGCCAGAGCACGGCTCCCGGGTGCGTAGAGAGGCACCTCGGCGGCGCACAGGCCACACTCGGCGGGCTCCCAAGACTCGACCTGCAGTCGAAGCAGAGGGAAGAGTTCGACGTCGAAGGACTTCGGACCGCCGCGGTCGATCAGCGAGGCGACGGCGACCGGCACGCCTCCGGCATTCTTGACCAGATCGACGACCTCGGCGACGCTCCCACCTGTGGTGACGACGTCCTCGACGACCAGGACCCGCGCCCCTGCGGGCACGTCGAACCCTCGACGGAAGGTCATGGCTCCACCCTCACGCTCGCTGAAGATGAACTTGACGCCCAGGGCCTGTGCGACGGCGAACCCGATGATGATCCCGCCGACCGCCGGAGCGGCGACGAGATCGATGTGCCGTTCACCGAGTCGTTCGACGATCTCGTGCGCGAGGCGGGTCACCAGCGCCGGGTCCTCGAGAACACGGGCGCATTGGACGTAGCGGTCCGAGTGCCGACCCGAGGTCAGACCGAAGTGACCGGTCAGGATCGCGCCGGCCTCTTCGAGCGAACCGAGGACCTCGTCGTCGGTCATGGCGTGCGTCATGGCGGGACTCCCTACTCGTTGTTGGCGATGGCCTCGAAGGCCGCTGCCGGGTCCTCCGCGCCGGTTATCGGCCGGCCGATGACCAGGTACGACGCTCCCGCGGCGAAGGCGGCTCCGGGTGTGGCGGTGCGCGCCTGGTCTCCCGCGTCGGAGCCGGCTGGCCGGACCCCCGGTGTGACGACGAGTGCGTCGGGTCCGAGAAGCGCCCGCATCTCGGCTGCCTCGCGCGGCGAGCACACGACGCCGTCGACCCCTGCGGTACGCGCGAGCGCCGCGAGTCCCATCGCCTGGTCGGACGGCGTATCCGAAACGCCGACGGAAGCGAGCGCCTCGGCGTCCATGCTGGTGAGCACCGTGATCGCGATGACCGCGGGCCGCGGCACGCCCTGCACCGCGGCGCCGGCAGCGGCGCCACGAACAGCCGCCTCCATCATGTCGGCGCCGCCTGACGCGTGGACCGTGATGATCCCCGCGCCCAACGAGCCGAGCGCTGCCGCGGCCCCCTCGACCTGGTGCGGGATGTCGTGGCACTTGAGGTCCACGAAGACGTCGAAGCCGAGGTCGCGCATCGCGGCCACTGCTCGCGGCCCCTCGCGGTAGAAGAGCGTCATGCCGACCTTGACCCACTTCGCGCGTCCCACGAGAGAGCGTGCGCACGCCAGCGCCGATTCGAGGTCGGGCTGGTCGAGCGCAACGATGATCCGGTCCCGCATCCCGGCCCCTTCCGATCCCTGCATCCCGGTCACACCTCCAGCGCGCCGACGAGGTCGCTCACGCGAGCCACGCCGTGACGCGCGCAGTATTCGGTCAGTCCGTCGAGCACGCGCACGGTGGAGGTCGGGTCTACGAAGTTCGCGGTCCCGACCTGTACGGCCGTGGCCCCCGCGAGCAGGAACTCGACGGCGTCCTCTCCCGTCATGATCCCGCCCACTCCGATCACCGGAACGGCGATCGCGCGCGCCACCTGCCACACCATCCGCAACGCCACCGGCTTGATCGCGGGTCCGGACAGGCCGCCGACGACCCGCGCGAGCTTCGGCCGACGCGTCTCCGCGTCGATCGCCATCCCCAGGAGCGTGTTGACCAGCGACACGGCATCCGCGCCGGCGTCCTCGACCGCGCGGGCGATCTCACTGATGTCGGTCACATTCGGAGAGAGCTTCACGATGAGCGGACGCTTCGTCGCCGCCCGCACGGCCGACGTGACGGCGGCGGCCGGGGCGCACGATGTGCCGAACGCCATCCCACCCTCGTCGACGTTGGGGCAGGAGATGTTGACCTCGTAGGCGGCAACGGCGACCTCGGATTCGAGCCGCTCCACGACGCGCACGTACTCCTCGAGCGAGTGCCCCGACACGTTGACCACGACGGGCACGTCGCGCCCGGACAGCCACATGAGGTCGCGCGCGCAGAACGCCTCGACGCCGGGGTTCTGCAGCCCGATCGAGTTCAGCATGCCGCTGGCGGTCTCCGCCACGCGCGGGGACTCGTTGCCGGCCCACGCTTGGAGCGAGACGCCTTTGGTGACGACCGCGCCCAGCCTCGAAAGGTCGATGAAGCCCGCATACTCGCGGCCCGACGCGAAGGTGCCGGAGGCGGTCATGACCGGGTTGCGCAACCGAAGCCCGGCGACCTCGACTCGCAGGTCCGCGCTAGTGACGCGGGGGAACTTCTGCTCCATCCCAGCACACCTCCCCGGCGTCGAAGACGGGGCCGTCGACGCACGCGCGCTTGCGCCCGCCGGTCGTTGTGACGACGCACGACAGGCAGGCCCCGATCCCGCACGCCATGAGACGCTCCAGTGACACCCGGCACGTCACGCCCGCCTCGGCGGCCTGCGCGGCGACCGCACGAGCCATCGGCTCGGGTCCGCAGACGCACACCAGATCCGGTCTCTCGGTCTCGAGAAGGCGGCGGCTGACCAGGGTCACGAACCCGGGCTCCCCCGCGCTGCCGTCGTCGGTGGCGACCTCGACGCGACGCGCGACTGACTCGAAGAGCTCCCGCGCCACGAGCCGCTCGGCGCAGGGCGCGCCCTGCGCGACGCTCACGGCCACTCCGCGCGCGGCGAGCCGCTCCGCGAGCATGCCGAGCGGCGCGGCGCCGAGCCCCCCCGCCACCAGCAGCACGTGACCGGCGGACTCGGGGACGTCCCAGCCGCGGCCCAGCGGGCCGATGGCGTCCATCACGTCTCCGCGTGCACGGTCGGCCAACTCGCGGGTGCCGCGGCCGAGGACCTGATACAGGATCTCGATCGTCTCGCCGTGCGCCCGGTGGACCGAGAACGGCCGCCGCAGCAGGAAGTCCGACCCGGTGGCGATGCGCAGATGGACGAACTGTCCCGGGGCGACCGCCGCAGCGACGCGCGGGGCGCGGAGCGCCAGCAGCCCGACGCCTGCGCCGACGCGATCGTTCGCCAGCACCTCGACCCGCTCCAGCAACGGATGGGGGCCCGCGTCGAGATCGGCGCAGCTCACCCGATCGCCCCCGCCGCGGTACCGGCGACGTGAGCCTTCGCAGGCGGCGCGACCCACTGCTCCGTGTCCTGGAGGGCGCTGATACCCAGACGGTCCTCCTGGACCGCCTGGATGGCCTGCACGACC
>JANYKZ010000010.1 GCA_025361505.1 Coriobacteriia bacterium
GCCGTCGAGCATCTCTACTCCGTCGCCGACTACATCGTCGACAAGTCGCCGGTTCTCACCGTCGTGTCGTACCTGCGCGCATTCCCGGCCATGCTTGGCCCCCTTGCCCTGGCCATGGGAGTCGACCGCATTCCCGCCCGCGTCCTCAACCTCATGTCGGGCGCCTACGGCACAGAGGCTCTCGACCAGGCGTCCGCGGTGCTCACTGCCGAGGAGAGCCGTCGTCTCGCCGCCCGCATGCGCACCGAAGCACAGAAGGTCGCGGAGCAGGACGCGGCCGCCGACCTGTCCAATGCCGTCTGCCAGGTCCGCGTTCTCGGTCGCCTCGAAGTGATCGCCCCGCACGGGCCTGTGTCCGACCGCGACTGGTGCAAGCGCAAGGCTCGCCTGCTGTTCGCGATGCTCGTCGCGAGGGCGGGGACCGATGTTCCGCGGGGCGAGATCATCGACTACCTCTGGCCCGAGATGGACGAGGAGCGGGCACTCAACAACTTCTACGTCGTGTGGAGCGCGATGAAGCGCGCTCTCGCGCCCGGCAGCATCCGTGAGATGCCGTGTCCGTTCGTCGAGCACGTCCACGGTGTCTGCCGCATCGTCCCGGGACGGGTCGTGACCGACCTCGACGAGTTCGAGGCGCATCTGCAGACCGCCCGAAAGGCGCGCGAGAGTCGCGACCCGGACGCGGAGCTCGCCGCCATCCGGGCGGCGGAGCGGGTGTACCGGGGAGATGTCCTTCCGGGCGACATTTACGACGACTGGTTCGCGCCCGTGCGTTCGCGGTGCCGTCACGAATTCGAAGACGCGATGCTTCGTGCCGCGCAGATCCTCGAGGGCAGGGGCGAGCCGCACGAGGGACTCTCGATGCTCCGGCGCCCGATGACCCACGACGTGCTGCGTGAGGACTTCTACCAGGCGGCGCTGCGGCTGCAGATCGCCGCGGGACAGCGATCGGCTGCCATCGAGACCTACATGTCCTGTCGCAGCCGACTCGTCGAGGACCTCGGGATCGACCCGTCCCGCGAGACGACGGCGCTCTATGAGCAGGTCCTTGGCATGGAGGACTCGCCCGTCTGATCCGACCGCGAATGTTCAGCCGCGGGTAAGCCATCGGTAAGACCTGCGCCCTACGATGTCCCTGTCCCCAAGCGCTTCTGGGGAAGCGGTTCGCAGGCGGTTCGACGGGCTTTCCGTTCAAGGAACACACAGCGGGATGCGTGCACGACCGAGTCCACCACGGTGAGGAGAGGGAGACTCCTGAGGGGCACCCGACGGGACACGAGCGGCGTCACCCCCCGAGCCCGGGGTGCAGCCACGGAGCGAGCCGCAGAGGCCGGAGACCGAAGGGTCTCCGGCCTCTCACCTGTCCGGCGTGGATTCCCCGTGGAGCCCGCTGCCGCGCCTCCGAGAGCGGCGCCCCCCGTGCTACAATCGGCGCTGCTCCACGACCTGATTCGACCCCCCGCGACACCCGATAAGGTGGCGTTTCCATGGCCAACATCCTGACCAAGCTTCTGACGATGGGCGAGGGCCGTCAGCTGCGCAAGTACGACGCCCGCGTCGAGCAGATCAACGCGCTCGAACCCTCGATGCTGTCGCTGAGCGACGCAGAGCTCGCCGGCAAGACCGCCGAGTTCCGTACGCGCCTGGAAGCGGGTGAAGACCTGCAGAGCCTTCTCCCCGAGGCGTTCGCCGCCTGCCGCGAGGCCGCGAAGCGCTCCATCGGTCTGCGCCACTTCGACGTGCAGCTCGTCGGCGGGATGGTCCTCAACGACGGCACGATCGCCGAGATGAAGACCGGTGAGGGCAAGACGCTCGTCGCCACGTTGGCCGCCTACCTCAACGCGCTGCCCGGCACCGGCGTCCACATCGTCACCGTCAACGACTACCTGGCCAAGCGCGACAGCGAGTGGATGGGCCGCGTCTACTCGGCGCTCGGGCTGACCACCGGCCTCATCCAGGCGCAGATGGACCCGGACCAGCGCCATCCGAACTACGACGCCGACATCACCTACGGCACGAACTCGGAGTTCGGTTTCGACTATCTGCGCGACAACATGGTCGTCGAGCCGCGTGATCGAGTTCAGCGCGGTCACCACTTCGCCGTCGTCGACGAGGTCGACTCGATCCTCATCGACGAGGCGCGTACCCCGCTCATCATCTCGGGCGCCGGGACCAAGTCGGCCGACCTCTACAAGCAGTTCGCCAAGGTCGTGCCGCGCCTGCACCCCGAGACAGACTTCGAGTTCGACGAGGCCAAGCGCACCATCGCGGTCACCGACTCCGGCCTCAAGAAGGTCGAGGAGCAGCTCGGCATCAAGGACATCTACGGTGATCCGTCGGGCCAGCTCGTGAACCACCTGCAGCAGGCCCTCAAGGCACAGTTCATGTTCAAGCGCGACGTCGACTACGTCGTCACCGATGGCGAGGTCCTGATCGTCGACGAGTACACGGGCCGCCTGATGGTCGGCCGACGCTACTCCGAGGGCCTTCATCAGGCCATCGAGGCCAAGGAGCGCGTGCACGTCCGCGAGGAGAACCAGACGCTCGCGACGATCACCCTGCAGAACTACTTCCGCATGTACGAGAAGCTGTCGGGCATGACGGGCACGGCCGTCACCGAGGACGCCGAGTTCCGCGAGATCTACAAGCTGCCGGTCCTGGTCATCCCGCCGAACCGCGAGATGATCCGCGACGACCGCAACGACCTGATCTTCCGTACGATCGACGGCAAGTTCTCGGCCGTCGTCGACGAGATCGTCGAGCGTCACGAGACCGGTCAGCCGTGCCTCGTGGGCACCATCTCCATCGAGAACTCCGAGCACCTCGCGCGCCTGCTCGCCAAGCGCGGCGTCACGCACAAGGTGCTGAACGCGAAGTTCCACGAGCAGGAAGCGCACATCATCTCGCAGGCGGGTCGTCTCGGCGCGGTCACGATCGCGACCAACATGGCCGGTCGAGGAACCGACATCGTGCTCGGCGGCAACCCCGACGAGCTCTTCCGCGAGATCCTGCGCGACCGGGGCATCCCGCCTGAAGAGGCGACGCCGGAGCAGGCCAGGGACGCGCTGGAGACGGCGCGCGAGATCTGCGCCGCTGAGCATGTCCAGGTCGTCGAAGCGGGCGGACTCGCCATTCTCGGCACCGAGCGCCACGAGTCGCGCCGCATCGACAACCAGTTGCGAGGCCGCGCCGGACGCCAGGGCGACCCGGGCGCCAGCCAGTTCTACCTCTCGCTCAACGACGACCTCATGCGCCTCTTCGGGGGCGACCGCATGGACCGCATCGGCAACCTGATGGCGCGGACGGAGATCCCGGAGGACCAGCCGATCCAGGCGGGCCTCGTCAGCAAGGCCATCGAGGGCGCCCAGCGCCAGGTCGAGACGATGAACTTCGCCGCGCGCAAGAACGTCCTCGAGTACGACGATGTCATGAACCTCCAGCGCCAGACCATCTACGGCGAGCGCAACGCGATCCTCGACGGCAAGGACATCCACGCCCGCGTCCACGAGATGATCCTGCAGACGCTCACCACCGCGGTGCTCGAGTTCTGCCCGGAACGCGCGCTCCCGGAGGAGTGGGACGTCGACGGCCTCGAGGCGTGGCTCACCGAGCTGGTCGGCAACGACCTCGGGCTCGCCGAGCTGCGAACGGCCATCGAGAACCCGCACGAGCTTGCGGACACGCTCGCCGAGCGAGCCGTTGAGAGCTACGACACCAAGGAAGGTCTCGTCGGTGCGGAGCAGCTGCGCGACCTCGAGCGGTTCGTCATGCTGCGGGTCATCGACACCCGCTGGATGGACCACCTGCTCGAGATGGACTACCTGCGCGAGGGCATCGGCCTTCGCGCCATGGGCCAGCGCGACCCGCTCGTCGAGTACAAGACCGAGGCGTACGAGATGTTCTCGCTGCTCGTACAGACCATCAACGAGGACTTCCTGCGCACGATCTTCCACATCGAGGTCGTGGAGGAGACGCCCGCGACGGCGCCGCAGCGGAAGCCGGTCAGTTACTCCGCGCCCAACGAGCAGTCGATCTTCGGCGGCGCGGCCGGCGCCGCGGCCGCGGCCGGCATCGAGGGAGTCTCTCCGGAGCAGATGGCGGCCGCGTCGGCCGCGGTCGGCGGAGGCAAGGCCGCTCCGGTCGTCAAGGACAAGCAAGACCCCTGGGCGAACGTGGGCCGCAACGATCCCTGCCCCTGCGGCAGCGGCAAGAAGTACAAGAAGTGCCACGGCGCGAACGACTGACCCGATACTGACGAAGTCCTCGCGTGCGGCCGGTCCTGTGGGGACGGCCGCACGCGGCGTGCAACGGATACACTGGCAGGAGCCATGATCGAAGACCGTACGAACGACATAGCAGCGGCCGCCGGGCGCCTCACGCGCATCGGTGAGTACCTGCATCTCGAGGCGAAGAGCGCCGAGGCGGACGCCCTCGAGGCGACCGCCAACGAGCCGGGCTTCTGGGACGATCCCTCCCGCGCCCAGGCCACGATGTCGAAGGCCGCAGAGCTCCGCAACGAGATCGGCTCGGTCGCTTCGGTCCGCGCTACGCTCGAGGACGCCGAGATCGGCAACGAACTCGCCCTCGCCGAGAGCGACGAGGAGCTGGCATCCGAGGTGTCACGCTCCCTCGCCGACCTCAACAAGCGGCTGGACGACCTCGAGCTCTCCTCCTGGTTCACGGGCGAGTTCGACCACGGCGACGCTCTGGTGACCATCACGCCGGGCCAGGGCGGGCTCGAGGCCCAGGACTGGGCAGAGATGCTCCTGCGGATGTACACGAAGTACGCGGAGTCGCGGAAGTGGAGGATCGACCTCAACGACGTGCCCTCCGGCGTCGAGCTGGGCATCGACCGGGCGGTCTTCACCGTCCACGGCAAGGACGCGTACGGCATGCTGATGTCCGAGTCGGGCGTCCATCGCCTCGTGCGTATCAGCCCCACCGACGAGAAGAAGCGGCGCCAGACCACCTTCGCCGGCGTGGAGGTCCTGCCCATGCTCCCCGACGACATCGACGTCGAGATCAGGGACGAGGACATCCGCGTGGACGTCTACCGTTCCTCGGGTCCGGGCGGCCAGTCGGTCAACACCACCGACTCCGCGGTCCGCATCACCCACCTTCCCACGGGCCTCGTCGTGACCTGCCAGAACGAGAAGAGCCAGCTCAAGAACAAAGAGACCGCGATGAAGATCCTGCGGTCGCGACTCTACGAGATCCGCAAGGCGGAGCGCGACGCCGAGATCGAGGCGATGAAGGGCGAGAAGCTCGAGATCTCGTTCGGCAGCCAGATCCGGAACTACGTGCTGTACCCGTACCAGCTGGTCAAGGACGTGCGCACGGGCGTCGAGACCGGGGACGTCAACGCCGTGCTCGGCGGGGACATCGACCGCTTCGTCGTCGCCTATCACCGCTGGCGCGTCGGCGAGCGGATCGGCGCGGCGCAGGGCGGGGGAGCGTAGGCATGCGGCTTCTGGCGGATCTTCACACCCATACCGTGGCCTCGGGGCACGCGTTCTCGACGATCACCGAGTTGGCGACCGCCGCCGCGGGCAAGGGCCTCGAGCTGATCGCGTTCACCGACCACGGGCCGAGCGTGCCGGGCGGCGCGCACGCATGGTACTTCTGGAACACCAAGGCGGTGCCAGAGACCCTGTCGGGTGTCCGGATCCTGAGAGGCTGCGAGGCCAACGTGGCCGACACCGACAACGGGCTCGACCTGCCGGACGAGATACTCGGGATGCTCGACCTCGTCGCCGTCGGCTTCCATCCGCTCACGGGATTCGACGACGCCAATCGCACGCGCAACACGCGTGCGCTCGTGCGCGCGATGAGCAATCCGCTGGTCGACATCGTCACGCATCCCGGCAACAGCGACGAGTTCCCCGTGGACGTCGCCACGGTGGTGGCCACGGCCGTGGAGCGGGGCGTGGCGCTCGAGCTCAACAACCACTCCTTCGACCCCGCGAGCTCACGCTCGGCCGCCTCCTACGGTGAGCGTCGCGTCGCCATCGCCGCCCGCGACGCCGGCGCGCTGATCACCATCGGGTCCGACGCCCACTTCCACGATCAGGTCGGCACGTTCGAGCAGGCGCTGGTCGTCGTCGAGGAGATCGGATTCCCTCTGTCGCGCATCGTGAACCGGGACGCCGCCTCCGTGTTGGAGTTCCTGCACGACCGACGGGCGCGCCCGCGCGTCGGCGCCCAGGGCGAGACGAGGCGGTGATCCGATGGTCAGCCAGGCGATGAAACGCATCACGGCCGGCGGGCAGTCCGCCACGCGCGCGTTGCGTTCGCGGCCCGTGCGCGACTACTTCTGGATGACCCTCGGCATACTGATCACGGCCTTCGCCCTCGACGCCTTCCTCATCCCGAACCGCATCGCGTCGGGAGGGGTGTCCGGACTCTCGACCGTCATCTACTACACGCTCAAGGACGCGCACCTTCCGTTGCTGCCTGTCGGCGTGCAGATGCTCGTGTTCAACGTCGTCCTCCTGGCCGTCGGCCTGCGGCTGCGCGGCTGGCGCTACGGCGCCAAGACGCTCTACGGCGCCATCGGCCTGTCGCTCGCGATCGACCTCATGGCGCCTTTCATCCGCCCGCTCGCCTCGAGCGACCGGTTGCTCGCGGTCCTGTGGGGCGGCGCGCTCGCGGGTATCGGCATGGGGATGGTGTTCCGCGTCGGCGGCAATACGGGCGGTACCGACATCGTCGCGCAGCTGCTCACCAAGAGGGTGTCGCTCGGCGTGGGGCAGCTCATGCTGCTGGTCGATGCCGGCGTCCTCGTCATCGCGGCCCTCAAGTTCGGCCCCGAGCTCGCCCTCTACGGCGCCGTCGCCGTGTTCGTGACCACCACCACCATCGATGTCGTGCAGGAGGGCCTGTCCACCGAGAAGGCGGCGTGGGTGTTCTCGAAACACAGCGAGGAGATCGGCGGGGCGATCCTGACCGAGCTCGGTCGAGGCGCCACGGCGTTCGCCGCCCGCGGCATGTACTCGGGGGAGGACCGCGACGTCATCTTCTGCGTCGTGGGCCGGCGCGAGCTCGACGATCTCAAGAACATCGTCCACGCGCTCGACCCCGACGCGTTCGTCGTGATCTCTGACGTGCACGAGGCCCTCGGAGAAGGATTCAAGGAGGCACGGATCAAACGATGACCCAACCCGACCTCGCGCGTCTCGCGCACCTGTCCCAAGCCATGCGTCGCGACATCGTCGAGATGGTCAGCACCGCAGGCTCGGGCCATCCCGGCGGTTCGCTGTCGGCCGTCGAGATCGTCGCCACGCTGTACGGTTCGGTGATGCGGCACGATCCCTCGGACCCGAAGATGGCGGGCCGCGACCGCTTCGTGCTCTCCAAGGGGCACGCGGCGCCGGTCCTCTACGCGGCGCTCGCCGAGACCGGCTACTTCCCTCGCGAGGAGGTCCTGACGCTGCGCAAGCTGGGCTCGCGCCTCCAAGGACATCCGGACATGCGCAAGCTTCCCGGCGTCGAGGTCTCGACCGGATCGCTGGGCCAAGGCCTCGCCCTCGCCAACGGACTGGCGCTGGCCCTGCGTCTCGACGGCGCCGACGAGCCGACCGTCTTCTGCCTGATGGGTGACGGCGAGCTCCAGGAGGGCTCCGTGTGGGAGGCCGCGATGGCGTCCGCGCACTACGGGCTCGACAACCTCGTGGCGATCGTCGACCTCAATGGCCTGCAGATCGACGGACCCACGTGCGAGGTCATGGATCTGGGCAACGTCCCCGAGAAGTTCGCCGCGTTCGGCTGGACCGTGATGACCTGCGACGGACACGCCGTAGCGGAACTCCACGACGCGCTCACCCGCGCGAAGGCGCACGTGGGTGGACCGATCGTGATCGTGGCGCGCACGATGAAGGGCCGCGGCGTCTCGTTCATGGAGAACCTGTGCGACTGGCATGGCAAGGCACCCAACGCCGACGAGTGCGCTCGCGCCCTCGCTGAGCTCGCAGAGTAGGGGACCACACATGGCGGACAGAGCCACCCGCGAGGCACTCGGCGCGACGCTGATCGAGCTGGTCGACGAAGGACGCGACGACATCGTCGTACTCGACGCCGACCTGGCCAAGGCGACGACCACGGTCAAGTTCAAGGCCGCGCACCCCGAACGCTTCTTCGACTTCGGCATAGCCGAGCAGAACATGATCGCGACGGCCGCGGGACTCGCCGCCGGCGGCAAGACCCCCTTCGCGTCGAGCTTCGCCGTCTTCGCGACGGGCCGCGCCTACGACCAGGTGCGCAACTCCGTCTGCTACCCGAACCTCGGCGTGAAGATCGCCGCGACCCATGCGGGGGTCACCGTCGGCCCCGACGGCGGCAGCCACCAGATGGTGGAGGACATCGCGCTGATGCGCGTCCTCCCCAACATGCAAGTCCTCGTCCCCGCGGACTTCACCTCGGCCTGCGCCGCGATCCGACTGGCCTCGACCACCCCCGGCCCGTTCTACGTGCGGCTCGGCCGGCCCGCCGTGCCCGCGCTCTACGACGCCGGCTTCGAGTTCGCCACGGGGCGCGCCTACGTCCTCCGCGAGGGGTCGGACGTCACGTTGGCGGCGTGCGGCATGATGGTCAGTCGTGCGCTTCAGGCGGCCGAGTTGCTCGCCGCCGAGGGCATCAGCGCCGAGGTGATCGACGTGATGTCGCTGAAGCCGCTCGATGACGCGACGATCCTCTCCTCCGCGCGCAAGACCGGCGCCGCGGTCACGTGCGAGGAGCACAGTGTGATCGGCGGCCTCGGCTCGGCGATCGCGTCCCTGCTCGCGCTCGAGTCGCCGACTCCCATGGAGATCGTCGGGGTGCGCGATGTGTTCGGGACATCCGGCGAGGCCGACGAGCTCCTGACCTACTTCGGCCTGACCGGCCAAGAGATCGCCGACGCAGCGCGCCGCACGATCGCGCGCGCCTCGTGACGGGCGCTCATACGACCTTGAGGACGCCCCGCCCGCGCTGCGGAGATTCCGTGGAGAGTCGGGGATGGGGCCCCCGGTTTGGTACCATTGGCGGTCGGGAACCGCAGCACACGAGACGGAGCAACGCATGATCTCAATGAAGGGCGTCAGCAAGGTCTATGTGCCGGACAAGCCGGCGGCGCTCTCCGAGGTGGACTGCGAGATCGCCCAGGGCGAGTTCGTGTTCATCGTCGGCCACTCCGGCTCGGGCAAGTCGACGTTCATCCGGCTCCTGATGAGAGAGCTGCTCCCGACGGCCGGCAGCATCAGCGTCGCGGGTCAGGACGTCATCCACATGAAGAACCGGAGGATCCCGTACCTGCGCCGCGCCATCGGCTGCGTCTTCCAGGACTTCAAGCTTCTCCCCAACAAGACCGCCTACGAGAACGTCGCGTACGCCCTCGAGGTCATCGGCAAGTCGCGCCACGTCATCGCCACACAGGTGCCCGAGGTGCTTCGTTTGGTGGGTCTCGAGGACAAGACGGCGTCGTACCCCGACGAGCTGTCCGGAGGCGAGCAGCAGCGCGTCTCGATCGCGCGCGCGTTCGTGAACCGGCCGCCGCTCCTCCTGGCCGACGAGCCGACCGGCAACCTCGATCCCGCGACCTCGCTCGGCATCATGAGCCTGCTCAACCGCATCAACAAGACGGGGACGACCGTGCTGGTCGCGACCCACGACCGCGAGATGGTCGACTCGATGCGGAAGCGTGTCATCGCCCTGGAGAACGGCAGGATCATCCGCGACCAGAGCAGGGGTGTGTACGGCTATGGCGACTAACCCGGGGTACTTCATCAGGGAGACCTGGTCGAGCTTCCGCCGCAACTGGGTCATGAGCCTGGTCGCCGTGAGCATCATCTACATCGCGCTGCTGCTCGTTGGCACGTTCTTCCTCATGAGCTCCGTGGTCAACGAGATGGCCTCCTCCTTCGAATCGAAGGTGACCGTCAGCGTCTTCCTGAAGGACGACGCCGTCGACACGGACGTGACCGCGCTCAAGGCCGCGATCCAGGGGATGCCCAACGTGAAGAGCATCTCGTACGTGACCAAGGATCAGGCGCTCGCGATCTTCAAGGACCGGACGAAGAACAGCCCGCAACTCGTCGAGAACCTGCGCAATAACCCGCTGCCCGCCTCCATCGAGGTCGCACTGGTCGATCCGCGTCAGGTCCAGGGCGTCGTCGACCTGATCGTGAAGAATCCCCTGACGGCCAAGGTCGTCAAGACGCCGGCAACGCTCGGCACGGCGGCGAACAGCGACATCAAGTACGGCCAGAACGTGGTCACCGACCTGTTCAAGGCGACGGGCGTCGTCCGTGTCTTCGCCGCGGGGTTCCTCATCCTGCTGCTCGGCGTGTCGCTCGTCCTCATCGGGAACACGATCCGGCTCGCGATCTACTCGCGGCGGCGTGAGATCGGCATCATGCGCCTCGTGGGTGCGTCCAACTGGTTCATCCGCACGCCGTTCCTGCTCGAGGGCGTGCTGCAGTCACTCATCGGTTCGATCCTTGCGATCCTGACGCTGGTTGCCGCCCAGGCACTCATCGTGCCCTGGCTCAAGACCAACCTGAAGTTCCTGCCGGTGAACATCGGGGGCATGACGATGGCTCAGCTCGCGGGCCTGCTCATCCTCTCCGGCGTGCTCATCGGCCTCCTCGGTTCCGGCTCGGCGGTCAGGCGCTACCTGAAGGTGTAGCGACGCGGCGCCAAGGCTGCCGCCTGTTGTGAAGGGTCGTCCAGGGACATGAATCGCGGCATCCGCGTGCTCGTTTCGGCGCTCGTCCTCATCGTCGTGGCCACGGCGTTCTTCATCGGCGGCATCGTGTTCGCGGGTGTGGTCGGGACCCTGCCGTCGCTGGGCTCGCTCGGCTCCTCCGGCTCCGATCCGGGGACGCTGGTCGATACCGTCAAGACGCTGATCGAGCAGCGCGCGCTCGTGCCGTCCTCGGAGGAGTCGATCACGACGAACGCCATCCGCGGCGAGCTCGAATCGCTGGGCGACCCCTATGCGGCCTACTACGACGCGCAGCAGTACAAGGAGCTCCAGCAGACGCAGAGCGGGGAGTTCTTCGGCGTCGGCGTGTCCCTCGGTCTCAACAAGGCCGGTCAGCCGATCGCCGTCACGGTCTTCGACGGTACGCCGGCCAAGCGAGCGGGCATCAAGGCCGGCGACGTCTTCAGCGCCGCGAACGGCGTGCGCAAGACGACGTGGGTCCTTCAGGACTTCGTGGACATCGTGCGTGGCGCGGTCGGCACCACCGTCACCCTGGAAGTGACGCGCACGGGGGTGAAGCCGTTCTCGGTCACGCTGACCCGCGAGCGGATCGCGGTCCCGAACACGGTCACGAAGATGTACGGCGATGTCGGCTATGTCCGCCTGATGACCTTCAACGAGCTCTCGGCGGCCGACGTGGCCAAGGCGATCAAGGAGTTCGACGCGAAGGGCGCGAGGGGCTACATCCTCGATCTGCGTGAGAACCCCGGCGGCCTGCTCAGCTCGGCCGTCGAGGTGTCCTCGATCTTCATCAAGAGCGGCATCGTCGTCCGGGTCGACGAGCGCGGCAAGCCCGAGTCCGTCGAGATGGCCACGGGCGACGCGTTGACGACCAAGCCCCTGGTAGTGCTGGTCGACGCCTACTCCGCGTCCGCCAGCGAGATCGTGACGGGCGCGCTCAAGGACTACGGCCGCGCCACGATCGTCGGAGTGACCACCTACGGCAAGGGCAGCGTGCAGACCGTCCTGCCCATCGGTAACGGCGGCGCAGTTAAGATGACCATCGCCCACTACCTGACGCCCCAGAGCAAGGTCATCAACAAGATCGGCGTCCTGCCCGACGTCGTCGTGGCGATGGATCCGAAGCTGCAGGCATCCGAGAAGACGGACACCCAGCTCACTCGCGCGCTCGAGGTGCTCCGCTCCAAGTTGTAGCGGGGAGCGCGACCCGCAGACCGATCACGACGAAGGCCCGGCGGAGTGTCCGCCGGGCCTTCGTCGTGTCGCGTGTGGGCTGGATCGGTGGAGCTAGCGGCCGTCCTCATCCTCGTCGTCGTCGAGGATCGCGTAGGTCTCGGGATCGAAGGACTCGGCGGCCATGAGACGCACGGCGCGCGGGTTCGGCGCCGTGATGGCCTCGTCGTCGTCCTCGGTCGGGACGAGCTCCAGTTTCATGCCGTCGCCGACGAGCTCGAAGACGCAGCGCCCTGCGGCGTCGGTCTCGAACGTGAGGTGACGGAAGGACAGCACGTTGAGGAAGAGGCACCCGTTGACCAGGATGGTCGACGCCTCCGGCTCGGCCATGAGCTTGACGAGCGTGGCACGGCCCTCGGCCATCGTCTCGCCGTCCAGGATCTGGCGGTAGGTGAGGCCCTCTACCGTCTCGAGCGCGCGGATCATGTCGCGGTGGCCGGTGACGGTGCCGTTGTGGATAAGGCAGGAGGTGAGCTCGTTGTGTCGTTCCATGGCGATCCCTGCTTTCGTGAAGTGGTGCGTGCCCCCCGCCTGAGGGGTGGTTCGGCGCCCATTCTAGCAGCCAGATGCAAAGGCCATGCCCTTCGCGGGGTACGCTATGGACAGAGGCTCGGGAGTGGGTTCGCGAGCTCCGCCGCCCGAGCGACAAGGAGGCGCCACCGTGCGCGTGCGCAAAGCCGTACTGAAGGCGCTGAAGGACCGTGACCGGGGCATGGACTACGCGGACATCGCGGCGGGTCCGGGCGCGGACGTGAAGCCCGCCCAGCTGCGCGAGACGCTGGCCCAACTCGTGCGATCGGGCCAGGCGACTGAGCATCCGCCGGGGCACTTCACGGCTCTCGGAGTGCGCGGCGAGCTCACGGGACGCCTGTCGGTGAACCCTCGCGGATACGGGTTCGTCGCCAGCCCGGCGGGTGACGTCTACATCGCCGGGCGCGATATGCATGGCGCGATGCACGGCGACACGGTGACGGCGCGCCTCTTCCAACGTACCAAGGGCCTCGGGCAGTCCGGTGAGGTCCTCAGGGTCGACGAGCGGGCGAACGACCGCATCGTCGGCCGGTTCGACAAACAGGGCAGAATGGCGATCGTGACCCCGACCGACCGCCGCATCCAAGGCGATGTCTTCGTGGGACGCGCGGGCTTCGGCGGAGCGGTCACCGGACAGATCGTGGTGGTCCGCGTCACGCAGTTCGCGGGCCCCGGCCAGGCGGCTCAGGGCCTCGTCGAGGAGGTCATCGGTCTGGAGACCGACCCCGGCGTCGACGTCGAGATCGTCATTCGCGAACACGGTCTGCGCACCGTCTTCCCGAACGAGGTCGTCGACGCGGCCGCCGCGATCCCCGAGAAGGTGGGCGCTCCCGAGAAGGGACGGGTCGACCTGCGGGACCTGCTCACGGTCACCGTCGATCCGGTCGATGCGCGCGACTTCGACGACGCCATCTCGCTCGAGGCGAAGGACGGCGGCTGGCGCCTGTGGGTGCACATCGCGGACGTGAGCCACTACGTGGAGTGGGGGAGCGTCATCGACCAGGAGGCCGTGCAGCGCGCGACCTCAGTCTATCTGGTCGACCGCGTCCTGCCGATGCTGCCGGAGCGGCTCTCGAACGGGATCTGCTCGCTCAATCCCGGCGTCGACCGGTTCACCATGACCATCGAGTTCGACTTGGACAAGACGGGCGAGGTGAGCGCACACCGCCTCTACCCGAGCGTGATCCGAAGCGACCACCGGCTCGACTACGAGGCCGTCGAGCAGATGCTCGAGCGCGGGACCGGCTGGCCCGACGACGAGACCCGCACGATGCTGACCGGCTTCAGGGCCTGCGCCGCGGCGCTCGGCACGCGGCGCATCGAGCGGGGCGGTCTCGACTTCGAGTCGGTGGAGCCGAAGGTGTGGCTCGACCCGTCGGGGAAGCCGCTTCAGGTCACCCTCCACGAGCGCACCGTGGCCACGAACATGATCGAGGAGGCGATGATCGCGGCCAACGAGGTCGTCGCGCGCCACATGCGCGACGCCGAGGCGCCGATGGTCTACCGCATCCACGAGGACCCGGACCCCGACGCGCTCGCGGCGATCGCGCCCGTGCTCAAGGAGTTCGACTATCCCGTGAAGGACATCGGCTCGGCGTCCCCGCGGACCTTCCAGAAGCTCATCGCCTTCGCTGCCAAGCGCCCCGAGCGCCTGCTCATGAACTCGCTGCTCCTGCGCGCGCTGCAGCGCGCCCGTTACGTCGACTACCTCGACAGCCACTTCGGTCTCGCCTCGGAGGCGTACTGCCACTTCACGAGCCCGATCCGGCGCTACCCGGACCTGATCGTCCACCGCCTCCTGAAGGCGCAGCTGAGCAAGACGCTCGATCGCGGGCCCGTGGCGGCGATGGTCGGAGAGCTCGAATGGCTCGCCGACCACAGCTCGTTCATGGAGCGCGAAGCGGACTCGGCCGAGAAGGACTCCGTGAAGGTGAAGCTCACCGAGCTCATGGCCGATCACATCGGGGAGGTCTTCGCCGGGATCATCAGCGGCGTGACCAGCCACGGCGCCTACGTCCAACTGGACAACACCGCCGAGGGCCTCGTCCACGTCTCGCGGATGAAGGACGACTACTACGAGTTCGATGGCGAGCGCTTCCTGCTGCGCGGGTCGCACACGGGCAGGACGTGGCGGCTCGGCCAGGAGGTGCAGGTCCGCATCACCGAAGCGATCGTCTCCGACCGGCGCATCGAGATGGAGTGGGCGTAGGGACGACATGACCATGACGCTCGCCGACAAGGCGCTCATCCATCAGATCCATCCCGCGAAGCTGGCCACCGACATCTCCTCGTCGCTCGTCTCCGTCTGGCTCCTGTGGCAGCACGCACTCGCGTGGGGCATCGTGGTCACGTTCGTGCCTCCGGCTATCGCAAGCGCGCTCGTCATACGCTTCGCGCACCTGGAGCCGCTGCGGGACTCGCGGCTCGGCCGCTACGTCGCGCGGATCATGACTCCGGCGACGCAGGGTGTGCGGCTGGCCGGAGCCCTCGTCATGGCCGTGGGCGCATGGCAGCGTTCGTGGCTGCTCGTCATCGCGGGGCTGGCGGTCGTCGCCGCGGCCTGGGCGCGTGGTCTGACAGGCCGAATCGGGTAGACTAGGGCACCAAGACTATGCGAAAGCGAGGCGTCTCCATGCGTCCGTCCGACCTCAAGTTCCTCAAGGACCTCACAGAAGCAGCATCCCCCTCCGGATTCGAGCAGCCGGCGGCCAAGGTCTTCCGCGACTTCGTGACGCCTATCGCCGACGAGGTCGAGACCAACGTCATGGGCTCGGTCCACGCTCTGCTCAAGGGCAGCACCGACGGCGTCTCCGTGATGCTCGCGGGCCATATCGATGAAGTCGGCATGATGGTCAACTGGATCACCCCCGAAGGCTTCATCGCCTTCAAGCCGATCGGCGGGGTCGACGCCGCGATCCTTCCCGGCATGCGGGTCGACGTGCACACCAAGAACACGGTGCTGCGCGGCGTCATGGGTCGCCTCCCGATCCACCTGATCGAGGACGACCAGCGCAAGACGGTCACCAAGATCGAGAAGCTCTTCATCGATCTTGGTCTGCCCGTCGAGCGCGTCAAGGCCCTGGTCCGCATCGGTGACGCGATCACGTACGGCGTCGGCTTCGAGACCTTCGGCGACGACATGGCCGTCGCACGGGCCTTCGACGACAAGATGGGCGCGTACATCTGCGCCCGCGTGCTCGAGGAGGTCAAGAAGGCGGGCGGTGCGAAGGGCGACCTGGTCGCTGCGGCCACCGTTCAGGAGGAGTTGGGGCTCCGCGGCGGGCACACGTCGGCGTACGGCGTCGACCCGGTCGTGGGCATCGCGCTCGAGGTCGGACACGCGACCGACTATCCGGACGTCGACAAGCGCAATCACGGCGAGGCCAACTGCGGCGGCGGCCCGATCATCGCACGTGGAGCGAACATCAACCCTGTCGTGTTCGACCTGCTCGTGGCCGCGGCTGAGAAGGCCGGCGTCGCGTACCAGGTCGGGGCGGAGCCTCGCGGGACCGGCACCGACGCCAACGCGATCCAGCTCTCCCGGGGCGGCAAGGCGGCCGCTCTCGTCAGCGTCCCGCTGCGCTACATGCACACGCCGACCGAGGTCCTGAAGCTCTCGGACATCGAGGACTCCGTCAAGTTGCTGACCCGCTTCGTGCTCGATCTGGAGCCCGGGACCGACTTCACGCCGGTCGTCGGCTAGCGCCGGGCACGACCCCTGAAGAAGGCCCCGGCGCTGTCGCGCGGGGGCCTTCTTCGAGCCGGGAGCCGCCTGCACCCCTCTGCGCGCCGTTTGTCGATTCACCCCGGGTGTGACCTTTCGGACCCCCCTCGCAATGGGTAGTTTTGGAGTAGACGCGCGACAAATGGCCAGCGCGTAATCATTTTCCGTGCACGGGGACGGGGGCAAGACATGCGCAAGGGGAGAGGTTCTGCACGCCGAGCTATGTGGCTTGGCGCATTCGTTGCGGGGTTGATGCTGGCACTCAGCGTGCCGAGCATCGCGCTCGCAGCAGGAGTGGCCACGTTCAGTGGCAACGTACCGCGCGGGACCATATCTTCGGCGACGCCGAAGGTATCGATCACCGTCTATGACAAGTACGGCGTCAGCAAGACGGCATCGAACTACTCGATGACCATCGACGGAGTCAAGGTCGCCGCGAAGTTCGCCTACGTCAGCGGCTTTGGCACGAAGAAGTTCGTGCTGAGCTACCAGGTCCCGTCGGCACTGGCCGTCGGCTTCCACATGGTGAACATCACGGTCCACGACCTGAGGAGTCTCAACTCGAGCGCGCACTGGGGCTTCACGAACGTCAGCGCGGACGCCGTACCTCCAGTCACCGTTTCCAGCGTGGTGTCCGCCTACACCGATTCGGCCGCGATCTTCCTGATCGCGACTGACAATGCCGGCGGTTCGGGCGTCGCCCACACCTACTTCACCCTGGACGGTGTCACGAGCGAAGGCTCGATCGTCTACACGGCCGTTCCCGGACTCCACACGCTGATGTTCTGGTCCGTGGACAAGGCCGGAAACGTCGAGGTCCATCACAGCGTCACGTTCACCGTCGCCGCCAAGGTCTTCTCTCACGCGGCGCCTGCCATCAGCTGCACGGTCGTCGGCTGCCACGGCGGCATGGACGTCGCCACGATCCACTGGGCGCTCAAGTGCGCCCCGTGCCACGCGCCGGGTGTCACGCCCACGACGAACTGCATCACGTGCCATACGAACAATCCGCCGAACCACGATCCGCACGTGCCGATCCTGAGCGTCGGGACCCCGACCTGCACGACGGTCGGTTGCCACCCCGCCGCCCTTGCGGTCATCCACGGCAACTGCGCGACGTGCCACGCACCGGCCGCCGGTGGCGTCATCCCGGTTGCGACGATCAACGCCGCTGTCTCCACCGGTGGAGCCACCTGCGAGACCTGCCACGGCGCCCGCTTCGCCGCCACCCACGTGGCTCCGAACAACACGGCGCACATCATCGCAGGATCCTGCTTCACGACGCTGTGCCACAACGCCAGCGATGTGGGAGCCCTCCACACCACCGGCGACAACCCTCCGGGCTGCGTCGTCTGCCACGACGGCAATCCCGCGCATCTGACAACGGCGTGCGGAACCTGCCACCCGAATCTCCAGATCTTCCACGACTTCACCCACGTGGATGCCACGGGGACGAAGAGCTCCGCCTGCACCGCATGCCACGGCACCGACATCCCGACCGTGCACGCCAACGTGGGCTGCATCTGCCACACGGCGTCGTTCCTGCGCGCCGAGATGACTCCGCTGCTCGCGGCCGGTCACGCTGAGTGCGTGGACTGCCACAAGAACCAGTTCGCGCCGCACGGGTTCGCTTCGAGCACCACGACCCCTGCGGTCTCCGGTCACAACACGACCACCTTCCCCGGTATCGGCGCCCACTCGGCGTTCGATGGCAGCGAGGGCGTGGTAGTGAAGGACAGCGCCGGAACCACGATCACGCAGGACTGGCTGCTGCCGACCGCCGACGTGTTCTGGTCGCAGAGCAACCTCGGCTCCCTGTCGGTCACCGACTCGCCCGCCGTCGCCATGGGTCCGTTGGCATCGGCCATTCGCACCGATGTCGGCTGGGGCTCGGTCATCACCTGCCAGGACTGCCACACCAACCTGAGCACCGCGCTGGGCCCGCAGGGCGCCAACGTCGGCCAGGTCGGTCTGGATCCGAGGTTCCCGGATGACTGGACGCTGGCTGAGATCACGACCTTCGACCCGACCGGCATGCGCAGCATCCTGACCACCGCCGGGTCGCCCAACCCCTACTACGACAAGTCCCTGAGCGCGCCGGCCGGCAGCGGCTACTCCTCGGGTGACATCCCGGTCAGGACCATCTGCCAGAAGTGCCACAAGCTCACCAACTTCCATCAGGGCGAGCCTGCCCAGACCCGCGCCGGCCGTAGTCAGCTGAGCATGGGCTTGAGCAACGAAGCCCACATGGAGCATCACGGCGACCAGATCTTCGGCCAGGCCAACTGCGTCGGCTGCCACGTCGCCATCCCGCATGGCTGGAAGCGTCCGCGCCTGCTGGTCTACTCCAGCGATCCGGCGCCGTACTTGGCCGATCAGCCCACGACCCAGACCGTGGTCACCGCTCCGGTCGGCAGCGGACTGCCGTCAGGAATGATGGGCAACTGGATCTACGGCGTGTCGAGTGCGGGCGGGACTTCCCAGCACCTCGACGCCCTGAACGCCAACCCCGATTGGACCAAGGAAGCGACTTCCGGTCCTGTCGCCGGTGGCTGGGACCAGAGCGTGTACGGCACCGAGTGGGGCGCTCCGGGCACTGAGGCAGTGCAGACGAACTGCACCGCCTGCACCGCAGCAGGCACGACCCACGTGCCGGGTCAGGAAGGCATTCCTGTCGGCGAGCCGACGTGGAACTAGGCTCTTGCTGACAGGCTCCGAACCTGGAGCATGCGCGTGAACGAGGGGGGCGGGCGATGTGCCCGCCCCCCTCTGCGTCCGCTGGTCCGCGCGACTCCGGGGTCCGGTGGATTGACGGAGTCGCGACCGTCATAATCGAGTGGCAGTCAGTGTCCGGGAACGTGGTCATCGGATGCAGGGATGGTGAGAGCAACGGAAGATCGAGGGAACCGACGGTGTCTGCTGCCGCGGACGGCCAAGGCCGGTCGTCGTGTCGCACTCGTGTGCTTGGCGTTCGGCATGTTGCTCGCGGCATCCGGTTGCGCAGCCGCAGGCTCGGGAAGCGGCGCGCCTAAGGGAAGCGCAGCAGCGACGGGCCCCGTGGGCGCCAACATGGCGGGGCCCGCGCAGCAGGTCATCGTCTCTCGCGCCGCGCTCGACGCCCGGCCTCATCCTTGGGTCCTGACCACGCCTGAGAACGCGGTGCGGTCGTACCTGGACTGGATCTCTTACGGGTACCGTATCGGCGACTCCACGGTCACGACTGCCACGATGAGCGCCGCGCAGGAAGTGCACGTCGACTCCTACATCCAGTTGAACCTCGAGAGCAGCCGGCTCATCGACCAGACGCTCACGTCCATCACCTTCGGCAAGCAGAGCGTCGAGGGCACGCATACGCTGGTGCCCGCGAAGGAGCACTGGACGTATCGCTACGTGTCGACAAAGGCGGTCAACCAGACCCTGTCGGGTCCGTTCTCCGCCAGTTACGACACGACCTACACCGTCGTGAAGACCGCCGGGGGCTGGGTGGTCGACTCCGTTGCCGCCAAGGCGCTCGGTGAGGTCAAGTGATCCGAAGGGTCCTGCTAGGCGTCACCCGTTTCCTCACGTCGACCGTCCTGACGGTCGTGCTTCTGGTGTTGGTGAGTCTGTGGTCGATGCTGGCGACGCTCGTCCCACAGGGTGCCGCGTCCAGCCGGGACGTCACCGTCTGGGCGGCGTCCCATTCGGTCGTCGAGCCCCTCGTCCGGGTGCTCGGACTTCATCAGGCGTTCGGCTCGATCGCCTTCGTCGCGTGCGTGCTCCTGCTCGCGCTGTCGACCGTGGTGTGCTCGTGGCGAAGGACGAAGACCGCGATCCGAAGGACGCGCGCGCTCCGGGACGGGGCTGCCGCCGGGCCGGCCGATGTGGCGGCGACCCATGAGCTTGAGATCGTCTGCGACCCCTCGCTGACCGCGTCGGAGGCGATGGATGTCGCAGCCCGGACCCTCGGGCGCCTCGGCATCCGGACGAAGCGTCGTGGCGAGGTCCTGGATGCGGTGTCCCCGTGGTGGTCGGTTTGGGGGAGTCCGGTGTTCCACTGGGCCCTGGTCGCGCTCATCGTCGTGATCGTGGGGGGCCGCCTGCAGCGATCCGAGGGCTCCATGGCCATCGCGGTGGGGCAGACGAAGGCCGACGCTCCCGCGTCGTACCTGTCGATCGAGGCGGGTCCGTGGCGGAGCTGGAGTCGGGTGGACCGCAGCATCCGCCTGGACGCTCTCGAACCCGACTACAAGACGGGCGGGGTCGACCGCGGGGCCGTGCCGACGGTGTCGGTCCTCGACGGGGCCGGCAACGTCCTCGTGAAGCAGCGCGTCTATCCCAACAACATGTTGCACAGCGGCTCGCTGTCGATCAACGCGCCCGCCGTAGGGCTCTCTGCGGTCTTCGCCGTACTCGACTCGCGCGGAGCGGAGACAGGACGGATCGTCCAGTACGTCGACTTCTCCCAGACGGCGACCGATGGGACCGTTCCCGTTCGCGTGTTCACCCGCGCGGACACGGCCGGCGGCGTGGCGATGCGGTTGTACGCCACCGTGCCGCTGGACCGCTACGGGGGAGGCTACGGCGAGTGGATCCCTCAGAAGCCCAGCGCCCACCTGGTCGTGACCGACGCACAAGGGGCCCCGCTGCTCGACCGGGTCCTTCACCCCGGCGAAGAGGTGTCCCTGCCGGGAGGCGGCGCCGTCCGCCTGCTCGACGTGGACTGGTACTCGAGGCTCTCCCTCGTTGACGACTCGACGATCCCGTTGATCTACATGGCCATGGTGATCGCCATGATCGGTCTATCGATGACGCTCTTCTTCCGCCAGCAGCTGCTGGTGGCTACCGCGGACGAGGGCCCTGACGGCACGAAGCTGCTCGTGAAGATGCGGTTGTGGCGCAACGTGCCGACCAACCGCGCTGAGATCGAGACGGAGCTCGTGCGCGCCTTGAGCGGCAACGAGAAGGAGGAGACCCTGTGACGACCGAGATCGTGTTCATGTGGCTGGCGCTGACGTTCTACGTGGTGGCGACGGTCATGTTCGTCGTCGGTGTGATCTTCACCAAAGAGACCCTGACGCGCAGGGCCGTTCTCGTGTCCGCCGCCGGCCTCGTCCCGCAGCTCGTCGCCATCGGGGTGCGCTGGGCCCGTCTGGGTCACGGCCCCTACATCGGCTACTACGAGGTGGCCAACGCTCTCACGCTGTGCACGGTCGTCTTCTTCGTGGTCGCCGCGCTGCGCAACCAGCGCCTCAACGCCACCGGGATGGGCATCATGCCCGTCGCGGTGCTGCTGCTGGGTGCGGCGATGCTCGCCTCGAAGGCGGACCTCCCGATCACCGCGGGGCTGGCGAGCTACTGGCTGTTCGTCCACGTCGCCTTCGCGAACCTGGCCTTCGCCGCGTTCGCGGCCTCCTTCGGGTTCGCCGTCGTCTACGTCATACGGCAGCGCTCCGGAGGCGGGAAGTGGGCGGTCCGGCTCGAGAAGCTTCCTCCGCAAGACGTCGTGGACGACCTGACCGCCCGCTTCGTGCTGGCCGGCTTCCTGCTGTGGGGGATCATGATCGCCACCGGCGCCATCTGGGCCAACGAGTCGTGGGGCCGCTACTGGAGCTGGGACCCGATCGAGACGTGGAGCCTCATCGTGTGGCTGATCTACGCGATCTACCTCCACCTGCGCTTCACGATGCGCTGGCGAGGC
>JANYKZ010000082.1 GCA_025361505.1 Coriobacteriia bacterium
TCCTCGAAGTCGAGCGCGCCGAGCGTCGCCTTCGCCTCCTCGTAGGACCGACCGTACGCGATCAGGAGTCCGAGCCACGACGCCGCGTACTCCGATGCGGAGCGGTTCACCGCGGCGATCGCTGCCGCGGAGCGCCTGGCCGCGGGGGCGATCGACCTGTGCGCGGCCGCTGAGGCCTCCGGCCTCCACGAGCGCTTTCGCGGCGCCATGCGAGGACGCGAAGAGACGACGCGGTTGACCGGCGCCGCGAACGAGGCCTTGGACGCGGCCTCACGAGCCGGTGTCGATGTGATCGCATCGGAGTACGCGGCGTCGTGGCTCGGACTCCTGATCGCGTACGGTCGGTCCTACGAGGAGGCGAAGGCGACGCTCGGCGCGCTCGACTTCGAGGACCTGCAGCTCCTGACCCGCCGTCTGTGGCGCGAACGCCCGGGCTCCGCCTCGCGGTACGAGCGGCAGTTCGGCCAGGTCATGATCGACGAGTTCCAGGACACCAACAGTCTGCAGTTCGAGGCGATCAAGCCGGTCGCCGGCCGCGGCCTGTGCCTCGTGGGTGATGTGCAGCAGTCGATCTACCGCTTCAGAGACGCCGACGTGAGCCTCTTCGTCGACCAGCGCCGGACCGCGGAAGAGGACGGCGAGGGCGAGTCGTGCCGGCTCACGGTCAACTACCGGTCACATCCTGAGGTGCTGGAGACGCTCAACCGCCTGTTCTCCCGTCCCGGGTTCTTCGGTTCGGAGTACCTGCACCTCGAGAACGCGGGCGAGCAGCCGTCCCGCGTCGCATGGCCCCCGGGAGAACCGCGGACCGAGGTCATCATCGTCGACAAGGCCGGGCGGCGGGGCGATTCATGGCGGGCCGCCGAGGCCGGGGCGCTGGCCCGTCGGCTGCGCGGGCTCGTCGACGAGGGGCGGGTTGTTCCCGACGACGTCGTGGTGCTCGTTCGGGCGATGACGAAGGCGTTGCCCTTTGTCGAGGCCCTCCGCGCCGTCGGCTTCGAGGTCTTCGCAGGCGATGCAGGGGGCTTCTACGCGACACCCGAGGTGGCCGACGTGCGGTCGCTGCTGCGCGTGCTCGCCAACCCCCTGGATGGCGAGGGTGTGCTGGGGCTGCTCGCGGGCGGGCTCGGGGGATTGTCCGATGACGCGCTCTTGCTGCTGGCGTCTTCGAGATCCGATCACGACCTGTGGGCGGCGTTGCCCGCCGCCGCCGAACTCGGGCTGAGTCCCGCGCAGGCCGCGAGAGCGAGGCTCGTTCGAGAGACCATCGATCTGTTGCGCGAGCGGCAGGGACGCATGCGTCTCGCCGATGCGATCCTGTACGCGATATCGGCGCTTGGGCCCGGTGGGGGATGCTTGTCGCGCACAGGTGCGCGCGGCAACCTGCGCAAGGCGGCGCGGCTCGCGGCCGAGTTCGAGCGTTCGACCCCCGCCGATCCGGCGGCGTTTCTGCGGTACCTGGCGGATCGGGAGATCTACATCCGGAGGGAGCCCGCCGTCTCAGGTGCGCTCGAAGGGTCCGGGGCCATCCGGGTCATGTCCGTCCACGGCGCCAAGGGCCTTGAGTTCCCGGTGGTCGTCGTGGCCGATCTCGGGCACGGCTCGGCACGCACGTCTGACACGTTCATGGTCGTGAAGGACGGCGGGTCGCTCGTCGCTGTCGCCAACGTGAGCAAGGCCGTGCCCGACAAGGCGCCGAAGGCCACGGCCTGGAGCCGGGGCGACGAGGAGGACGAGCGTCTCGACCTGGAGGAATCGAAGCGGGTCTTCTACGTAGCGTGCACGCGAGCCGAGCAGGCCCTGATCCTGACGGGGTCCACCACGTTGTCCAAGCCGCCCGGCACGAAGACGGACGTCGACCGCTTGCGCGCCGCCATCGACACCGCCGGCTCGGAGGGGGTGCCGGGCCTCGCGGTGACCGAGATCACGATCACCGACGAGGAGGAGGCGCCCTCGGTGGGGGAGACGCGGCGTTCCGCCAAGCCGCCCCGTCAGGCAGTGGTCGCTGCTGCGGTGACGGTCCTCCGTGATCCCGAGCCGATCGCGGTGCCGGCCGAGACCTCGTACACCGCCCTCTCGCTCTACGAGAAGTGCGGCTATCGCTTCTTCGCTGAGCGCATGCTCGGCGTCGGGTCGATCGACACGGTCGACGGCGATGACCCGCGCGCGTTGGGTTCCGCGCTGCACGGCGCGTTGCAGACGATGGCGGACGGGCGGCCGGTCGACGAGGCGCTGCTGCGCGCTCTCGCCTCGGCCCACGGGCTCGCGCGTGAGGCCATCGGTCGTCTGAAGGCCGCGGTGGACGCCTTCACGGCTTCTCCGGCGGGGGGCCTGCTCGCGGCGGGTCATGCGGAGGTGCCGTTCGCTGTCCGTGTCGAACGAGGGATCGTCGCCGGGAACATGGACCTCGTCGTGCGCGAGGGCGACGAAGCGGTCGTGATCGACTACAAGACCGGTCTGTCCGCCGCGCCTGTTGAGAAGCGCTACGCGTCGCAGGCGGAGGTCTACGCGCTGGCGCTGCTGGTCGACGGCTGCTCGAGCGTCACGGTCCGGTTCGTGCGCGTGGAGGCCGGCTGCGACGAGACGCGGTTCGTGTTCTCGGCCGTCGACCGTCCGCGGATCGAGCACAGGATCGGGGAGGCGTTCGCACGCATGTCACGCGGCGAGTTCGCACGGCTACGGTCGTTCGACGCGGTCGTCTGTCCCGACTGCCCGGTGTCCGGCGGACTGTGCCCGGTGACCCACCCCGGAGTCCGGGGGCCTCACTCGAGCTAGGCTTCCGAGGCGACCCCCGGTCCGTCAGCGGGGGAGCCGGTCTCGACGCGCTGTCTGAGCTGCCCGCACGCGGCGTCGATGTCCGAGCCCCGCTCCACGCGGACGGACGTCTCGACACCCGCGTGCTGCAACGTGTCCCGAAACTGACGGATCCGATCTGATGCGGTGCGGTCGAGCCCCGCACCGGTCACGGGATTCACCGGGATCAGGTTCACGTGGACCAGCATGTCGCGGGCGAAAGCCACGAGGGCGGCAAGCTCCTCGTCCGTGTCGTTGACGCCGGCGGCCAGCGCGTACTCCAGGGTCGGCCGGCGGCCGGAGCGCTCGGCATAGGCGACGAGCGCCTCCCTCAGCGCGGGAAGCGCGACGCCTCGCACGCCGGGCATCAGGCGGTCGCGGGTCTTCGGTACTGCCGAATGCAGCGACACCGCGAGAGTGAACTGCTCCGGCTCGCCGCCGAAACGGCGTATCCCCGCCAGAAGACCGCAGGTCGAGACCGTGATGTGGCGGGCACCGATCTCGGGCCCGTCCGATGAGTTGAGATAGCGCAACGCCGCGAGCGAGGCATCGTAGTTCGCGAACGGCTCGCCCTGGCCCATGGCAACTGCATTGGTCACGCGGTGTTCGAAGTCCGTCGCGACGAGCAGGACCTGCCGCACCATCTCCCCGCACGTGAGGTCGCGGATGAAGCCCGAGCGGCCGGTGGCGCAGAAGGTGCAGCCCATGGCGCAGCCGGCCTGCGTCGAGAAGCAGACGGTGAGGCGATCGCCGTCAGGAAGGCCGACCGTCTCGACGGATGTGCCGTCGCCGAAGCGCACGAGGTACTTGCGGGTGCCGTCCCGGGAGACCTGGCGCGCGACGACCTCGGCGGTCCCGACGACGTAGCGACGGGACAACTCCTCACGCAGCGGGGACGGAAGGTCCGTCATCTCGTCGAATCCGGTCGCGCCGCGCGCGTAGAGCCAGCGCACGACCTGTCGGGCCCTGAACCGGGGCAGTCCGAGCTGCGCGAAGGCGTCAGCGATCTGCTCGCGGGAGAGGGAACCGATGTCGATGCGGGTGTCCACGGCCG
>JANYKZ010000085.1 GCA_025361505.1 Coriobacteriia bacterium
CTTCTCGCTGGCGACGGGCAAGACCGCGCGGCACATGGAGCCGTTCCTCATCGACGTGAAGCCCGCCGAGGGACACGAGCTCTCGAGCCACGAGGGCGAGGAGTTCCTCTTCGTGCTCAGCGGCGAGCTCGACGTCGAGTATGGCAAGGACACCCACGTCCTGGGCGCCGGCGACAGCATCTACTACGACTCGATCGTGCCGCACCAGGTCCGTTCCGCGGGCGAGGCGCCGGCGCGCATCCTCGCCGTCGTCTATGCCCCGGCCTAGAGGCGGAGCCATGGAGCTGCACACCGACCTCGCGATCGGGCAGTACTTCGAGACGAAGGCCGCGGAGGATCCCGACCACGACTTCATCGTCTACCCCGACCGCGGCCTGCGCTGGAGCTACGGCGAGTTCGACCTGCGCGTCGACCGGCTCGCCAAGGGCCTGATGGCGATCGGTATCGGCAAGGGGGACCACGTCGGGATCTGGGCGCGCAACGTGCCCGACTGGCTGACGTTCATGTTCGCCACCGCCAAGATCGGTGCCGTGCTGGTGACGGTGAACCCGGTCTACAAGAGCCACGAGCTGGCCTACGTCATCAAGCAGTCCGACATGAAGGCGCTCGTGATCATCGACTCGTTCCGCGACGTCGACTACGTCGAGATCCTGCGCGGGCTGGTGCCCGAGGCGTCGACCCAGGAGCGCGGCCGCCTCAACAGCGCCGAGTTCCCGATGCTGAAGTCGCTCATCTACATGGGTCCCGAGAAGCACCGCGGCTTCTACAACGTCCCGGAACTGCTCGTCCTCGGCGAGAACATGCCCGACCAGCCGCTGCGCGAGCTGACGGCCTCCCTGCTCCCCGACGACGTCATCAACATGCAGTACACGAGCGGCACCACGGGCTTCCCCAAGGGCGTCATGCTCACGAGCCGCAACATCCTCAACAACGGCTTCTACATCGGCGAGCGCGAGCGCTTCACGCCCGCCGATCGCGTGTGTCTCCCCGTGCCGCTGTTCCACTGCTTCGGTTGTGTGCTCGGCGTGCTCGCGGCGCTGACGCACGGCTCCACTCTCGTGATGGTCGAGTCGTTCGACCCGGTCATCGTGCTCGCCGCGGTGCAGAAGACGAAGGCGACCGCGCTCTACGGCGTGCCCACCATGTTCATCGCGGAGCTGGCCAGTCCGATGTTCGACCTGTTCGACTTGAGCTCGCTGCGCACCGGGATCATGGCCGGCAGCCCGTGCCCGGTGGAGACGATGAAGCAGGTCATCGACAAGATGCACGCCTCCGAGATGACCATCTGCTACGGGCTGACCGAGACCTCCCCCGTGTTCACGCAGACCACCACCGACGACACTCTCGAGCGCAAGTGCGAGACGGTCGGCCGCAAGCACGACGTGGTCGAGGTGCGCGTCATCGATCCGGAGACCGGTGCGGACTGCCCGGTCAACGTCCCGGGAGAGCTGTGCTGCCGCGGCTACAACATCATGAAGGGCTACTACAAGATGCCGGAGGCCACCGCGCTCGCCATCGACAAGGACGGCTGGCTGCACTCCGGCGACATCGGGACCGTCGACGAGGACGGGTACTACCGCATCACCGGGCGCATCAAGGACATGATCATCCGCGGCGGCGAGAACATCTACCCGCGCGAGATCGAGGAGTTCCTCTACACGATGCCGGGCGTCGAGGACGCGCAAGTCGTCGGCGTTCCGGACGCCAAGTACGGCGAGGTGGTCGGCGCGTTCGTCCGCCGCAAGGCCGGCAGCGACATCACCGAGGGAGACGTGCAGGAGTACGCACGGGCGCGCATGGCCCGCTACAAGGCGCCGAAGTACGTCTTCTTCGTGGACGAGTTCCCGATGACGGCGTCCGGCAAGATCCAGAAGTACAAGCTGCGCGAGATGGCGGCCGAGGCGCTGGGGCTCACCGACGTGAAGGTGTTCGCGAGCGAGTAGGGCGAAGGTCCACAGCAAGCCGGGGGGAGTCACATGCAGGAGTCCGAACAAGGAGGTCCCGACGGAACAGGCGTCCCGGGGCCTCCTCCTCTGGCGCCAGGCCCGCCGATGGTGGTCACCGGGGCGGACCGCGCGCCGCGTCGGCCCGCGTCTCCGAAGGTCGTTCTCGCGATCGCGTTCGCCGTGGTACTGGTCGTGGCCGTCGGCGGGCTGCTGAGCTACCTTGCGGTCACCTTGATCGTCATGCCTTTCGCGCGGAGCAGTGCGCTGGCGGCCGGGCTCACGGCACGGGCGCGCGCCGAGTATCCAGGCGCCACGTTCGTCGCACTGCAGACCCGCGTGACGACGGACACGGCCGAGTCCGGCCCGAACCGCATCGTCTACATCAGCCTCACGGACCCGCGGCACGCGGGCTTCCGCTTCACGGCCACCTACTCGGCGCCGGCGTCCGTCACCACGGATGCGGCCGCGTTCGAGAACCTCGATGACTTCTTCAAGGCGCAGGCGTCGCCGCGCCAGCCCGTGGACTCGTTCGAGTCGACATGGATGCGCAACCACGCCCGGGACACGTGCGAGTACGTGATCGAGACCGGCAACGCCTACGAGGCGACCCGGACCTACCAGGTGGGCGCGTTCCCGGCGGCCGACGGGACGAGCGCAACGGGGATCCGGACGACCTACTTCACGTACGTCGTGGCCACCGACCTCTGGGCGGAGACGGACTCCGACCCTCTGGAAGCCGCATCGGCCGACGCGACCGCCCCGTTGGACGAGCCGTCGGTCACGGACACCGCGACCGCCGTCGCGGCGGCGCTCCCGGGCTTCAAGGCGACCGGAGTGGCCCAGGAACCCCAGGGGGATTGGGTCGCGATCGTGGGCAACACGAGGTTCCCCAAGGTGCGGTTGGCCGTCTACGTCGAGTACCTGGACCCGACCGACACGTCGGACGGCATGGTGACGCTCTTCGGTCGCCCATCGAAGCGCGCCGACGCCTTCGCGCGGATGTGGACGGCACGCCACCCCGGGACCGTCATCGAATCCCTGGACTTCGACCCGGACTACACGGGCGCCACCGACCTTGTCGACGTGGGCTACACACCGGGCCCGGCCGCGGATGTCGGTGTCGCGCTCGCCGTCGAGCGCTTCCGCTATCGCCCGTCGTCGGACTCGTGGGTGCCCGTGCAGTGACGCGCGTCGCCGCGGCCGGAGCGGCACTCTGTATGATGTCGTCATGGACACACTCCCGCGCGACCACGACATGTACGAGATCCGCTGGCACGGCCGCGGAGGTCAGGGCGCCGTCACGAGCGCGAAGGTGCTCGCGGACGCGGCGTTCCGCAGCGGCTTCGAGGGCGTGACGTCGCAGCCCTCGTTCGGCGCCGAGCGACGGGGCGCGCCGATCACCGCCTCGTCCCGGCTCGCTCACGAGCCGATCCGGATCCTCTCGCAGGTCACCACGCCGGACATCGTCGTCGTCCTCGACGACTCCCTGCTCGCGGTCGCCAACGCCACCGCCGGCATGAAGCCGGGCGGGACCATCATCGTCAACACCGTGAAGACCCCGGCGGAGCTGGGACTCGACGGTGGCCTTCGCATCGTGACCAGCGACGTCACAGGCGCGGCGGAGGCCGCGGAGCTCATCGTAGGCGGCCAGCCGATGGTCTCGACGGCCATCCTGGGCGCGTTCGCGGCCGCGACCGGACTCATCACGATGGAGTCGGTGGAAGCCGCCATCTCCCACGCGTTCCACGGGCCGGCGGCCAAGAAGAACATCGACGCGGCGCGCATCGCGTACGACTGCACGCGAGCGTGAGCGCGCGAGAGGAACGGAGCTCCATGAGCGAGATCTCGATGTCGGGCCCCGCCGTCGGCGAGGCGGGCCGGACCGGCGACTGGCGCAACAGCCGCCCGGTCATGGACGCTGCGAAGTGCCTCGCGGTGAAGCAGGGCAAGGTCACCTGCCAGATCTGCTGGGTCTACTGTCCCGACGGCTGCATCGCGCAGGGCGTCGGACCGGTCATCGACCTGACCTACTGCAAGGGCTGCGGCATCTGCGCCGAGGAGTGCCCCGCCGGCGCCATCGGGATGCAGCCGGAAGCGCTGCACGGCGTGTGCGCCACCGACGACGGGGAGGCGGCCCGATGAGCGACGACGTCTCGGTCATGACGGGAAACGAGGCCGCGGCCACCGCCGCGCGGCTCGCCCGCGTCCAGGTCATCGCCGCCTATCCGATCACCCCGCAGTCCCCGGTGGTGGAGCAGCTGGCGGCCTGGGTCGAGTCGGGCGAGCTCTCCGCCGAGTTCGTCGCGGTCGAGTCGGAGCATTCGGCCATGACGGTGTGCATCGGCGCATCGACGGTCGGCGCGCGCACCTTCACGGCCACCAGCTCCAACGGCCTCGCCTATATGACGGAGCAAGTGTGGTGGGCGCCCGGCGCCCGGCTCCCCATCGTGATGTGCGTCGTCAACCGCGCGATGGCCGCGCCGTGGAACGTCCTCAACGACCAGCAGGACTCCATGTCGGTGCGCGACGCCGGCTGGGTGCAGCTCTTCTGCCGCGACAACCAGGAGATCCTCGACACGACCGTCCAGGCCTACCGCATCGCGGAGCGCCTGCACGTGCCGGTCATGGTCTGCTACGACGGCTTCCTGCTCTCCCACACGATGATGCCGGTGGCGGTGCCTTCCCCCGAGCAGGTCGACGCGTTCCTGCCGCCGTTCACGCAGCCCTTCACGGTCGTCGACCCGGCCGATCCGCGCAACGTGGGGCCGGTCGTGCTCGCCGACCCGCGTGCGGACGAGACCGGCGCCGTGCGCGGCGGCTACATGGAGATCCGCGCGCTGCACCACCGCGCGCTGCTCGACGCGCTGACCGTCATCCCCGAGACCGACGCCGAGTACGCCGCTGCCGTGGGCCGCTCCTGGGGAGGGCTCCTGTGGGAGCACCTGCTGGACGACGCCGAGGTCGTGCTGATCGCCGCCGGCTCGCTCGGCACCCAGCTCACGCTCACCGTCGAGGCCCTTCGCGAGCAGGGCGTGAAGGCCGGCGTGCTCGGCATCCGCGCGTACCGCCCCTTCCCGGTCGAGGCGCTTCGCGAGAAACTGGCGGGCCGCAGGCTGGCGCTGGTCTTCGACAAGGCGCTCTCGTACGGCTACGAGGGCCCCATCTGCTCCGACCTGCGCGGCTCGATGCTCGGCGTCGAGGGCGCACCCGCCGTGTTCGGCGCCGCCTGCGGGCTGGGCGGACGCGACGTGACGCCGGACGACCTCGCGGAGGCGGCGCGCCGCGCGATCGCCGACCTGGAAGCGGGAGCGCGCACCCGCGAGACCGACTGGATCAACCTCCACCTCGAGGGATGAGCTGACGCCATGACGACCAGGATCCTCGACCTTCCCGACGTCTCCTACGTGCTCCCGGGCAACCGCTCGTGCGCGGGCTGCGGCATCGGCATCGCGCTGCGCCAGATCACCGCCGCTCTCGAGGGCCGCATGGTGATGACGGTACCGGCGAGCTGCCTGACCGTGCTCGGCGGCATGTTCCCGATCGCCTCCGTGAACGTGCCGTGGGTCAACGTCGCGTTCCCGTCCACGGCCGCCGCGGCTTCCGGGATCGCGGCGGGCCTGCGCGCCACCGGGCGCGAGGGTGAGATGACGGTACTCGCGATGGCGGGTGACGGCGGCACGGGAGACATCGGCATCCAGGCCCTCTCCGGCGCGGCGGAGCGCAACGAGGACTTCATCTACCTGTGCTACGACAACGAGGCGTACATGAACACCGGCACGCAGCGCTCGGGCCTGACGCCCGCGGGTGCGCGGACCACGACCACGTGGGCCGGCAAGCGCGAGAACCCCAAGGACATCCCGCGCATCATGGAGGCGCACGGGATCCCGTACGTCGCGTCGACCTCGGCGGCGTTCCCGGCCGACGTCTACGACAAGGTCTCCAAGGCGCGCGGCATCACCGGCTTGCGCTACATCCACATGAACACCCCGTGCCCGAGCGGATGGGGCTTCGACCCGAAGGACACCGTGCGGCTGGGCAAGCTCGCGGTCGACACCGGACTGGTCGTGCTCTACGAGGTCGAGCGCGGCGTCTTCCGCCTCACCGGCCGCAGCGCCTCGTTGGCCAAGTCCGGCAAGCCGCGGGTCCCCGTGTCCGAATACCTCGCGACGCAGACCCGCTTCCGCGGCATGAAGCCGGAAGCGATCGAGTCCGTGCAGACGTGGGTCGACGAGCGCTGGGCGCGCTATGTGGCGCGCGACGCGGGGGCGTGCGACTAGGCCCACCGTCCCGGTGCGCTCGACCCGTCCGGAGGGGGTACCATGCCATCGGGGGAGCCGCCGCCGGACACGGTCGCTCGCATGCACGGGGGTTCTGATCGGGGGAGCGCATGTCCGCGACCGACGGTACTGAGCGCAGGCGCGCCGACGACGAGCTGCGCGAGAGCGAGGCGCGGTTCCGTGCGGCGTTCGACCAGTCCGCCATCGGCATGGCGCAGGTGGCCGTGGACGGCAGGTGGATGCACGTCAACGACCGCTTGTGCGAGATCCTCGGCTACGCCCGCGACGAGCTGCTCGCGATGAAGTTCGCCGACATCACCTCCCCTGACACGGTCGAGTCCGATCTGGATACGTTCCGCTCGTACCAGACCGCGGGATCGGGACAGGCCTACCGCGTCGAGAAACGCTACGTCCGCAAGGACGGTTCGCTGGTGTGGGTCGACCTCACCTCTTCCCCGGTACTCGACGAGAAGGGCGACCTCGCCTACTTCGTCGACGTCATCGAGGACATCGACGACCGCGTGAAGGCCGAGCAGGCCCTGCGCACGAGCGAGGCGCGCTACCGCGCGCTCGTCGAGGCGGTGCGGGACATCGTCTTCGTCATCGATCGCGAGGACCGGATCGAGTTCGTGAACGAGGCCGCGGCCGCCTGGCTGCAGGCATCGCCGGAGGAGCTCATCGGGAAGCGACGCGTCGACGTCTTCCCCCCGGCGGACGAGTGGAGCCGCCACCAGGCCGGGTCGCTGCGCCGGGTGCTCGAGACCGGGGAGCCGCTCCTTCTCGAACACCCCGCGCGCTTCCCCGGGGGGATGCGCTGGCAGGCGACGTCGCTCGCGCCTCTGCGCGACGGCGACGGACGGATCGTCGGGGTGCTGGGCATCGGTCGCGACATCACCGAGCGCAAGCAGGCCGAGCAGCGGCATCTCGGCGAGCTCGAGCAGCTGGCCCACGCCGACGCGCTCACAGGTCTCCTGAACCGGCGGGGGTTCGACCTGCTCTCTGAGCAGGCCGTCGCGCAGGCCGCGCGCGCGGGCCAGGGCGTCGGGGTGATCTACGGCGACATGGACGGTCTGAAGACGACCAACGACGAGCTCGGTCACGCGGCGGGCGACCAGGCGCTCCGCGACATGGCGACGGTCCTGCGCGTGACGCTGCGTTCGGCCGATGTCATCGCCCGGGTCGGAGGGGACGAGTTCGTCGTTCTGGCCGTGGGGGAGGACGAAGCCTCGATCAATCTGCTCGCCGAGAGGCTCCAGGAGGGCATCGCCGTGTTCAATGCCGCGCGCGACGGGCTCCGTCCGCTCGCGATGAGCTGCGGCGTCGCGTGGCGGAGTCCTGCGGAGGGCGTCAAGATCGAAGTCGTCCTGGAGGAGGCCGACCTGGCGATGTACCGCGAGAAGGCGCGCCGTGCGATGGGGCGCGGCTAGAGGCCGAGCGCCTCGCGCACGCGCGGCACAAGGGCCGCCCGCTCTCCGTCAGCGAGCGACTTGTACGCGGCCCAGACCTCGGGGCAGTGGTCGTCCTCGGCCGACCCGAGTATCGCGCGCAGCGCCGTGTCCACGCGACGGCGGTTGACCTTGTCGCTCTCCAGCTCGAGCTCGTCGAAGAGCCAGTCCATGTGCCGCATGTAGCAGGTCACGACGCTCCTCCGTTCCGCTCGCTCCACCGGTAGGCGTAGCGTAGCGCGCCGCGCCCGCACGAATCCACGCACCTGCCGCACAGGATGCAGTCGACGTCGTGCATGTCTCCCGTGGCGGCCATCGCGCTCACCTGAAGGCTCATGGGGCATTCCGCATCGCAGCGTCCGCAGTCGTTGCACTTCGCCGCGTCGGCCTCGAGGTGGAGCGAGGGAAGCTTCGTGACATCGCGCACGGCGGTGCCGGCCACCATCCATCCCGCGAACGGACACAGGTAGTGGCAGAACCCGCGCTTGCCCGCGAGCAGCACCGGCACCATCACGAGCGCCAGAAGCCCGAAGTACGTGATGTTGTTGCCGGGGCCGTCGATCGAGACGAAGTGGGGAGTGCTGTAGAGCGGGTCGAAGCGCAGCGACCCGGCGCCCGTCGCGAGGACGGCCACGAACGCCGCCACCCATCCCGCCCACAGCAGGTACTTCACCCAGGGCAGGAACCGCACTCGGCGCAGCGGCTTTGGCGCGACCTTGTCCCAGATCATCTGCAGCGCGGAGAACGGGCAGAACCAGCCGCACGCCGCGCGCCCGAACACCAGACCCGACAGCAGGTAGAGTCCCCAGACGACCGCGCTGACCGTTATCACGCGCTCGGCCGCGCCCGTGATCATGAGATACGGCGAGAAGTAGTTGAACACCAGCGGGAAGACCAGGAACAGCGCCGCGAGGATGATCCGTCGCACGCGTTGCCGCTTCATGAGGCACTCCCTTCAAAGGCCGGAAGCTCGCCGGCATAGCCCAGCCCCCGCAGCACGAACTCGGTGAGCGCCGCGGCGTAGCGCGGCACGCCGCACGGGTCCGAGAGCAGCAGCTCGGCGTCGATCGCCTCGGCTGCCCGCGCGACGAAGATCGCCGCGGCATCGGGGTCGCTCGCCGTGAACACTCCCTCGGCCACGCCGCCCCGCACGAAACCGGCGAACAGCGGGATCAGCCTCAGCCGGGTCGCGGCGACGGTGCGGTCATGCATGTCCGCGTGCTCGGGGGTGTGGAAGGCCTCGAGCACCGACCTTTGCGCCGCGAAGGCGGCGAAGGCGGAGTCGCGCACCCGAACGAATCGCTCGACCGATCCGATGGAACCGTCTTCCAGCACTGAGGAGATCGCCGCGACGCCGCGGGCCGCCCACTCCTCGGCCACGGCGTCGACGACCGCCTCCTTGGAGGGGAAGTGCCAGTAGAAGGTGCCCTGCGCGATACCCGCGGCGTCCCGGATGTCCCGGACCGAGGTGGCGGCGCAGCCTTTCTGCGCGAAGAGCCGCCCGGCGGCCTCCACGATCTCCGCACGCCGTGCGTCGCGAGCGAGCCTAGTCCTGGTCATCCGTGTGCCTCACTCGTCCGCGGTACTGACTGACTGTCGGTCAGTATGGGCACGAGGATCGGCGACGTCAAGCGCGCCCGCTCTGTGGCAGCGTCGGCCGCATCCCGCCCGGGGTACCATCCCGTCGAAGGCCCACTCCCTTGGGGGGATACGCATGGCCGCACGCGACGACGACCTGACGACCGACAACGAGGCGAGCGCCCGCTATCCGCGTGGTTGGAGCGGCAACCCGCGGTTCGCGGGATGGAAGATCGCCGTGGGCGCCGCGATGCTGTTCGGCGTCCCGGTCACGCTCTGGCTCCTCGTCACGCTCCTCTGGCCCCGGTAGCCGGGCGCTTTCGCCGCCCGAAAGCGCCCTGACAGCGCCCGCCTAGAGGGTCGCTCCCGTCATGCTGAAGCGCCCGTGCGGCCACGACGGCATGCCGTGCTGGTGGCAGGCCGAGCAGTCCCTGCCGACCATCGTCGTGGGCAGACCACCCGTGCCCATCCCGCCCGCGTGGCATCCGAAACAGCCCGCGTGCCAGTCGTCGATCGTGCCGCCGTGGCAGGCGTAGCACATGTTCGCCATCTGGTAGCCGCTCGTCACCGTCACCGGACGGCCGTTCACCACCAGGGGGAAGTCGTAGAGGTTGGTGGTCCCCGCCTGGACGTGGCACGTCGCACACGGCATCGACATCCCGCGCGTGTAGGGAGCGAGGATCCAGCCGGTCGAGTACCAGCCCCAGTCGCTGGAGCCGTAGCCGACCTTGGCCCCGTGATAGTCGCTCGTCACCGCGTATACGGCGTGGCGGGATGCCCACGAGGTCGGATGGCAGTCGCTGCAGGCGTTGGTGGTGGCGGGGCCGCCGTCATGGCAGACGCCGCAGCCCGTCGCTGTCTGCTCGTGGATCGCCGGAGCGCTCGTGCCGTGACACGCCGCCCCGGTGCACGGATGCGCGTTGACCGTGTGGCCCGCGGACGGGTGCAGCGCGGCGAGGCCCGTGTCGTGGCAGCCCGGCGTCGAGCACGTCGTCGTCAGCGCGGGCTTGCCCGCCGCGTGACACGCCGCACATCCCGGGGGCGTCGTGCCCGCGGTGTGGATCGCGGCGGCGTCGGCTCCGCCGGCGTGGCACAGGGTGCCGACGCAGGAGGGGGCCACGGCCAGGGCGTGCGCCGTCACGTACGTGGGATGCAGCGTCGTGGACGTCACCGGGTAGGGATGACAGCCCGTCGCCGCGCACTCCTTGCCCGGCGTCTTGCCCGTCGCGTGGCAGGTGGCGCACCCGAGGGCCGGGGCGTGGAGCGCCGCCAGGTCGGCGGCGTGGCAGCCGCCCGTGACGCAGGTGGCCGACAGCCCGGTCGTGTGCCCCGCCGTCATGGCCGGATGCGGGTTCGCGGCGGGGTGCTGATCGGTGTTGCTGTGGCAGCCGGGCGTCGCGCACACGGTCGTCAGCGCGGCGCCGTTGTGGCACACGACACATCCCTGCTTGGAGTGGATGGTCGTGGCTCGGGTACCCGTATGACAGTCGGTGGCGACGCATGACGGCGTGGGCGTCAGCGCGTGCGCGGTCAGCACCGTCGGGTGCAGCACGGTCGAATACGGGTTGTTCAGGTGGCACCCTGTGGTCGCGCAGTCCTTCGTCGGCGTCTTCCCCGCGCCGTGGCACGTGGCGCAGCCGAGACCCGGCCTGTGCAGGGCGCCGAGGTCGGCCGCGTGACAGCCGGTCTTCACGCACGTGACCGACAGCCCGGTCGTGTGGCCCGCCAGCATCGTCGGATGCGGGTTCACGGCGGGGTGCGGGTCGGAGCCACCGTGGCAGCCGGACGTCGCGCACGCCAGTGTCAGGACCTTGCCGGCTCCGTGGCACGCGGCGCAGCCCGGACCGCCGGTGACGCCGTGGATGGCCGCCGCGCTCGTGCCGCCCGTGTGACAGTCCGTGGCGACGCAGGACGGTACGGCGGTGAGCGTGTGCGACGCGTCGATGGCACCGTGCATCCCGAGCGCGGTGCCGCTCTTGTGGCAGTCGCCTTGCACGCAGCCCTTGTTCCAGACGGTGAAGCTTGAGCGCGGCGTCGGGTGGCACTTCGAGCAGCCCGTCTTGCCGCCGTGGAGCGCCTGGAGCTCGGTGGTTGGATGGCACTCGGAGCACAGGTGCGTGCCGTAACTCGCGCCCAGGATCGAGAACGGGGCGCCGGTGATCGTGGCTGGATGGCTGCCGTGGGTGGCCGGCGCTCCGCCGGCGTGGCAACCGGACGTCGTGCAGACGGTGGTCAGAGCCGGCTTGCCCGCCGCGTGGCAGGCCCCGCAGCCCTGGGTCGCGTGGATGGCGATGACATCGGTGCCGCCGGTGTGACAGCCCGCGAGGATGCATGAGGGGGCGGGAAGCGCGTTGTGGCCGGAGACGTAGGTCGGGTGGAGGGTCGTCGATCCCACCGCCTGCGGATGGCAGCCCGCGACGGCGCAGTCCTTCGTGGTCGTCTTGCCCACGCCATGGCACGTCGCGCAGCGGAGAGCGGCCGCGTGAAGGGCGACGAGGTCCGCAGCGTGGCAACCGCTCTTCACGCAGGTGGCTGACAGCGTCGTGGTGTGGCTCGCCGTCATCGTCGCGTGCGGGTTCGCAGCGGGGTGCGTGTCGGCCGCGCCGTGGCAGCCCGCCGTCGCGCACACGAGTGTCGTGGTCTTGCCCGCGCCATGGCATGCGGCGCAGCCGGGTCCGCCGGCCACACCGTGGATCGCGGCGGCGTCGGTGCCTCCGGTGTGGCAGTCGGCGGCGACGCAGGAGGGCTTCGCGGAGAGCGTGTGCGAGGCGTCGAGCGAACCGTGCATCGCGAGCGGCGTGCCCGACTTGTGGCAGGAGCCCTGGACGCAGGTCTTGTTCCACACCGTGAAGCTCGAGCGCGGCGAGGGATGACACTTCGCGCAGCTCGACTTGCCGCCGTGCGCGGCCTGGAGTTCCGTCGACGCGTGGCACTCGGAGCACAGATGCGTGCCGTAGCTGACGCCGAGTATGGTGATCGTCCCGCTGGTGACGGTCGCAGGGTGACTGTCGTGCGTGCCGGTGGTGCCCGTCGCGTGGCACCCGAGCGAGGCACACACGAGCGTCGCCCTCCTGCCCACCACGTGGCACACGGCGCAGCCCTGTACCGCGTGGATCTTCGCCACGTCGGTCCCGCCGGTGTGGCAGCCGGCCACGGTGCAGGTCGGCGTCGCCACGGTGTGCGAGGCGTCGAGCGAGCCGTGCATCGCGAGCGCAGTGCCCACCTTGTGGCAGTCGCCCTGCACGCAGGTCTTGTTCCAGACGGTGAAGCTCGAGCGCGGCGAGGGATGGCACTT
>JANYKZ010000103.1 GCA_025361505.1 Coriobacteriia bacterium
CCGCTTGCCGATGGCGATGCTCCGCCAACTCCGCCTCGAGCGCTCCGGCGTCCGTGTCCCCGGCGGCCGCCGCCCTCGCAGCGTGCGCGAGCGCGCGGGAGAGCACGAGCGCGTGCCTGCGGTCGTCGCGCGACAGGTACCGGTTCCGGCTGGAGAGCGCGAGCCCGTCCGCCTCGCGGACGATCGGACAGCCGACGATGCGCGTGTCGATGTCGAGATCGCGCACGACGCGCTCGAGGACGCGCAGCTGCTGGTAGTCCTTCTCTCCGAAGAACGCGACGTCGGAGCCGACGATCCCGAGCAGCTTCGTCACGATCGTCGCGACGCCGGCGAAATGCCCAGGGCGCGACGCGCCGCACCAGACCGTCGCGATAGGGCCGGGGTCCACGACCGTGGTGGCGTCCGGCGGGTACATCACGGGCACGGTCGGCGCGAAGAGCACGTCGACACCCGCGTCCTCGAGCAGCGCGGCGTCCGCGTCGAGGTCGCGCGGATAGGACTCGAAGTCCTCTCCCTCGCCGAACTGCGTGGGATTCACGAACACGGACACCACGGTGAGGTCGCAGCGCTTCCGCGAGGCGGCCACGAGCGACAGGTGCCCCGCATGCAGCGCCCCCATCGTCGGCACGAGACCGACGGTGCGGCCCTCCAGTCGTGGCCGCCGCAGGACACCGCGGACCTCTTCGATCGAGACGACACGTTCCATGGGCGGCCTACCTCCCCGTCATCCGGCGCACGTCGCCGGTCCGGCGGGCGCGCACCTCGTCGATGACCGCGAGGTCGGCGTGCGTGGTCTGCTCCTCGCCCGGGAAGGCGCCCGAGCGCACGTCGGCCGCGTAGGCCGAGACGGCCGCGCGAACCTGCTCGCCGAGCTCCGCGTAGCGTTTGGCGTGGCGGGGCGTGAAGTCGCCGCCGAGTCCGAGCAGGTCGTGGAAGACCTGCACCTCGCCGTCGCAACCGGCGCCGGCACCGATGCCGATCGTGGGGATGTCGAGCTCGGCGCTCGCGAGCGCGGCCAGCTCGGCGGGGATGCACTCGAGCACGACCGCGAACGCCCCCGCGTCCTGGAGCGCACGGCAGTCGTCGAGCAGCCTCTCGGCGGCCGGCGTGTCCTTGGCCTGGACGCGGTAGCCTCCGAGCTGGTTGACCGACTGCGGGGTCAGGCCGACGTGACCCATGACGGGGATGCCCGCGGAGACCAGCCTGCACACCGTCTCAGCGACCTCCGCACCACCCTCGAGCTTGACCGCTCCGGCGCCGCCCTCGGCCATCAGGCGCCCGGCGTTGCGCAGCGCATCCTCGACGGAGGCCTGATAGCTCATGAAGGGAAGGTCGGCCACGACGAGGGCGTGCCGGGTGACGCGCGCGACCGCGAAGGTCGCGCGGACCATGTCGTCCATGGTGACGGGGAGCGTGGAGTCGTAACCGAGCATGGTCATGCCGAGGGAGTCCCCGACAAGGATCGAGTCGACGCCGGCGGCGTCGACGAGCCGGGCGGAGGAGGCGTCGTAGGCCGTCAGCATGACGATGCGCTGCGAGGCGGCCTTGCGCGTACGGAAGGTCGCGGTGGTGACGGGCCGGTCGGAGCCGGCCGGGATGTGGACGCTCACGGCGTCCTCCTTTCCGATCACACCGTCCCAGCCCCGGTCGGGGGTCCAGGCGGTCCCATCGAAGCGAGCATGCCCGCGGGTGCGGGGCCGTCAGTATAGCAGCGCGAGCGGCCCCTTCACGCCGTGAAGGAGCGTCAGCCTGCGGCCGCGAGCAGGGTGACCCCGGCGACGCCCAGCACGACGGCGGCGAGCGCACAGGTCACGATCGCTGCCATCAGGGGCCGCGGCACGACGATACGGCCGGCTATCGAAGCGACGCCTTCGGACCCGGTCTCCTCAGGCTGCACCAGGGAGCCGTACATCCTCGACGCGACCCCGAGGTAGTAGCCCACGGCGATGACCGTGGTGACGAGCGCGATGAGCGCGAGCCACGCGTAGCCGCCGTCGACGGCAGCCTTGAACAGCGCGAACTTGCCGAAGAACCCTCCGAGCGGGGGCGTGCCGGCGAGCGAGAAGAGGCATACGGCCATGCCTCCCGCCAGCAACCCGTTGCGGCCGGCGAGCCCGGCGAAGTCCTTCAACGACACCGGCCGGTCGGGCCCGACGGCCATGGCCACCAGGAACGCGCCGAGGTTGCCGAAGGCGTAGACGACCAGGAAGAACATGAGCGCCCGCGCGGACGCGGCCCCGCCGACCGCGAACGCGATCAGCATGTAGCCGGTGTTCGCCACACCCGAGTACGCGAGCATCCTGCGCACGTCGTCCTGCAGCAGCGCGACGACGTTGCCGTAGACCATCGAGAGTACGGCGACGATGAGGATAAAGGTCCGACCCACGGGGTAGGCCGCGGCGAAGCCGGGGCCCAGGACCCGCAGCAGCGCGAGCATCACGGCGACCTTGGGCACGGTCGCCACGTAGGCCACGATCGGCGCCGAACCGCCCGCGTAGACGTCCGGGCTCCAGAAGTGGAACGGGAACGCCGTGGCCTTGAAGCCGAGGCCGGCGAACAGCAGCAGGAACGCCGCCATGGCGAGCCCGGCCCGGACCGCGCCGAGCGTCACCGGATCGGGGAACAGCCCGTTGACGTACGAGATCGTGTGGAGCGCTCCGTATGCGAGCGCCACGCCGTAGAGCATCACGATCGACGCGAACGTGCCCAGCAGGAAGTACTTGAGAGCGGCGCGCACCGCGCCCGCCAGGTGCTTGCGCATGGCCATCAGCGCGTAGCACGGGAGCGCCAGCATCTCGATGCCGACAAACAGGACGATCAGGGTCTGCGACATCACGATGACCGACTCGCCGAGCAGGGAGAGGAGCAGCAGCCCGTAGTACTCGGCGGTGGCGCCCTCCCCATCCCCGCCCCACGACGACAGCACCACGAGGGCGCCGGTCGCCATGAAGAGCAGACGGGCGAAGGTCGTCGTGGCGTCCACGCGCAGCGAGCCCGCGAAGTAGACCCCGTAGAGCTGGGGGCTCATGGCCACGAGGACCGCGCACGCCGCGGCGAGCGCCATCGCGGCGAGCGTGACCCAGCGCTCGACGCGGCCGCGGCCGGGCCAGATGGCGTCGAAGCACAGCACGCCGGCTCCGGCGAGCACGAGGACGATCTCGGGCGAGAAGGCGAGCACCGGACTCAAGTGCGTCACCGCCCGACCAGAGTGGCCAGAGCGCGGCCCACCGGGTCGACGATCGAGAAGAACAGCATCGGGTAGACGCCGAGCGCGAACGCGATCGCGGCGAGCGGCGCGACGGCCGCCATCTCGGTGCCGTCCATGGTGTGCGGCCCTTCGTACCGGGCGGAGTCCTCCTCATGCGGCGCGAACACCACGGCCTGCAACGTGCGCAGGAAATAGGCCGCCGTGAGCACGATACCGATGACTGCGAACGCCGTGATGACCGGGAAGACCTGCAGGCCGCCCATGAGCGAGGTGAACTCGCCGACGAACCCGGCCAGACCCGGCAACCCGAGCGAGGCGAACGACGCGAAGACCCACAGGATGCCGAGAGCCGGCACCGCGGTGATGAGCCCGCGCAGACGTGCGATCTCCTTGGTGTGGTAACGCTCGTAGATCATGCCGACCAGGAAGAACAGCATGCCGGTGATGATGCCGTGGGTGAACATCTGCATCGCCGCACCGTCGACGCCCGCGCTGTTGGCCGCGGCGATGCCGAGGACCACGAAGCCCATGTGGCTGACCGACGAGTACGCGACCATCTTCTTGAGGTCCTTCTGGGTCAACGCGACCGCAGCGCCGTACACGATGCCGATCACGCCGAGCACCGCGAGATAGGGCGAGAAGGCGGCGAACGCCTGCGGCAGGGCCGACAGCGACACGCGCAGCAGGCCGTAGCCGCCCATCTTCAGCAGCACGCCCGCCAGAAGGACCGATCCGACCGTGGGAGCCTCCACGTGGGCGTCGGGCAGCCAGGTGTGGAACGGGAAGATCGGCACCTTCACCGCGAACCCGAGGAAGAGCGCGCCGAAGATCCAGCCCTGCTGCTGCAGCGTGAACTTGCCGGCCTGGCCCCAGGCGATGATCGCCTGCATGTCGAACGTGTGCGGGCCCCAGAAGAAGAGCAGCAGCAGCCCGAGCAGCATGACGACGGAGCCGATGAGCGTGTAGATGAAGAACTTCACGCTGGCGTAGCGGCGGTTGGCGCCGCCCCAGATGCCGATCATGAAGAACATCGGGACCAGCACGAGCTCCCAGAACACGTAGAACAGGACGGCGTCGAGGGCCAGGAACACCCCGAGCATGCCGACCAGCAGCAACAGCAGCAGGAAGCAGAACGCCTTGACCTGCTTGTCGAGGCGCCACGTGTAGATGCCGCACAGCAGCGTGAGCAGGCTCGTGAGCATGATGAGCGGCAGCGACAGTCCGTCGATCCCGAGCTTGAAGGACATGCCGATCGCCGGGACCCACGGGACCGACTGGATCATCTGCATGGCGCCGGACCCGATGGTGAACCGGGACAGCACCAGGAGCGACCAGCCGAACGTCAGCGCGACGGCGGCGATGGTGAACCCCTTGATCAGCCGTTCCATCCGACCGGGCAGGAGCAGCACGACCAGCGATGCGACGACCGGGATGAGGAGCAGGACACTCAGCACAGGGATTCCTTTCATCGGGCCAGCCACCACGCCACGTAGAAGATGGCGACTCCGAACACGATCATGAACAACGCGTAGTTCGCGGTGACTCCGGTCTGCAACCTCTTCAGCCCGCGCCCGAGCGCCATCGTGCCGCCCGCCACACCGTCGACCGCGCCGTCGATGCCGCGCGTGTCGACGAACCCGGATCCCCGGGCGACGCCCAGCCCCGCGCGCCCCACGGCCATGACCGCACCGTCGACGACCGTCACGTCGATGGCGGCGAGCGACGCCGCCACGCGACCGACACCGTTCACGAATACCGCGGTGTACAGGACGTCCGGGTCCAACCGGCTGGCGAGCCCGCACAGCCACAGCACCGGCGCGACCACGAGGTTCTCCAGGATGTAGTCGAGGTTCAATTCACGCAGGAAACGCGAGACGGCGAACACCGGCCGCAGGAACACGCCGCCGTAGAGCCGCTGCAGGTTGGGCGGGATCGGGCCCGTGCCGTGCAGCGCGCGGCGCAGACGCGTCGACTCCCACGCGATGTAGACGCCCGCACCCGCAGCGCACGCGGAGACCGCCATCAGCCAGGGGAAAGCGTGCTCGACGACTCCGGGCTCCAGCATCCCCGCGAGTGAGACGCGAAGCCCCGGAAGGTTGATCGCGCCGGCGACCACGGTCACGCCGGCGAGCGCGACCATCGGGGCGATCATCGCGCGCGGCGACTCGTGGTACTTCCGTCCCGGGCCCCTGAACACGCCGAAGTACACGCGGAACATGTAGAAGGCGGAGAGCACGGCGGTCATGAGCCCGACGACGAGCAGCGTACCGCCGAACACCGGCTGCACGGTCGTCGCACCCAGAAGCGACGCCAGCACGGCGTCCTTGCTGAAGAAGCCGGCCAACGGCGGGATGCCCGACAACGCGAGCGCGCCGATCAGGAAGCACGCGCCGGTGATCGGCATCGTCTTCCCCACGCCCCTCATCTCACGGATGTCCTGCGTCTTCGTGCCGTGGATGACCGAACCGGCGCTCAGGAACAGCAGGCTCTTGAAGAACCCGTGGGTGATCAGGTGGAACACGGCGGCGACCAGACCGCCGGTGCCGAGGGCGACCATCATGTAGCCGAGCTGGCTCATCGTCGAGTAAGCCAGTGTGCGTTTGATGTCCGTCTCGGTCAGCGCGAGCACCGCACCGTAGAGGGCGGTGAAGATGCCCGGCCACGCGATCATCGGCAGGAAGTCCGCACCCACGAACAGCGGGTACGCGCGGCACACGAGAAAGACGCCCGCCGCGACCATCGTGGCTGAGTGCAGAAGACCGGACACGGGCGTCGGACCCGCCATCGCGTCGGGCAGCCAGATGTACATCGGGAACTGCGCGGACTTGGAGACCGCCGCGGCGAACAGCAACGCGCAGATCATCCACATGAACGCCTTCGGCTCCTTCGCGAGCTCCGCGAGCAGCGTCGGGATGTCGACCGTTTTGTAGCGTCCGAGCAGCAAGGCGACGGCGAGCAGGAGGCCCATGTCGCCGATGCGCGTGGTGATGAACGCCTTGAAGGCCGCGCGACGCGCGTCGGGTCGCTCGAAGTAGTAGCCGATCAGCAGGAACGAGCACAGGCCCATGACCTCCCAGAAGAGCATGAGCTCCAGGAGGCTCGAGGAGGTCACGACGCCGAACATGCACGCCGTGAACAGGGAGAAGACAGTGAAGAACCACGGGTAGCGGGCGTCGCCCTTCATGTAGCCGGTCGCGTACACGAACACCATCGTGGCGACGGCGGCTACCATGACCAGCACCGACGCCGAGAGCCCGTCGACGAAGAGACCGAACTCGATGGGGACTCCGCCGACCACCGCCCACGGGACGGTCGCGTGAACGAGCGGCCCCTCGTGCCCGAAGGCGCCGACGAGCAGCGACACGGAGGCGATGAGGGACAGTGCCAGGGCGCCGATCGCCACGTGCGAGCTGCGCTCGCCCATGCGGCGACCGAACACGGCGAGGAACAGGGCCGCGGCGGCGGGCAGGGCGGGCACCAGGAACGCTGTGAGCGTGGGCGTCATCCGCTACCCGCCCAACAGGTCGATGTCGTCGGTCGTGGCGTCCCCGTGGCGGCGGAAGTAGAGCATGACGATGGCGAGCCCCATGCCGATCTCGGCCGCTCCGATGACGATGACGAACGTGGCCATCGCCATGCCGCCCAGCCCGCCGTCGGGCATCGACCGTCCGATCGCGATGAAGGTCAGCGAGACTGAAGCGGTCATCAGCTCGAGACACATGAGCGCCTGCAGCAGGCTGCGGCGTGTGAGGAACCCGAACATCGCGATCAGGAACACGATCGCGCCGAGGACCATGAAGTAGACCGGAGGGACCATCTACTCCGCCTCCCTGGCCAGATAGACCGCACCGACGAGCGCTGCGAGGAGGACGACGGAGGCGAGCTCGAACGGCACCGCATAGGGCCCGAGCAGCGCGTACGCGAGGTCGCGGGTCGTCGCGACCGGCTGTGAGGTCGACGAGAGGGTGCCTGCCAGCGTCAGGAGCGTGCTGACGAGCGGGTACGCCACGGCCACGACCACAAAGGCCGCGAGCCCCGTCTGGGGCTGCAGGAGAGTGCTGAACGCCGCCACCTTCGGCCGTGAGAGCATCACGACGAACACGAGCACCATCGTGGTGGCGCCGGCGTAGACGAGCAGCTGCAGCAGCGCGAGGAACGTCGCGTCCAGCAGCGCGAACAGCCCTCCGAAGAGGATGAGGCTGAAGGCGAGCAACACCACGCTGCGAACGAACTGGCGCGTGAACAGCATCGCGATCGAGCTCGCGATGAGCGCGCCGGCGGCCGCGAAGAAGAGCACCATCCCGGTCACTTCGGCTCGTCCCCCTCTCCGGTGTGCGCGCCCTCGTGGACGAGGTGGTAGATGAGCGTGCCGCGGTCGTAGGTGGCGCGCTCGTAATCGGGGGTGAAGTGCAGCGCGTCGTACGGACAGTTCTCGACGCACAGGCCGCAGAACGTGCACCGTCCCGAGTTCACGACGAACTCGAGCGGCTTGCGGTTGTCGTCGGGGTCCTTCTCGAGGCGGAGCACGTGGTCGGGGCATCCGACGATGCACGTGTTGCAGGCCTTGCAGGCCGGGCCGCCCTCCTCGTTGACGTACATCGCGAGGAAGGTGCGCGAGGCCGGGGTCAGCACCTTGTGGTCGTACGGGTACAGCTCGGTCACGGGTCCGGCGAGGAGGCGGCGCATCGTGATGCCGAGGCCCTTCGCGAGTCCTGATCCGAACATGGCCACCCCTCCCTTCCTAGTAGACCTTCGGTCCCAGCCACAGCGCGAGCGCGGCGACCAGCATGATGTTCACGAGCGCGGCCGGAAGCAGCCACTTCCACGACATCTGCGTCAGGGTGTCGACGCGCAGGCGCGGGAACGTACCCCGGAACCACATCGTCGAGGTCATCAGCAGCACGATCTTGAGGGCCAGCCACAGCCAGGAGGCCGGCAGGAACGGCATGTTCCATCCGCCGAGGAACAGCGCGGCGATCAGGTACGAGCCGACGAGGAGCACCGAGTACTCCGCGAGCTGCACGAAGCCGAACTTCATGCCCGAGTACTCGGTCATGTAGCCGGCGACGAGCTCGGACTCGGCCTCGGGCAGGTCGAACGGCGAGCGGTTCATCTCCGCGAGCATCGCGACCGAGAAGATCACGAAGCCCAGGGGCTGCTTGAAGACGTACCACCAGCCCGTCTGGGCGTTGATGATCGTGGTCAGGTTCATCGACTGCGCCGTCAGCACCACGCCAAGGGCGGCCAGGAGCATCGGGATCTCGTAGCTTATGAGCTGCGCGGCGGCGCGCAGGCCTCCGATGAGGGTGAACTTGTTCGCGCACGACCAGCCGATGAGCGCGAAGGCCAGCGGCAGCATGGTCTCCCAGGCGAAGACGTAGAGCAGCCCGTGCTGCATGTCGATGAGCGCGATGCCGGGCGCAAAGGTCAGCGCGGCCAGCGCGGCGTAGGCCGGCACGATCGCGGCCACCGGGCCGAACTGGAAGAGGAGGGAGTCGGCCGCGGTCGGGACCGTGTCCTCCTTGGCGATCATCTTGATCATGTCGGCCGGCAGCTGCAGCAGCCCGTGCCAGCCATGGTGGAGCGGGCCGCGCCGCCGCTGCAGATGTCCGATGAACTTGCGCTCCCACCAGACGCCGAAGAGCGTGACGCCCGCGAGCAGCGCCAGCAGGGCCACGAGGCCGACGATCGTCCGGAGCCACAGCGCGGCGCTCATCGGTCGATCTCCCCCATCGAGGTGTCGATGCCGCCGAAGATGACGAGCATGTCGGCGAGGAGGTGCCCCGGGAGCAGGCGCGGCATCGCGGAGAGGCCGTAGAAGATCGGCGATCGGACACGGTAGCGGTACGGACGCGTGGTCCCGTCGGAGGCGACGAAGACGCCGAGCTCGCCGCGCGGCGACTCGGTGCGCACGTAGCAGTCGCCCGCCGGAGGCTTCAGCGCCTTCGGCACCTTCACGGCGATATCGCCTTCGGGCATGCCGTCGATGAGCTGGATGCACATCCTGGCGGACTCGCGCAGCTCGCGCAGGCGCACGCGGCACCGCGCGAGGGAATCGCCGACGGGGTCGGTGCAGACCTCGAAGTCGAGCTTGGCGTAGGCGCCGTAGGGCGCGTCGCGGCGCAGGTCGCGCGCGAGCCCCGACGCGCGCAGGAATGGCCCGGTGATCCCGAGGTGGACACACTCCTCGGCGGTGTAGACGCCGACGCCCTTCATGCGGGAGACGACGATCTCGTTGCCCGTGAGCAGCGCCTCGTAGGTGTCGCACTCCTTGGGGAAGTCCCGCTCGAGGAAGGTGCGCAGGTCCGCGAGGAGCGCGGGGTCGATGTCCGTGCGCACGCCGCCGATCCGCATCCAGTTCGGCATCATGCGCGCGCCGGTCACGGCCTCGAAGAAGTCGAAGATGCGCTCGCGCGTCTCCCACGCGTAGATGAACGGGGTGCCGAGCGTGCCGATGTCCATCGTGACGCCCGCGTACCAGATGAGGTGGCTCGTGATGCGGTTGAGCTCGCCCATCAGAGTGCGGAGCCACTCGGCGCGCTCCGGGAGTTCGATGCCCGCGAGCCGCTCGACGGCGCGGCAGTACGCCCACTCGTTCGAGAACTGGGCGACGTAGTCCTGTCGGTCCGTGAGCACGATGACCTGCTGCCAGGTACGGTTCTCGGCCAGCTTCTCGATGCCGCGGTGCAGGTAGCCGATGACCGGCTTCGCCGTGACGACCGTCTCCCCCGCCATCTCCAGCATGAAGTGGAGGACGCCGTGCGTGGACGGGTGCTGCGGCCCGACGTTGAGCAGCAGCGTCTCGGTGCCTCCGGTCGCTTCGCTGCGGGGGAAGTTCACCATGGTGTCTCCGCGAGCTCGAAGCTCTTGCGGAGCGGGAAGGTCGTGGCGTCGTCGGGCTGCAGGATGCGGCTCATGTCGGGATGGCCCTCGAACACCACGCCGAACAGGTCGTAGACCTCGCGCTCGCCGAACTCGGCGGGCGGATAGACGTCCGACAGCGTCGGCGCCAGCAGGCGGTCGTTCAGACACGAGGTGCGTACCGAGAGCTGCTCCGAGGGGGAGGACAGCAGCCAGCACACGAGCTCGACGGCGTCGATTCGGTCGAGTGCCGTGATGTCGGAGAACTCGAGGCCGAGAGCGGCCAGATCGGCGTGAAGGCCCGCCCACGCGTCGACCGAGACGTCGGCGCGCGGGTCGAAGCCGCTCTCGTCGAGCGTCGCGGCATGGCGGGCGAGCGCGTCGAGGACGTCAGCCCTCATCGCGCACCTCCCCGACGTCGCGGGATCCGCCTTCGGACGAGTCGTCGGCCGGGAGCACACCGAACTGCCGCAACAGCTCGTCCGGCCACTCCTCGCCCAGGTCCGGCGGCACGTAGAGCGCCTTGTTGCGCGCAGCGCTGCCGATGAAGCTCGTGTTCGCGATCTGCTCCTTGAGCTTGAGACAGCCGTAGATGAGCGCTTCGGGCCGCGGCGGGCACCCGGGGATGTAGACGTCGACGGGCAGGAAGGTGTCGCAGCCGGGAAGCACGTTGTAGGAGTCGGCGAACGCGCCGCCGCTGATGGCGCAGCTGCCCATGGCGATGACCCAGCGCGGTTCCGCCATCTGGTTGTACACGCGCTGCACGATCGGCTGCATCTTCTTCGTGATCGGGCCGGGGACGATGAGCACGTCCGCCTGCCGCGGGGAGGAGCGGAACATGATGCCGAAGCGGTCGAAGTCGTAGCGCCCCGCGCCGGTGGTCATCATCTCGAGCGAACAGCACGCGATGCCGGCGTTCACCGGCCACATCGAGCGGCTGCGACCCCAGCGGAGGAGCTTGTCGAGGGTCGTCGTGATGAAGCCCGCCTCTTCGGCGCGGTCGACTATGCCCACTTGAGCACCCCCTTGCGCCAGGCGTAGAGGAGCCCGACCAGCAGGACGATGACGAATGCGGCCATCTCGATGTAACCGACCCATCCCAGCGAGCGCGCCACCAGTCCCCACGGGTAGAGGAAGGCCGTCTCGATGTCGAAGATCAGGAAGACCAGCGCTACGCCGTAGTACTGCACGCGGAAGGGCACGCGCGGATCTCCGACGGGCTCGTGGCCGCACTCGTAGACCGCGTCCTTGAGAGGGTACGGGTTCTTCGGCGCAAGGAGCGCGACCACGCCGTAGAGCGCGAGCACGAAGATGACGCCGACGGCGCAGGCGAGAGCGGCGACGAGGATGGTGCTCGCAGACATCGTTGCCGACCCCCTTTGTCACTCGCGTGTCCGGCGCTTTTGGTTGAGATTCGACCCCGGGAGGCGTTTCCCTGCCCGAAGACCGTGCCGTCATGCTCGCGCGAACGCGAAAAGGGCCCCCGGCGCGGATGCCGGGGGCCCTTCGACTGCGAGGAGCGGCTCTACTTGGGGATGTTGATGAACAGCGGAGCCAGGACGAGCGTGATCGTCGCGAGCAGCTTGATGAGCACGTGCAGGGACGGGCCGGCGGTGTCCTTGAACGGGTCGCCGACCGTGTCGCCTACGACGGCGGCCTTGTGCGTGTCGGAGCCCTTGCCGCCAGCGAAGCCCATCTCGATGTACTTCTTCGCGTTGTCCCACGCGCCGCCGCCGTTGTTGAGGAACAGCGCCATCAGCACACCGACGATCGTGCCGACCATGAGCATCGCAGCGACGGTCTCTCCACCGGCGTTGAACACGACGCGGAAGAGGACGCCGACGACGACGGGCATGCCGACCGCGAGCAGACCCGGAAGGACCATCTCGCGCAGCGCGGACTTGGTCACGAGGTCGACGGTGCGGCCGTAGTTCGGCTTGGAGGTGCCGGCGAGGATGCCCGCGTCCTCCTTGAACTGCGCACGCACGTCGGCGATGACCGCGGAGGCGGCCTTGCCGACCGCGCGGATGGCGAGCGAGGAGAACAGGAACACGAGCATGCCGCCGAGCAGTGCGCCGACGAACAGCTTCGGGTCGGCGATGTTGACGATGTACTGCGTCTTCACGCCGACGGCCTGCGTCATGCCGTTCGCGGTCACGGTCTGCGTGCCGCCGATGACGCCGCCCAGGTTAAGGCCGTAGTTCTTGAGCTCGTCCAGGTAGGCCGAGAAGAGCAGGAACGCGGCGAGCGCGGCGGAACCGACCGCGTAGCCCTTCGTGAGGGCCTTGGTCGTGTTGCCGACCGAGTCGAGGCGGTCGGACTTCTCGCGGACCTCAGCGGGCTGGCCGGACATCTCGATGATGCCGCCGGCGTTGTCCGCGATCGGGCCGAAGGTGTCCATCGCGAGCACGTAGCCGGCGGTGGACAGCATGCCCATCGTGGCGACGGCGGTGCCGAACAGGCCCGCGTCCGGCAGGCCGGAGGACTGGCCCAGCGCGTAGGCGGCAAGGATCGCGACGCCGATGACGATGACGGGCAGCGCGGTCGACTCCATGCCGACGGCGATGCCGGCGATGATGTTGGTCGCGGGGCCGGTCTTGGAGGCCTCGGCGATCGACATGACCGGGCGGTACCGGAACTCGGTGTAGTACTGGGTGATGAACACGTAGAGCAGCGCCGTGATGATGCCGACGATGCCCGCCAGCAGGAAGTGCCACCAGGCGTCAGGGGCGGTCGTCGAGTAGAGCAGCCAGCGGCTGGCGATGGCCAGGCCGATGATGGCGAGGACCGTCGAGACGTAGAAGCCGCGGTTGAGCGACTTCATCGGGTCCTCGTCACCGCGGACCTTGACGATCAGCACGCCGATGATCGAGGCGACGATGCCGAACGAGCGCGCGACGAGCGGGAACAGCATGACGCCGACCACGCCCCACGCGAAGTTGATGTTCGACTTGATGGCCAACGTCGCCATCGCGGCGCCGAGGATCATCGCGCCGATGTTCTCCGCGGCGGTCGACTCGAAGAGATCCGCGCCACGGCCGGCGCAGTCGCCGACGTTGTCGCCGACGAGGTCCGCGATGACGGCCGGGTTGCGGGGGTCGTCTTCGGGGATGCCGGCCTCGACCTTGCCGACGAGGTCGGCTCCGACGTCCGCGGCCTTGGTGTAGATACCGCCGCCGAGCTGGGCGAAGAGTGCGACGAACGAGGCGCCGAAGCCGTAGCCGACGATCAGCAGCGGGGTCTTGGCCAGGTCCGCGACGGCGACGCCGCCGAAGTAGTGCGCCGCGGCGTAGAGCCCGCCGACGCCGATGAGCGACATCGCGACGACCATCAGGCCGGAGACGGCGCCCGCGCGCAGCGCGACCTGGAGGCCGTCATTGACGCTGCGGAGCGTTCCCGCGGCGGTGCGGATGTTGGCGCGGATCGAGATCCACATGCCGACGTAGCCCGCGATCAGCGAGCACAGCGCGCCGAGCAGGAACGACAGGGTGGTCCAGAACGCCATCGACAGCGCGTTGTTGGCCACCGGGTCGAAGGCCTGGCCCCCGCGGAGCAGATAGCCGCCGAACAGCACGACGGCGAAGCCCACCGCCAGGTAGATGATCGTCTTGAACTGCCGGGCCATGAAGGCCTCGGCGCCCTCTTTGATGGCATCCGAGATCAGGCGCATCTTGTCGGTGCCGGTATCCCGCTTCAGAACCCACCTTGCGAGCAGCCAGGCCGTGACAAGGCCCAGGATGCCGAATGCAAGGATCAGTACGAGCAGGATCTCCTGCTGTCCCATTGACGCCCCTTTCCGAAGTCCTACCGCTTCCTTTGCCCCGCGTCCCTGCGCATATGCGGTGACGGTTTAGTAACACGCAGGATTGTGAGCGTCAACCGCGAAGGTCTGGTTTCGCACGGCGGGGCCCGGACCGCCACGGCCCGGACCCCGCTCGAACGCTCGCGGCGTGCGACGCCGCAACCGCGTCTAGTAGAGCTTCACCAGCCACACGCCGTCCTTGAGAAGGACCGTGACGGTCTCATCCCGCTGCGTGTAGGTCCCGTTCGCCGGGTCGCTCAGCCACTGCAGCGACAACTTCACGACGGCGGTGTTCTTGTCCTTGGGATCGGGGTACGTGGTGGACACGATCTTGACGTCCTTGTAGTAGGGCTTGTCCTTGTAGAGCGCCTTCTGGTCCGCGGCCTGCTTCTTGAAGGCGGCGACGTCGGTGGCGGTCATCGAGGTGTGGGTGGCGTTGTCGAGGATGCCCTGCGCGTCGTAGGCGGCAGTCGCGGCGAACATGCGCTGGACGGCGCCCTCGGGCCCACCGACCCCGGCTCCCGCCCCTCCGGAGCACCCCGAGGCGAGAAGCGTCCCCAGAACGAGAGCGGCGAGAGCGATGATGAGCCACGCCGAACGCGTGGACGGGGCGCCTGCGAGGCGATTCCTACGAAGCATCCTGTGCTCTCCCGGCTCGATCGAAGGTCGTGGAACGCAGGCGGAAGTATAGCACCGGCCCCGGCCTATCCCGTGCCGTCCGGACCCCCGCCGGGCGCCCGAAGGCGGCCCAGCACGCCGGTGACCCGGCCCTCGGTCGCGCGCTCCGCGGTGATCGTTCGACCGTCCGGCAGCGTGGCCCGCGGCGCGATCTCGAGCAGCGGCCTCACCACGAACTCCCGTTCCAGCATGCGGGGGTGCGGGACCGTGAGCTCGGGGGTCCCCAGCGCCTCGTCGCCGAAGAGCAGGATGTCGAGGTCGATCGTCCGGGGACCGTAGCGCACGCCGGACTCGCGACCCAGCGCCCGCTCGATCTCCTTGCACGCACGCAACAGCGACAGCGGGTCGCCGCCGACCTCGAGGGCCGCGACCGCGTTGGCGTAGGAGGGCTGCTCGACGCCGCCCCAAGGCTCGGTCTCATAGACGCTCGACACGGTGACGACCCTCACGCCGGGGAGGGCGTCAAGCGCGCGAAGCGCCGCCTCCAGCGTGGCGAGGCGGTCGCCGAGGTTCGATCCGAGACCGATGTAAGCACGGGTCACGGCGGTCACCGGACCATGAGCACGTATACGACGACCCCGACGGCGACGAGGACGCCGATCAATGCGAACGCGATCGCGGCGCCCGAGGGTCCGCCGGCGGCCATACTCTGGAGCCGCTGGTTGTCGGAGATCGTGGGATCGCCGATCCGGGGCGTCGGGCGGGTCCCGGTGTGGGCGAAGCCGAACTCGGCGTCGGCAGGTTCGGTGTCCAGAGCGGACGCCGGCTTGGGCTCGCGCGCCCAACCGTACGTGACTCCCTGAGGAGCGATGCCGTAGAGCACCTCGCGCGCCTTCGCGACCTGCGATGCGGGCACCTGCAGCGAGTAGACGCGCGCGCTCATGCCCGGGGGCATGAACCCCACCTCGTCCCCCGGGGCGTAGGGGTCCCAACCGACCGTGATCCCTTCGGAGTCGAGCGCGCGGGCGACGTCCTCCAGACCGGCGAGGCCGCCGGCCCCGTCGTGGGTCGCGACCGTCTGCCACGCCTCGTCGATCGCCGGCTTGGAGACGGCGGGCTGTCCCTCGTCCCGCGCCACCGCGGCCTCGGCGGCCCTGAGCAGCGCCGGGTCCTCGATGTCCTCGGGCGTCTCTCCCATCGCCTGCAGGCTCTGGAAGAAGCCGACGAGCCCGCCGCTCGCGAGGCCGGCAGCCCGCGTCCGCGCCTTCGGGTCCTCTCCGCCGGCGGCGTCCGGACGGATCCCTCTGTCGTCGCTCATCGCTCTCCCATCCCATCGCGCACGGCCCGCGCGGTCGCGAGCGCCTGCACCGTCTCCGCCACATCGTGTACGCGCACGATCCCCGCGCCACGCTCGACCGCGGCGAGCGCTGCCGCGATCGATCCGGCCAGCCGCTCGCGCGGCTCGGCCACGCCCGTGATCTCCCCGAGGAACCGCTTGCGGGAGGCGCCTACCAGCACGGGGTACCCGAGCGCCACGATCTCGTCCAGGCGGCGCAGCAACTCGAGGTTGTGAGCGGTCGTCTTGCCGAACCCGATCCCCGGGTCCAGGGCGATGCGCTCTCGATCGACGCCCGCGGCCACCAGCAGCTCCGCCTGAGCGAGCAGGAGCGCCGCGACCTCAGCGACGACGTCGTCGTAGTGCGGCTCGTCCTGCATCGTGCGCGGTTCTCCCCGCATGTGCATGACGACGAGTCCCGCGTCGCACGACGCGGCGAGCGCCCTCATCGCGGGATCGGAGAATCCGGAGACGTCGTTGATGACCGTCGCGCCGGCTTTCACGCACCCGGCGGCCACCGTCGCGTGCCGCGTGTCGACCGAGACGGCCACGCCGCGCGCCGCCAGGTCGCGCACGACCGGCAGCACTCGCGCGAGTTCCTCGGCGGCCGGCACCTCACCTGAGCCGGGCCGGGTGGACTCCCCGCCGACGTCCACGAGATCGGCACCCGCGGCCACCATGGCCCCGGCCGACAGGAGGGCGGAGCGCGGGTCGAAGTTCACGCCGCCGTCCGAGAAGGAATCGGGAGTGATGTTCACGATGCCCATGACAAGGGTGCGATCGAGCGAGAGCAGGTGCGCGCCGCAGCGCCAGACGCCCGGCACTAGCGGCCCTTGATGAGCGACATCGCTTCGGCGCGCGTGGCCGCCTTCGTGCGGAAGATGCCGCGCACGGCCGAGGTCGTCGTGATCGCCCCGGGCTTCTCGACGCCGCGCATCGACATGCACAGGTGCTCGGCCTCGATGACGACGATCACGCCCTGGGGGGCGAGGTGCTCGACGATGGTGTCCGCTATCTGGGAGGTCAGCCGCTCCTGGACCTGCGGCCGTTTGGCGAAGACGTCGACCACGCGCGCCAGCTTCGACAGACCGCAGATGCGACCGTCGGCCCCGGGGATGTAGGCGACGTGTGCGCGACCCACGAACGGAAGCAGGTGATGTTCGCACACGGAGTACAGCGGGATGTCGCGCACCAGCACCATCTCCTGGTGGCCCTCGCCGAAGGTCACGGACAGGTGGGAACCGGCGTCCTGAGCAAGTCCCGCGAAGATCTCCTCGTACATAGCCGCGACCCGGCGGGGTGTCTCGAGCAGGCCTTCGCGGTTCAGGTCCTCCCCGACACCCTCGAGGATGAGCCGGACCCCGGCCTCGATCTTGTCGCTGTCCATCGCACGTCCCTTCCCGGCCGTCGGGCCGCGCTGGAGACGCGACCCCTCCCTGACAGGGTACCCGACGTCGCGTAGGTGTCCCGCCGGGACCGCGTGTCCGCCGGCGGACCAGAGATGGACCCTAGAAGAGCCCCGCGATCTTCACCGCCGCAGGTCCGAGGATCACGATGATCGTCGCCGGGAGGATGCATGCCACCAGCGGGATGACCATCTTGACCGGCGCCTTCTGGGCCAGCTCCTCGGCGCGCTGGCGTCGGCGCAAGCGCAGTTCGCCGGCCTGGGTGTGCAGCACGTGGGCGATCGAGATGCCGAACATGTCGGCCTGTATGATCGCGGCGGTGAACGCCGCCAGCTCGCTTACCTGCACACGCTCAGCCAGATCGCGCAGGGCCTCCTTGCGGCTGGACCCCGCTTGCACGTCCTGCAGCGCGCGCCCGAACTCGCGCGCGAGCGCCCCTCCGGTGTTGCGGACGAGCTTGGCCAGCGCCGCGTCGAACCCGAGCCCGGCCTCCACGCTGATGGTCAGCATGTCGAGCATGTCGGGCAGGTCGCGCACGATCTCCTCTTGGTACTTCTGCACGCGATGCGACAGCCACAGATCCGGGACGAAGAACATGAACAGGGAGAGGCCGAGCACCGCGAGCACCTTGATCCCCGGCGCCCACGGCGCGACGATCGCGACGGCCGTCATCACGCCGGCCCCGCCGAGCAGACCCGCCACCTTCGCCACCAGCAGACGATCGACCGCGATACCGCGCGGGTTGCCGGCGCGCACGAGCTGCGTCGACAGGCTCTCACGGTAGTCGGGTGGCCACAGTCGGCGTACGGCCGAGGTGAGCCCGGCCCCGAGTGGACGAATGACGCGCGTTCCGAAGGGCTGCAGCATCGGCTCCGCCACTGTTGCCTGACTGTGCTCGAAGGAGGTCAGGTCCTTCAGGCGACGGCGCACCCGGCGGTCTTCAGAGAAGACGAGGCCGAGCGTCGAGTACGCGGTCAGCGTCACACCGGCGAAGACGAGAACGGCAATGATCGCTGGCGTCGCCACGTCACACCTCGACCTTCGAGACTCTGTTGATCCACACGATCCCGATCACGAGCAGCAGCCCGCCGACCGTCGCGATACCCAGGCCGACCGATGTGGTCAGCAGAGGCAGGAGGTACGTCGGGTTCAAGACCAGGAGCGCTCCCAGGATCAGGAACGGCAGCGCGATGAGGATGTAGGCGGAAAGCCGCGACTCCGCGGTCAGCGAGCTCACGTGGCGTCGGAGACCTGCGCGCTCACGGATGGTGGAGGCGACGATATCGAGCACCGCGGCGAGGTTGCCCCCGACCTCGCGCTGGATCGAGATCGCGGTCACCGCCGTCTGGAAGTCGGGGCTCTCGATGCGGTCCGCCATGCGTTGCAGAGACTGTTCCAGTGGCATCCCGAGACGGGTCTCCGCGTCGACGCGCTTGAACTCCGCGGCTGCGGGCTCCCCGGCCTGCTGAACCACGAGGGCGAGCGCCTGCTGGATCCCCCACCCGCCCCGCAGCGACCCCGACACCATGTTGAAGATGTCCGGCAACTGCTCTTCGAACCTCTTACGGCGCGAGGATATGGCCATCCCGAGTGCAACGATCGGAGCGAGAGTCATGACCACCACCACGCCCAGTGACCACAGCAGTCTGCCGGACAGTACCTGGACCACCGCCCCCGCGATCGCGACCACGACGATGTGAAGGGTCATGTACTCAGCGGCGCGCAAGGGCAGGCCTGCGAGCTCAAGGCGATGCGCCACGAGAGCGGTGATGCCCCGCTTGCCCGCGGCCTGTCCGACCGCCTCGACGATGCGAGATCGCACCTGATCGGCCGCCCCACCGGTCTCGGGCCCCACCGCGGCGTCGGCGTGGAGTTGGTCGTAGTACTGGAGCTGGCCGAGGTTCGCCTTGCCGCGGACGAGCAGGAGGACCACCACCGTCACCAACAGCGCCACCGAGACGAACACCAGTCCGACGATGGTCAGCAATCGAACCGGATCCTGAGCGATCGTCACAGCGGTCGCCGCGACGTCCGATCGTGCGCCGATCGTCGCGTAGTCCGGGTTGGGATACGCGACCAACGCCGTCTTGACCTCGCCGGAACCGGACGCGCTGACCTCGATCTCGATGTCCTTGGTGTGAGGCTGATCGCTGGTGTACTGCACGATCCACGTGTTGCGGATCTCGGAAGCGATGCTCTGGAACAAGCCTGCGAGCTGAGAGCTCTGCGCAGCCGTGACGAGACGCCCGCCGCTGCTGTCCGCGATCGTCTGCAGCGCCTTGGGGTTGGCCTCCTTCGACTGCAGCGCCACGACGTAGACCGGGACACCGGCGTCGACGACAGCGGCACGCGCCGTCTCCAGATCACCCGCGCTGACGGTATCGCCACCATCGGAGAGCAACACGATGCTGCGCTGCCCCGCCGCGGTTCCCGGCATCATGCGCGCGGCGCGTATCAGGCCGTCATATACGGCCGTCTCGCCCGACGCCCGCAGCGACAGGATGGCCGCGTCGAGAGCCGGACGGGACGAGGTGAAGTCGGCCACGACTTGGGCGGTGTCGGAGAATGCGACCACCGCCACGCGCGCGTCGGGGCCGAGCGAACCCACGAACGCACGCGCCGCCGCCCTGGCGTCCTCGAGGGGCTTGCCCGCCATGGAGCCGCTCGTGTCGATGAGCAGGATGACATTCGCCGGAGTGGCCTGTCCCGTGAGCGCTCTGGCGCTGACACCCACGATGGTCCGACCGTTCTCCTTCACGCTGAAGGCCGGCTCTCCTCCCCCCGCGGTGAGAAGGGGCGGCAGACCGACCTTGAAGGTCACGGACGGGTACGCCGAGGTAACGATGTCGTGCACCGCCAGGTCGGTCCCCTGTGCACCTGCGGCGGCCGGGATCGCGGCGATCGACGCGGCGCCGGCGAGAAGCAGGGCGAGAATGAGTCTGCGCATCGGGGCGCCTACTCCCTCTCGGGGGGTTCGTACTCGAAGATGTCGGCCGGCAGCTTGATCCCGTAGTTCTCGAGCTTCCGCGCGAACTTGGGACGGATGCCGGTCGCCTTGAGGTGACCGAGGAACCTTCCGTCGGCGTCGACGCCCGCCGAGAAGTCGTAGTAGGCGATGTCCTGCATGACGACCGAGTCGCCCTCCATGCCCTCGACCTCGGTGATGTGCGTCACCCGACGCGTGCCGTCACGCAGGCGTGTCAGGTGCACGACCACGTCGAGCGCCGCCGTGATCTGCTGCCTGATCGCCCTGATCGGCAGATCGAAGCCGGACATCAGCACCATGGTCTCGAGTCGCGACGTCGCGTCGCGGGGCGAGTTCGCGTGGACCGTGCACAGCGACCCGTCGTGGCCTGTGTTCATCGCCTGCAGCATGTCGAGCGCCTCGGCGCCGCGCACCTCGCCGACGATGATCCGGTCGGGGCGCATGCGCAGCGAGTTCCGGACGAGGTCGCGGATCGTGACCTGCCCGGCGCCTTCGATGTTGGGCGGACGCGACTCGAGCCGCAGCACGTGCTCCTGACCCAGACGCAGCTCCGCGGCATCCTCGATCGTGATGATGCGCTCGTCGCCCGGGATGTAGTTCGAGACAACGTTGAGGAGTGTCGTCTTGCCGGTCCCGGTGCCGCCGGAGATCAGGATGTTGAGGCGGCCGCGCACGCACGCCTCGAGCAGCTCCGCCATCTTCTCCGTAATCGTCCCGAAGCCGATGAGATCGTCGATCGTGTACGGCTCCATCGAGAACTTGCGGATGGTGAGCATCGGCCCGTTGATCGCGAGGGGGTGGATCACAGCGTTGACGCGCGAGCCGTCCGCGAGGCGCGCGTCCACCATGGGCGACGCCTCGTCCACGCGCCGCCCGACCTGACCCACGATCTTGTCGATGATACGGGCCAGGTGAGCCTCGTCGGCGAACCGGCGGCCGGTCGCGAAGAGGCGCCCGTCGCGTTCGACATAGATGGACGCCGGACCGTTGACCATGACCTCGGTGACTGTGGGATCGTGCAGCAACGGTTCGATCGGCCCGTATCCGAGGATGTCGTCGATGACGTCCGCGATGATCTCGCGCTTGTCCGCCGCCGACAGGGGCGTCTCCTCATCGTCGAGCAGTCGCGGCAGACGACTCTCGATCATGAACCGCAGGGCCGCCTCGTCGAGTTCGTCGGAATCGAGGTCGTCGCGGAGCTCCACGATCAACAGGTAGTGCAGGTTCCGTTTGATGGCGTCCTTCGCCGCCGAGGACACCGACGGCGCCTTGACGCCCGCGATGCCGAATACCTCAGCGGACGATTCGTCCGTCTCCAGGCCCTTGCCCAGACGCTCTCTAAGAGACATTGCCGGCCTCCTTGCTGACCGGGGTCGCGGCGTCCTTGGCGAGCCGCATCAGACTCTTGGCGACCTCGCTTCGCGGCAACTCCGTCACGACGGGGATCCCTTGGTTCACCGAACGCGGCACGATGCGGTCGCTCGGGATGCACGCGAAGATCTTGCCGCCGATAGCCTGCTCGACCTCCGCCGGCTGGAGGAGCACCTTGCTGTCCGAGCGGTTGAGGACGAGCCGGACGCGCCCGTTGTTGTAGCCCAGCTGGTGCAGCTTCTGAAGTGAGATCCGGGTGTTCTTGATCGAGGCGACGTCCATCGTGGTGATGACGTAGAGCGCGTCGCTGCGGTCGATCGCCGCCAGCACCGGCTCGGTGAACGCCGGACATGTGTCCACCACGACGTAGTCGTAGTTCTCGCGCACGAGGTCGAGTATCTGGCCGACGCGGGCCGCGGAGATGATGTCGGCGTCCTCGGGCAGCGTCGGGGCGAGCAAGGTGTGAAGACCTGAGGCGTGATGCTCCATGATGCCGGCGAGCATCTCGGCGTCGAGCCGGTCGAAGCCCGCCACCGCGTCGTTGATCGTGTGCTCGGGCTTGAGCCCGAGCATGATGCCCACGTCCCCGAACTCCAGGTCGAGGTCGACCAGCGCGACCTTGTGCCCCATCGACGCGAGCGCGACACCGAGGTTGGTGGCGATGACGGTCTTCCCCACGCCGCCCTTCGTGCTGAAGACCGTGACCACCTTGCCCTTGTGGGCTTCCTCCACCTCGGCGGCAACGGCGCACCGGAGGCGCGTCGCGATCTCACCGGCTCGCCTGATCGCTGATGCGACGTCTTCCGTGGTGTCGTTCGGTCCGACGACGTCGGTGACACCTGCTCGCATGGCGCGACGGAGGAGTACTGCGTCGACGTTCGCGGCGGCGACCACGGTGGCGACGCCGCTCGCTCTCTGCAGCCGGTCGGCCAGGTCGAAGGCCGCGTCGCACACGAGCGTAGGTCCGATGACCAGGACCTCCGCGTCCAGTTCGCCGACTGACTCCCGAGCGGACGAGAGGGTATCGGCGAACGCGGCCTCGCAGCCCGCGATCTTGACCGCGACCTCGAGCCGCTTCCTGTCGCTGCCGTCGGGCTCCGCTATGAGGATGGGGGTCATCTCTTCCTACCTCTGCACGTTTGCGAACGAGGTCGGCGCGATCGTCGAGGTCGCCGCCGAGGTCTGTGACAGCAGACCCAGCTGCAGCACGCCGAGTTGCTGAGCGAAGGCGACCCGCTCCGCGTCCGACATCGAGAGGGCGATCGTGACCGACTTGTATGTCTGGCCCGCGCCGCTCTGGGTCTTCGAACCCGAGGACAGGACGCCTCCCTGCTGCTGGTCCTGGCTGGCGCTCGAGTCCTCGGCGGTGACGGTGCCGCCCACCGCGAGGACGCGCGCCTTCGGGACGAGCTGGGTCGTGTAGGCGGATTGGTCGTTGCTCTTCGGGCTCAGCGTGGCGAAGATCACGACACTGTCCCCGGGCTTGAGCAGTCCCGCAACACCGCTGAACTCACTGACGGAGACCGTCACCCCGACGAGGCCTTCGGGGACCGTGTACGAGAGGCCCGCCTGCGAAGGGAACTGGAAGCGTCCCTTGGTCAGCTGCTCGCCGGCGCTCAGCGGCACGGCGAGCACCTGGCCTTCGACGATCCGTGCCGATGACACGGCATCGGCGGCCACGAACCTGCGCGGGACCTGCTCAGGCTTCACCAGTCCCTGCTGCGTCAGTTCCTCGATCGAGAGTCCTCGCGGAAGGTTGTCCTGCGCGACCAGTACCTCGATCGGTTCGCTCTCTGACGCGATCGACGTGCGCGCGCTGTTGATGTAGCCCACCGCGAGTACGGCGGCTACCCCGGCGAGCACCAGCGCGACGACCAAGATCACGATCTTGCTCCGCATGGCCGATCTCTCCTCCCCAAGGGATCCAAGCCCGGCTCATACCGGCGCGAGATCCGTCCTGTCCACCGCCGCCAGGGCGGTCACCCTACTGAACGAGCGAAACGTGCACCTGCCCTGACGAGTTGTAGGCCCCGCCCGCGACCTCGTCGGGTGTCATGGTCCTCACGAAGCGCCCGGTGACGGTCGCGTTCTTGCCGCCCGAACCGACGTCTGTGATGAAGAACTGGGCAAAGCCCACGATCTCGACCTGCTTCTTGCCGCTGGGGGGCTGGTAGCGGGCTGCGCCCTGCCCGAACGGGTTGACGATGATCGGGATGATGACGAGGCGGGGACACTTCCCATCAGGGTCCAGCGGGGTCGGATTCAAGTGCACGATCCCGTTGGCATCCGGTGGCTGGCAGACGTCCGAGAACGTATGGGTGTCCCCGCCCAGGTAGTCGATGAGGGCCTTGTTCGCGGCGGACTCGTTTCCCGGATCCGTGTCGGTGTACTCCCACAGCGTGGCCGATCCGCCCCCACCTGTGATCACGTCCTTGAGCCCGCCCGGTCCGCCTGCGCCGTTCTTGGTGCCGAGGACGATCCACCCGTAGTTGCCGGTGGTACCCGATCCGCCGCCTGCCTTGATGTCCACCGTGACGCCCCAGCCGAAACCGTAGCTGTCTGCCGGAGTCTCGTGCCCGCCCTGCGGGAAGACGCCGATCGGCATCACACCGCTGTCGTAGCTCGTCGGCGACATGATGCGTGCCGTCGCAGAGGTGCCGACAGGCGCCGAGTCCCTGCCCCACAACCCGGAGAAGGACAGCGGCGAGCTCGGTGTGCCGACTTCGACCTTCACCGTGTCGTTCGCGGCCAAGGAGGTGGAGACCGTGACCTTGGCCGGCCCGGCCTCGGCCGCATTCGCGGCGACGTACGCGGCCGCAACGGACTGCGCTCTCGTCGGACTACCGGGAAGCTCCTGCGCACCGGCCAACGCGGCAGCGTCGGCCGCGGTCTGCAGCTTCCGTCGCTCCGCGTACAGGGAGCCCACGTCGATCACGAGGGCCAGGAATGCGATCAGTGCGATCATCGAAAGGGCGACGATCACGGCGACTGCGCCGGTGTCGTCGCGAAGGAGCCGCGGTTCGTGCCGCGAGGTCTCCTGAGTGTTCTTCGTCATGGCCCTCACCTCTGACCTCCGAGGCCGTACTCCTCGGTGCCTAGTTCTCTTTCCGCATCTGCGCGGTGCTCTGCAGGCTGAGGCTCTTCGTGCCCCAGAGCGGGATGTCGAGCGTGTACGCGTACTTCACCGTGACTTCGTAGTAGTCGCCGCGGGTCGCGTCGTTCTTGAGAGTCGGACCGGTCAGGCTGACCTTGCTCGCGTCCAGACCGGTAGTCTGCGCCGCCACGGCGCCCGCGACATTCCCCCCGACGGCCGCCATCCGCGCACCCTCACGTGCGGCGTGGTCGACCGTGATCTGCGCGTCGTAGACGATCCCGAACTGCATGATCCCGAAGAGGAGCATCACAAGGATCGGCAGGACGAGTGCGAACTCGACCGCTGCCGCGCCCGCGTCGTCGCGGGCGTTCCTGATGGCCCTCCCCACCACGACCACCCCCCACCCGTCACTCCTGCGTACCCACCGCCCCGCGGGCCGGTGCGACACCTGACTGGCGTCGCACCGGCACGCGAGAAGGCGGCTCTCCGAACGACCCGGACCGGACCGGACGGGACCTAGCCGGGCCACTTGGTCACGGCACTTTGGAAGAGGCTCAACACCGCTTGGCCGAAGACCGTGACCGCACCGACTATGGTGAGAGCGACAAGCCCGACCATCAGCGCGTACTCGACTGCAGTCGCGCCGTCGTCCGGGAGCCTCCCCCACCGTATCGTTTGCGATCTCGCGACCATCGGAAGTCTCCGATTCCGTGTGCGGACCACGTCCGTGCTGCGTGCGGCTACTTGAGAACCGAACCCGCGACGTTGGTGAACGTCGTGGACAGGTTCGTGCCGATGAGCGTCACGGCGGTGATGATCACCATGGCGATCAGGGCGACCATCAGTCCGTACTCGACGGCGGTCGCGCCCTCGTCTGTCGCCATCCGGCTCTGGAAGCGAATGAGAGTCCTGAGCATCGTGCGGAACACCTCCCGTGGGAGAGCGACTACTTGAGCACCGCAGCGCCAACCTTGCCGAACGTCGTCGACAGGTTCGTGCCGATGAGCGTGACGGCGGTGATGATCACCATGGCGATCAGGGCGACCATCAGGCCGTACTCCACGGCGGTCGCGCCCTCATCGGTCGCCATCCAGTTCTGGAAGCGGACATAGGTCTTGAGCATTTCCGGAACACCTCCCCTCTATCCCGTTGGGCCGGCAACGACTGTGCGCCGGCGTACCCCCTGCTGGCACACATCCGTCCTCGGAGACCGGTTGTCGTGCCCATGCAGGGGGTTCATAGCCGAGGGAGGGTGGAGCGCGTATCGCCCGGCACGGCGCAACGCGTCATCCGGAAGGAGGAAGATCCCGCTCCGCCATCGGTACGAGCGGCCCCTCAGGACCCGATGCGCACCAGGCCCGATTGGACGGCCGCCAGTACGGCGCTGGTGCGATCGGACTGCTTCAACTTGCGCAGGATGTGACTCACATGGGTCTTGACCGTCGTCTCGCCGATCCACAGCGCGCGGCCGATCTCCTTGTTCGACATTCCTTTCGCCATCAGCTGCAGCACTTCGAGCTCGCGGTCCGAGAGCGCCTCGCCGTCGGTGTCGGGCCCGGTCCGTCCGTTGATGATCCGCGTCGCAATCCCGGAGTCGAAGACCGACTGTCCGCTGGCGACTGCACGGATCGATTGGACCATTCGCTCCGGAGCCGAGTCCTTGAGAAGGAACCCGCAGGCTCCGGCGCCCACCGCGCCGAAGACCTCTTCGTCCCCATCGAAGCTCGTCAGGACCACGACCGACACGGACGGAGAGGCATGATGCACTTCACGGCAGACTTCGATGCCGCCGCGACCGGGCATGCGCAGGTCGAGCAGAAGCACGTCGGGCACGACGTCGACGCAGCCGCGGACAGCCGACTCGCTGTCGCCGGCCTCACCGACGACCTCCATGTCCGGCTCCGCCTCCAGAAGCGAACGCAGGGCGTAACGGACGAGCTCGTGATCGTCGGCCAGGAACACCCGGATCCGGTCCATCAGTCGCTCCCTGTCTGCAGCGCGACCGTGACGGTCGTGCCCTCGCCGGACTGGCTCTCGATACCGAGCGAGCCGCCGATCCTATCGACGCGTTCCCGCATGCCGAGAAGGCCTAAGCACCCCGAGTCGCCACGTTCGAGGGCCTCGCCGAGATCGAAGCCATCGCCGTCGTCGACCACCGACAGCCGCACCTCGCCGGGCTCGTACTCAAGCCGGACTTGATAGCGATCCGCGTTGGCATGACGCGCCACATTGCTCACCGACTCCTTGGCGACCGCGTAGAGGCAGGCCTCCGCCTGCGCCGTGAGCCGCCGTGGCTCGCCAACCACCACAAGCCGCCCGTGCGCCTCGGCCTGCTCCTCGACGCGGTGGATCCACCGGCTGATCCCGCCGGCAAGCCCGAAGGTGCGGACGTCCTGCGGGCGCAGGTCGTAGACGAATCGGCGCAGCTCGCCCATGGCGGTGGCGAGTTCCTTCTGGATGTCCCCCAGTCGCGCGGCCACTCCTCTGGGATCCCGCAGGGTCTGCTTCCTGCACGCTTCAAGCCCCAGCGACACCGAGAAGAGCGACTGGACGATGCCGTCATGAAGCTCCCGTGCGATCCGCTCGCGCTCAGCCTCGAGCATCATGGAGCGCCCCTGTGCGGCGATGCGGGTGCTCTCGATGGAGGAGGCCGCGAACGCCGACAGGATTGCGAGAAGGGCGACCTGCAGGTCGGTGAACGGCCGCTCAGCGGAGTTGATGACCGCGAGCAAGCCGACCGGGTGCTCGCGTATCCTCAGCGGCGAGCAGACGAGCCAGGCGCGGTCCGCCTCATGGAGCTCCATGACCGCCGCGCCGGTCGCGAACGCTTCTTCGCACAAAGCGTCGAGTCGCGCGAGCCACCAGTCCTGGAGGTGCCGCGCCAGCTCTCCACGGACCACTACCGTGTCGACGTCAAGGCTCTCGCCCGTCTCGTCCGTCAGGACGACGGCGGCCTTCTCCGCCCCGGTGATCCTTCGCGCGCGGTCGGCGATGGTCGCAAGCACGTCGTCCATGCATCGTGCGGAGGCCACGGCACCCGCGACGTCGTTCAGCGCGGCCGCGATCTCGACGCTGATCGCGCCCCGTGGGTCCTCGCGCGGAATCGCACCACTGAACCTGCGGTACCAGGGGACGGAATCCTCCCGGGCGGCAGAGAACGCCGCCTTGACCACTTCGTCACTCGGCCTGTCCAGATGCGCCACGAGTGCCCCCGGTCGCGACCGGTCACCGCGTGCAATCGCTGGCGTCCCCCCGGCGCCCGCGTTCCTCATCATCTTAGTACCACTGTGTGACGTCGCGCTCACATGGCGGTGTGCAGCCGCGCCGGAGGCGAACAGTGAGGGCCGGCGCGGATGCGCCGGCCCTCACGGGTTCCGAGCGATTGAAGGCCGAGCCTAGGGTGTCGGGGGCACCGGAGGCATCTGCGGCACAGGCGGCATCGGAGGCTGCGGAACTTCGGGTTCGACCGGAGTCTCAGCGGCCTCGGTCTTCTTGCCGCGCTTGCGCTCGGGCTTCGGCTCTCCCGCCGCCACGGCCGCCGCGTCAGCGATCGCCTCGGCAGCGAGGTACTCGTCCCAGTGGTCGCCCAGCAGCGCCTCGACCTCGTCCTTGTCGAGCGTCTCGCGGTCGATCAGCGCCTGCGCCATCAGGTCGAGCTGGGGGCGGCGTTCCCCGAGGATGGTCTTCGCGCGCTCGAAGGCGCCGTCGATGAGGCTGCGGACCTCCTTGTCGATCTCGAACGCGATCTCCTGGGAGTAGTCCGGCGTGGCTCCGAAGTCGCGACCGAGGAAGACCTCATGCTGCGGCTCGCCGAGCGTCATCGGACCCAGCTTGTCGGACATGCCGTACTGGGTGACCATCGCGCGCGCCAGCTTCGTCGCGCGCTCGATGTCGTTGCTCGCACCCGTCGTGACGTCGCCCAACGCCAGCTCCTCAGCGACACGCCCGCCGAGCAGGGAAGCGAGGTCGTCGAGCATCGACTTCTTCGAGCCGAGGAACTTCTCCTCCTCGGGGAGGTGCCACGTGCTGCCGAGCGAACGGCCGCGCGGGATGATCGTCACCTTGTGGACGATGTCGGTCCCGGGGAGCGCGAAGCCGACGATGGCGTGACCGGACTCGTGGTAGGCGATGACCTTCTTCTCGTCGTCGGAGATGAGGCGGCTGCGGCGCTCGGGGCCGGCGACCACGCGGTCGATGGCCTCCTCGAGCTCGACCATCTCGATCTGCTTGCGCCCGTGGCGCGCCGAGAGCAGAGCGGCCTCGTTGACGAGGTTCGCGAGATCGGCGCCCGTGAAGCCCGGCGTCCGCCGCGCGAGAACCTCGACGTCGATGTCGGAGTTGATCGGCTTGCCCTTGATGTGGACCTTGAGGATGGCGATGCGGCCCTTGAGGTCGGGCCGGTCCACGACGACCTGGCGGTCGAAGCGGCCAGGGCGAAGCAGCGCCGGATCGAGGATGTCGGGACGGTTGGTGGCCGCGATCAGGATCACGTTGTCCTTGATGTCGAAGCCGTCCATCTCGACGAGCAGCTGGTTGAGCGTCTGCTCGCGCTCGTCGTGCCCGCCGCCGAGACCCGCGCCGCGGTGACGTCCGACGGCGTCGATCTCGTCCACGAACACGATGCACGGGCTGGCCGCCTTGGCCTGCTCGAAGAGGTCACGCACGCGGCTCGCACCGACGCCGACGAACATCTCGACGAAGTCCGAGCCGGAGATCGAGAAGAACGGCACGCCGGCCTCACCGGCCACGGCCCGTGCGAGCAGCGTCTTGCCGGTGCCCGGAGGGCCGACGAGCAGCACACCCTTCGGGATCTTGGCGCCGAGTGCCTGGAACTTGCCCGGGTTCTCGAGGAACTCCTTGATCTCCTGGAGCTCCTCCACCGCCTCGTCCACACCCGCGACGTCCTTGAACGTCACGCGCGGCTGGTCGCGGGTCATGCGCTTGGCCTTGGCCTTCCCGAAGGACATGACCTTGCTGTTGCCGCCCTGCATCGAGTTCATGAAGAAGAGCATCACGCCGACGATCAGCAGGATGGGCAGGAACTGAAGGGCGAGCGCGAGCCACTCGTTGGGTTTCTGTGGATCGACGTTGAAGATCGTGGGGTTCGCGGCGACGAGCGCCGCCATCGAGTCCGAGCCCACGAAGTTCGCCGTGAACTGGGCGACGTTCTTCTTCGCCGCCAGGTCGGCGGCGGTCTTGTAGTAGGTGCCCTCGATGGTCTGGTCGCCTAGCTTGATGGTCGCCTGGACCACCTGGCTGGCTTCCAGCGCCCGATAGAACTGGCCCGTGGTGAGCTGGTCCGGGGCCTTGGCCGGGTTCGTGTACGTCGATACGACGTAGGCGACCGCCGCCAGGATCAGCAGATACAGCGCGACGGTGCGGACATTGCGATTCAAACGAAGGACCTCCTCGCGCGATGCGCCTGGCTTGGTGTCAGTCCTGGTAGGCCGACGGCCTGAGCACTCCGATGTAGGGAAGATTGCGGTAGCGCTCAGCGAAATCGAGGCCGTAGCCGACGACGAACTCGTCGGGCACCGAGAAGCCGCTGTACTTGCATGATATTGGTACCCGCTGCTTGCCTTCCTTGTTCAGCAGCGTGACCACTTCGAGACTCGCCGGCTTGCGGCTCGCCAGGTTCTTGAGGAGGTACTTGAGCGTGAGCCCGGTGTCGAGGATGTCCTCGACCACGAGCACGTGGCGGCCCTCGATCTGCTCGTCGAGGTCCTTGAGGATCCGAACGACGCCCGAGGACTTCGTGGAGGACCCGTAGCTGGAGACCGCCATGAAGTCGAGCTCGACCGGGACGGTCATGGCCCGCGACAGGTCGGCGAGGAAGATCGCGGCCCCGCGGAGCACGGCCACCAGCAGCACGGTCTTGCCCTCGTAGTCGGCGCTGATCTGCGCACCGAGCTCGCGGACGCGCGCTTGGATCTGCTCGTCGGAGATCATCACGGACTCGATGTCGGGATGGATCACGTGAAGGCCCGCTTTCAGGATCGTGGCGTCCAGTGCAGGTGGATCGCCCGGCGCGTTCCCGGGCCGACCCGGTACTCCTCGCTCATCCGTACACCCGCGACCCACACGATCCGCTCCCCGTCGCGCACGACCGGGACGAGCGGGCGCTGCCTCGCGGGCACCTTCGCGTCGGTGAGCACGTCCTGCAGCTTGCGGCTGCCTTCCATGCCCAGAGGGCGCATCCGGTCACCGGGACGGACGGAATCCACGACCAGCCCCCCGCGAACGGCGTCTCCGTCGATCAGAGCGCTCAGGGGATCGGAGTCGATGCCGTCAGGGCCGGCCGGTTCCGCGGTCAGACTCCCCGCGTCGCCGAGATCGAGCATCCCCGGGACGGTGAGCAGGGAGGGCGCCAGTGGCGCGACCGTGCCCGCCTCTCGGGAAATGATGAGTGTACCGTACTCGTCAAAGGCCCGCAGCCCGCCGGGAAGGTCCCGCGAGAACCCCTCTCGGGCGACCCCGTCGCAGACGGCCTCGAGGTGCTCGAAATCCAAGCGCGAGGCCTCCGGGAACGCTGCGAACAGCGCGCCGCGGAGCATCCGGCGCAGCAACGGTCGCGGGAGGGCCGCGGCGGCCCGGTCGACCCGCAGCTCGCCATCCCGGACGACCGTGTGGTCGGCTTGCAGCGCCGTGGCCATGTCGTCGAGGAGATCGTCCTCGCCCCCGAGGACGGCGAACGTGCGGGCGAGCGCTTCGTCGAAGCGCGGATTCATGTCGCGCAACATCGGCACCACGTCGGCGCGTATGCGGGCGCGCAGGCGCGTCGTGTCGAGGTTGGTCGCGTCCTCCCGCCACGGCTGACCGAGCCCCGTGAGGTAGGCGACGACATGCGCGCGGCTGCAATCAAGGAGCGGACGTACCACGCGTCCGCGCCGGTACGGAGGCGAGACCAGCCCCGACAGTCCGGTCCCTTGCGCGAGGCGCATGACGAGCGTCTCAGCCCGGTCGTCGAGCGTGTGAGCCGTGGCGATCCGCCCGACTGCCGCGTCGACGTCGGCGGCGGCGCACCGCGCGTCGAGCTACTCGTCGGCGAAGCGGTAGCGCACGCGTCTCCCGGCGTCCTCGAGGTTGAGGCCGGCCTCCGCCGCGTAGGCGGCGACGTCGTAGCGCACCACGCGGCACGGGACGCCCAGTGACTCGCACAGCGAGGTCACGAACGCGGCGTCACCGTCCGAGGCGTCGCCGCGCAGCAGATGGTTCAGGTGGAGGACCGACAAGGGTGGGTCCGCCGGGCCTCTGCCGGCGAGCCAGCGCAGGAGGGCGACCGAGTCGGCGCCGCCTGACACCATCGCGACCATGGGTGCGCCGGGTTCGAGCATGGCGTGCGCGGTGACCGTGGCCGCAGCGATGTCAGGGAGGGTGCTCATGCTCACAGGGTACCCGCCGTGGGCCGCGGGAGCGAGGTGCGCGAGCGGCGGTGCGGTCTCACGCCGTCGGCGCGACGGCTCGTTCCACCTGCGCGAGAACGGAGTCGGCCACCATCGCGAGCAGCGCGGCCGCCACGGCGCCCTCAAGGACCCAGGCTCCGTTCTGCAGGTTGATGCCCGAGTAGATGGGCGAGCCGAGCCCTCCGGCGCCCGTCGCCGCCGCGACCGTCGCGGTCCCGATGTTGATGATGACCGAGGTCCGGATCCCCGCCATGATCACCCGCGCGGCGAGCGGGAACTCGACCGTGAACAGGATCCGCCACTTCCCCATGCCCATTCCCGTGGCGGCGTCGAGCACGGAGGGTGACACGGCCTCGATCCCCGCGACCGTGTTGCTGACCACCGGGAACAGCCCGTAGAGGGACAGCGCCACGATCGCCGGCGAGGTGCCCAGGCCGAGCAGCGGCATCATGAGCGCGAGCACGGCGACGGGTGGGAACGTCTGGCCGAAGTCCACGCTGGCAGCGACGAGTTCGCGGAACGCCCGCCCCGACGGCCTGGTCACCCACACGCCGAGCGGGAGTCCGACGAGCAGTGTGATCGCGCTCGAGATGAGCACGATCTGCAGATGCTGCGTCACCAGGTCCGCGACGGTGGCGCTCGGGAAGACCGCCTGCGTCAGGGTCGGGAACAGCCGGGTGAGCGCGGCGGCCCACCAGTCCTGGCGCGACACCAGGTAGGCGAAGGCGACGGCTGCCGCCGCCACGGCGGCGAGCCCTGTCCGACGGCGCTTCACGCCTCCGCCTCCCCCGCTCCGCCCAGACCACCGGGAACGCTGGCGATGTGCGCGTCGGAGTCCGTCATCGTCTCCTCGATGTCGGCCAGCCCCACGATGCCGAGAAGCACTCCCGTCCCGTCCACGACCGATATCGAGCGGAAGCCGAGCCCCAGCATCCGCGACAGCGCCTCCTTGAGCGAGGTGTCGGGCCGGACCGCGACCTCGCGCCAGTCCACCGTCGTGATCGCCGACTCGGGCGATGCGCCGTTGGCCAGGGCGCGGCAGTCGAACCACCCCTCGAGCCGGTGGTCGGCGTCGACAAGGTAGACGAAGCGGCTCTCCGAGCACGCCGCGCGCTCGGCGATCGCGTCAGCCGTCCGGTTCGCGGAGAGCACCGGGACGTCGGCGCGTATCACAGCGTCGACGCGCACACGACCCAGCCGCTTGAGCGCCCGGTCGGCTCCCATGAAGTCATGGACGAACTTGTTGGCGGGGTGGTCGAGGATCTGCTCGGGCGTGTCGTACTGCTGCAGCTGCCCGTCACGCATCACGGCGATCCGGTCAGCGAGCCTGATCGCCTCGTCCACGTCGTGGGTCACGAAGACCACCGTCTTGTGCAGTTCGCGCTGGATGCGCGCGAACTCGGCCTGGAGCCGCTCGCGCGTGAGGGGGTCGACGGCGCCGAACGGCTCGTCCATCAGCAGGACCGGCGGATCGGCCGCGAGCGCGCGGGCGACTCCGACGCGCTGCGCCTCTCCACCGGAGAGCTGGCGGGGATACTTGTCCGCGTACTCCCGCGGGTCGAGGCCCACCAGGGCGAGCAGCTCGGTTGCGCGCGCATCCATGCGCCCACGATCCCATCCGAGAAGCCTCGGGACGGTGACGATGTTGTCGGCGACCGTGAGGTGCGGGAACAGGCCCACGGACTGGATGACGTAGCCCAAGCCTCGTCGCAGCAGCTCCGGGGACTGCTCGGTCACGTCGTGGCCGTCGACGACTATGCGTCCGCTCGTCGGCTCGATGAGCCGGTTGATCATCCGCAACGTCGTGGTCTTGCCACACCCCGACGGCCCGATGAGCACGCAGATCTCACCGGCGGCGACCTCCAGACTCAGGCCCCGGACCGCGGTCGTCTCCCCGTAGCGCTTCATCACGTTCTCGAGCCGGATCATGTCTCTCTTCTCATCTGATGCCGGGGGATGTGGCGGCGCGCGCGAGCGCGCGCAGGCCGGCGTCGGCCACGACCGCCATCACGACCATCGGGACCGCACCGAGGAGGATGAGGTCGTCGGCCTGGACGCCCCAGCCCTCGAACACGAGCACGCCCAGGGTGCCGACACCGACGAACGCCACCACGGCGGCGATGCCGATCACCAGGACCGCGGCGGACCTGACGCCCTCGATGACGAGAGGGAGCGCGAGCGGCGCCTCGACGCGCAGCAGGAGCTGGGACCCGCTCATCCCCATGCCGCGGCCCGCGTCGACGATGGCGGGGTCGACTCCCGAGAGTCCCACGTAGGTGTTGCGCACGATGGGCAGCAGCGCGTACAGGGTCAGGGCGATGACACCCGGGAGCGGACCGATGCCGGGTAGGCCGAGCGCCGCCAGCGGGAAGACGAGCAGACCCAGCAGTGCCAGGCTCGGGACCGTCTGGATGAGACCCACCACGCCGAGCGTCGTGGTGCGCAGCCAGCGCACGCGGAGCGACAGCACGCCCAGCGGCACGCCGATGAGCACGGCGAGCGCGAGCGAGCCTCCGGCCAGGGTCAGGTGCGTCCCGACCGCCGCCCAGAACTCCGCCGTGCGGTCGCCGTACTCGGTCACGATCGACAGCTGACCGAGCCCGCCGATCAGCGCGGCGCCGGCGAAACCGGCCGCGGCCAACCCTGCTGCGGCCCTGCGAAAGGAGGCGGCCCCGTCGTAGCTCCGCGACGCGAACCAGAGCACCGTGCAACCCGCGGCGACGAGCCACGCTCCGGCGCCGATCGAGACACGAGAGATGACGGGCTGCCCGGCGCGCAGCGTGACCGCGGCGCGTCCGAGCGCCCACGCGAGCGCGACGGTCAGCGCGGCCGCGGAGAGCGGCAGCACCCGCCCGCGAACGGAAGGACGAGCGAGGGCGGCGACAGCGAGCGCTGCGACGCAAACCGCGAGCAGGATCCAGCCGGCCGGGCCGGCCGACAGGGCCGTGTGCGGAGAGCCCGCGACGATCCGGTTCGCGCGGAACACCGTGAGCGGCAGGAGCAGGCACGCGACGACGGCGACGGCGGCGCCGAACGCGGCGACGCGGTCGATCCCGCGCTCCGGCGACTGAGCAACCTGGGCGTTCTCGGCGGCGGGCGGGGTCACGCTACTTCAGGTACCCCTGCGACGTCAGCCAGTTCGCGGCGACCGTCTTCGGGTCGGTGCCGTCGATCGCGACCTGGCCGTTGAGCTTCTGCAGGGTCTCGAGAGTGAGGCTCTTGAACACGGGGTCGAGGATCGTCGCGATCTCCGGGTACTTCGCCATGATCGCCTTGGTGGCGGTCGGCGCGGGCTGGTAGATGGGCTGCGCGGCGAGAGGGTCCGACAGGACGACGAGGTTCAGCGCGGAGATCGTGCCGTCGGTGCCGTAGGCCATGGCGGCGTTCGCTCCGCTGGTGCCTTGGGAAGCGGCCTTCTCGGTCACCGCGGTGTCGCCGGTGGCGAGCGCCACGATCTGGTTCTTGGACAACTTGAACCCATACGCCTTCTCGAACGCCGGCATCGCGGCCGCGCTGGTGAAGAACTCCTGCGAGCCGACGATCTTCACGTTCCCGCCTTTGTTGATGTAGGCGGCCCAGTCGGTCATCGACGTGATGTTGTTCGCGGTTGCGAAGGCCTTCGGGACGGCGACCGCCCAGGTGTTGTTCGCCGGGGCCGGCTGCAGCCATACGATGTTGTTCAGTTGCAGGTCGAGTTGCTTGACCGTCTGGTAGGTCTGCGTGGCGTCCTTGAGGACGGTGGGGTCGATCTTCTGGTCCTTCAGGAAGACGAGGACGCCGTTGGCGGTGTACTCCGGGTAGATGTCGATCTGCCCTGACAACAGCGCCTTGCGCACCACGTCCGTCGCTCCGGTGCGCGTCTTGTCCTCGACGGTGAATCCGTTCATGCGGAGCATCGCGATGATGATCTGGCCGAGGACCGGCCCCTCGACATCGATCTTGCTTCCGACGCGGATCGGACCCTTGGTCGCGCCCGAGGCCGGGGTCGTCGGCGTAGCGGGCGCGGAGCACGCGACCAGCGCGACGACGACCGCCAAGGTGACGAGTGCCACAGCAGTGCGCTTCATGAGGCTTCGCATTGGTCATCCTCCACGGTCGTGCGGCCCGCGCTTCAGCGGCGTCCGCGTTCAGACTTCTCTCTTGGTCTATTCCCCACCGCGCCCGTGCTCGACAGGCAGGCCAAGGCTCCGGCCGCATGTGCGGGACCCGGGAATGGGAATCCTTGCTTAGAGGGTACCCCCAACGACAGGGAGCCGGCCGTGGAGCGCTTCGACGTCATCGTGATCGGGACCGGCGTCTCGGGAGAGGCCGCGGCGGCGGCGTTGGCGGCGACGGGAACGCGCGTTGCGGCGGTCGACCGTCGTGAGTTCGGCGGCACGTGCTCGCTGCGCGGCTGCGAGCCGAAGAAGGTCCTGTTCAATGCGGCCGAGGCGGTCGAGCGGGCCCACGGGCAGGCGTCCGGCGGTCTCCGCGGGAGCGTGGCCGTCGACTGGCCGGAGCTGATCGCCTTCAAGCGGACGTTCACCGACCCGGCGTCCGCGGGCATCGAACGGTGGCTGACTTCGTCGGGAGTCACCACACTCCACGGTACGGCGAGCTTCGTGGACCGCGAGACGCTGCGAATCGGAGGGGAGCTGTTCCGTCCCCGCAACGTCGTCATCGCGACGGGTGCGCGCCCGACACCCCTGGACATCCCCGGCGCCGAACTCGTCATCGACAGCGAGCAGTTCATGGCGAGCGACCGTCTCGGCGCCCGGGTCGCCTTCATCGGGGGTGGCTACGTGTCCGTCGAGTTCGCGCACATCGCCGCCGCCGCGGGAACCGACGTCGTGATCCTGGGACGCGGTCCGCACCTTCTGTCCGGCTTCGACCCCGACCTCGCCGATCTGCTCGCGCGGGGCTACCTCGACGCCGGCATCGAGGTACGGACCGGCGTGACGGTCGTCGAGGTCCGCCGCCGCGGCCCGGCGCTCGAGGTCGTGCTCGCCGACGGCGCAGTCGTCGCGTGCGACATGGTGGTGCACGGCGCCGGACGCGTCCCGGACCTCGATGCGCTCGATCTGGCCGCGGGCGGCGTCACCTTCGGACCACGCGGCGTGACGGTGGATGAGGGGATGCGAAGTGTGTCCAACCCACGGGTCTACGCGGTCGGGGACGCGGCCGCCTCCGGCCCCCCGCTCACGCCCGTCGGGATCGCCCAGGGGCGGATCGCCGCCCGCAACATCTCGGCGGAAGGTTCGGCCGTCTTCGAGGGCACGGTCATCCCTACCGCCGTGTTCGCCGACCCGCCGCTCGCTTCGGTGGGTCTGCGCGAGTCCGAGGCCGCCGCGAGGGGACTCGACGTCGACGTGCGCTTCCACGACACGTCCGACTGGGTCTCGTCGCGTCGCGTGGGCGTTCGCGCCTCGGGAGCGAAGATCCTCGTCGGACGCGACTCGGACCTCATCGTCGGCGCTCACCTGCTGGGACACTCCGCCGAGGAGGTCATCAACCTCTTCGCGCTCGCGATGCGCTGCGGCACCACCGCCACCGCGTTGCGCCAGGCGATGTGGTCGTATCCGACGGCGTCCTACGAGATCGTGGACCTGCTCTGATCCGCAGCCGCGTCCGACCCGGCTGGTCCGTTCCGGTCGCCCGTGGCGGCCTCCTCGGCCGCTGAGGCCCGCCCGCTGGCCCGGTAGAGCGGCGCCACGCCCGCCATGACGAGTGCGCCGATCACCCAGGTCGGCGCGATACCGAATCCTTGGGCCGCGTAGCCCAGCGCGGGCTGACCGGCGACCCCGCCGGCGTCGCCGAACAGCGAACTCAGCGAGAGGACGGTCGCACGCTGGGCGGACGGGATGTGAGCGTTGATGTAGCCGGACGCCACCGGGCCGGCCATCCCCATCACGAAGCCGACCCCGACCCACAAGCCTGCGACCACGAAGAACGGGACGAACCCCGCGGGCCCTCTGGATGCCACGAGCCCGGCCACCCCGGCGGCACCGATCAGTCCCGCCGCCACGGCCCCGAGGGTTCCGAGAAGCCTGGCGGAGTCACCATGAGAGCCGTCCCCGCGCGCCGCGAGGCCCCGCCGGACCGCCACGTTCCCGGCGATCGAAGCGACAGAGAAGACCGAGAAGACCGCGCCCGTCAGCCAGACGTAGTCCCTGCCGATGAGCTCCAGCAACCACGGCGACAGCGAGTAGAAGCCGTACATCATGAACAGGCCCTGAAGCGCCGAGATCCACAGCAGCGGCCGGACGGAGCGGCTCCGCCACCCGAATCGTACGCCCGCGTCGGCGATCTTCCTGGTCTCGGCGGCGAACGTCGAGAGCGACAGCGCGCGGGGGGTGAACCCGACCTCTCGCATGGAGACCGCCACTGCGATGAAGGCGCCGACCAAGGCCACCGACCGCACGTAGTACGGCAAGAGCAGGCTCACGCCGCCGAGTACTCCTCCGACCAGAGGCCCGACAACCAGCATTGCTCCCGAGGCCTCGGCGCTGAGAGCGAACACGCGCTCCTTCGGTCCCTCGTAGCCCGTGGCGTCGAGTGCGTCCACCATCCACGCATCGACGGCGCCCGTCTGGAACGTGAACCCGAGCCCGAGAAGCACGCTGCCGACCACGAACCCCCAGAAGCCCCAGTGGAGCTGGGCACTGAGAACGTAGATCAGTGTCGACAGAACGAGGATGCCGATCGAGAGAAGGAACGACAGCTTCCTCCCCAGGGTGTCAGCGATGACTCCGGTCGGCACCTCGAAGAGCATCTGGCTCGCAGTGAACACCGCGTTGATCACGAAGACCAGGGCGAACGACATCCCACCCGCCCGGATGAGGAAGAGCGTGTTGACCGCCCATATGAGCGACGCGGACAGCGTGAAGAGGGCGTTGGTCACGACGTAGACCCTGATGATCCTGTCGGGCCCGTAGTGGACCGGGATGTCGTCCTCGACCATCGAACCTCCAAGTGGGTATGTCCGTCGATGGGCCGCGCTCCTACGGGTTGATACCCGATGTCGGCCTCGGAGGTTCCGAAGGCGCATACTGCTTGTGAACGCACTCACGAGGAAGGGACGCACCCGTGGAATCCGTCGACCCGCTCCTGCTCGATCCCCGGCACCCGAGACGCGTCGTAGTGGTGGGTGGAGGCTACGCGGGCCTGACCTTCGCCGTGACGCTGGCGAACAGGATGCGCGCGACCGACGGCATCGAGATCGTGCTCGTCGACCCGCGTCCCTATCAGCAGGCGCTCTCGGAACTCGACCTGGTGGCGGCCGGTACGGCACGGCCGCAGTTCGCCGAGCTGTGGTACGCCGACGTCCTGCGCGGCCTGCCCATCAAGGTGGTGCACGACCGGCTCGAGCAGGTCCTCCCCGACCTCAACGTCATCCGGGTCGGGCCGCGCGGCGAGTCCGGGACGACCATCCCCTACTGGCGGCTCGTGATCGCCACGGGTGCGATCCCCACGATCCCGCCGGTGCCCGGCCTCGCCGACCGCGCCATCACGATGTGGTCGGTCGACGACGCGCTGAAGCTCCAGCACGCGATAGAGGCCCAGTTCCGGTACGCGGTGACGCTGACCGACCCTGCAGCCCTCCGCCGCGCCCTGGCCGTGACGGTGGTCGGGGGAGGCGCGACCGGCGTCGAGATCATCGGCACCATCGCGAAGCGACTCCCTCCGATGATCCGGCGCGCCGGCCACGATCCCTCCGAGCTGACGATGACGCTGATCGAGGCACGGCCCGACATCCTGTACGACCTCCCGGAGGTCCAGCGGGAACGTGCGCGCAAGCGCCTCGAGAAGCTGGGTGTCCGCCTGCAACTCGGCCGGAAGCTCGTCGCGGTCGACGAGACCACGGCCCACCTCGAGGGCGGGGTCGACGTGCCCTCGCCCGTGCTCGTGTGGTGCGGCGGCGCGCACGCCGATCCCGACGCGATCTCCTGGCAGCTGATGTGCGACGTCTCGGGGCGCTTGGTGTGCGACCCCACGCTGAAAGCGACCGGCACCGACGCGATCTACGCGGTCGGCGACGTCGCGGCGTTCCGCGACCCCAAGGACTCGCGCGTGCTGCCGATGCTGGCGCAGTTCGCCATCCGCGAGGCCGAGCACGCCGCCGACTCCGTGCTGGGCGAGGCCCGCGGTGTCGCACCCAAGCCGTTCGTCCCCAACATGCACGGCGAGTTCGTGAGCGTCGGACCCGGCTGGGGCGTCGGCTGGATGTTCGGGATCAACGTCTCGGGCTGGTTCGCGATCGTCATGAAGCGGATCACCTACATCATGTACTGGATCCAAGTGGGCTCGTTCCGGCTGGCATGGAAGCGCACGGTGCAGATGCTGCGGCTGCGGCGGTAGCGGCTGCGAGGGCCGTTCGCTTCGCGGTTCGCGCTTCGAACGAGCCAGAGAGCGGTCTCGTTCGGCGCTCGCAAGCTTCGCTCTCGGGCCTCGCAACCGCTGCGGCAACACAGAAGGGCGCCGGTGTCCCGGCGCCCTTCGCGGTTCCGTGATACGTGCGGTTCCTATGACTCGCCGAGGTAGGTCTTGCGCACCTGCTCGTTGTGGAGCAGGTCCCGGCCGGGGCCCGTGAGGACGACGCTGCCGGTCTCGAGGACGTAGCCGCGGTCCGCGATCTGGAGCGCCATCGCGGCGTTCTGTTCCACGAGCAGGATCGTGATGCCCTGCGCGTTGAGGGTCTTGATCGTCTCGAAGATCAGCTCGACGATGACCGGGGCCAGGCCCATGGAGGGCTCGTCCAGCATGAGCAGCTTCGGGGCCGCCATCAGTCCGCGGGCCATCGCCAGCATCTGCTGCTCGCCGCCGGAGAGCGTGCCGCCCTTCTGCATGCGGCGTTCCTTCAGGCGCGGGAAGAGATCGTAGGCCTGCGCCATCGACGACTTGACGCCTTCGACGTCCTTGGAGCGCAGGAAAGCGCCCATCTCGAGGTTCTCCTCGACGGTCATCCGCGGGAAGATGCGCCGGCCTTCGGGCACCTGGATGATCCCCTTCGCCGTCACCTCGTGGACCTTCATCTCGGAGATGACCTCGCCCAAGAGCCTGATCTCGCCCGACTTGGGGTGCAGCAGGCCGGAGATGGTCTTCAGGGTCGTCGACTTCCCGGCGCCGTTCGCGCCGATCAGGGTGACGATCTCGCCCTGGTGTACGTCGACGCTGATCCCCTTGAGCGCCTCGATCGCGCCGTAGAAGGTGTGGATCTTGTCGAGTTGCAGGACCACGTTCTCGCTCACCTGACGCGCCGCGGCCGGCACCGTATCGACCACTGCTTCAGTCTGATCGCTCATCGGTTCTACCTCACTCACGCCTGGGCCAGCATTGCCTCGGCGCCCATGCCGAGGTAGGCCACGATGACCTTGGGGTCCTTCTGGATCTCTTCCGGCTTGCCCTCGGCGATCAGCTCGCCGAAGTCCAGCACGTAGATACGGTCGGCGATGTCCATGACGACCTTCATGTCGTGCTCGATCAGGAGCACGGTCACGCCGCTCGCGCGGATGCGGCCGATGAGACGCGTCAGGTCGGCCGACTCCTGCGGGTTCATGCCCGCCGCGGGCTCGTCGAGCAGCAGCAGTTTGGGCTCGGTCGCGAGCGCGCGGGCGATCTCGAGCCGGCGCTGGGCGCCGTACGGGAGGTTCTTGGCCAGCTCGTTGGCCTTGTCGGCCAGACCGACGAACTGCAGGCGCTTGAGCGCCTCCGCGACGGTCGCGGCCTCCTCGCGCTTGAAGCCGCGGGTGCGCAGGACGGCCTGCAAGGGGCCGGCCTTGCTGCGCGTGTGCCGCCCGACCATGACGTTCTCGAGCGTCGTCATGTTCGAGAAGAGGCGGATGTTCTGGAACGTGCGCGCGATGCCCATACGGCAGATCTCGTTCGGCTTCTTGCCCGACACGGACCCGCCGGCGAAGGTCAGCTTCCCCGAGGTCGGCTTGTAGATGCCGGTGAGCATGTTGAAGAACGTCGTCTTGCCGGCGCCGTTGGGGCCGATGAGCGCGACGATCTCCCCTTCATCGATGTGCATGCTGACGTCGTTGACGGCCTTCAGGCCGCCGAACTGCATCGTTGTGTTGGTGGCTTCGACGAGCGCCATGGTGTCCTCAGCTCTCCGTCGGCGATTACAGGTCGTGCTCGGAGCGGTCTGCTCCGTGCTTGAGGTCCCACAGCGACTGGTCCTCTTCCTCGAGGACCTTCTCGTCCTCGGGGTGCAGCTCCTGCGCTCGTCGCGTGGACGGGATCATGCCCTGCGGTCTGACCGCCATCATGATGACCATCAGGAGGCCGAACACCAGGTAGCGGTAGCCCGAGATCGCGGAGGCCAGGGTCGGATCGATGACGCCGGCCAGCAGCGGTGACTGAGCGACGCCGCGGATCATCTCGGGGATGCCGGCGATGAGCGCCGCACCCACGATGACGCCCGGGATGGAGCCCATCCCGCCGAGCACGACCATCGTGACGATGAAGACCGACTCCATGAACGTGAACGACTCCGGCGAGACGAAGCCCTGCGCGTTGGCGAACACCACGCCCGCGAGACCGCCCCACAGCGCGCCGAGCGCGAACGCCCAGAGCTTCGAGGTCATGATGTTGACGCCGACCGAACTCGCGGCCACCTCGTCCTCGCGCATCGCGACCCACGCGCGACCGAGCCGCGAGTTGTCGAGGCGGCGGACGACGAAGACGGCGAGCACGATCAGCAGCACGACGATGTAGTACCAGTACAGGTTCACCGAGAAGATGAAGTTGAACCCGATCGCCGGGATGGCGACGGGGAGCAGCTGCAGCTGCGAGAGCCCCAACGGCTGCGCCACGGGCGCCATCATGCCGTATGCGCCCTTCGTCAGGCCCAGGAAGTCGTTGGTCGCGAGGATGCGGATGATCTCGCCGAACCCGAGCGTGACGATCGCGAGGTAGTCGCCGCGGAGGCGCAGTACCGGCGTGCCGAGAGCGAGTCCCGTGAGCGCCGCGATGATCGCCGCCACAGGGAGCATCACGATGAACTGGGAACTCACGAGGAAGTCCCTCAGCCCCACGTTGCTGATCATCTGGACCGCGGTGACGAACTTCTCACCGAGGATGACCGCCGCGTAGGCGCCCATGGCGTAGAACGCCACGTACCCCAGGTCGAGAAGTCCTGCGTAGCCGACGACGATGTTCAGGCCCAGGGCCAGCAGAACGTAGATGCCGATGATGCCGAGCACGCGGACGAAGAAGCTCATCGTCTGGAACCCCTGCAGCAGCACCGGTGCGAAGACGACCAACACGCCCAGGAAGATGGCGAACGCGATCTTGCCGCGACTCCACCCCTTGGACTGGACGTTGGTCCGGATATCCATCTTTGATCCGGCCATAGCTACACCTTCTCCACGACGGACTCGCCGAGCAGGCCGCCCGGACGGAAGATCAGGACCAGGATGAGGATGACGAACGCGACGACGTCCTTGTAGCCGGTGGCCAGGAAGCCCGCCGCCAGCGACTCGATGATGCCGAGCACGAACCCGCCCAGCATGGCGCCACGCAGGTTACCGATACCACCGATAACGGCGGCGGTGAAGGACTTGATGCCGGGGAGGAACCCCATGTTCCAGTTCACCGTGCCGTAGTACATGCCGTTGAAGATGCCCGCCACGGCCCCGAGGGCGGGTCCGATGAAGAATGCGAGCGCGATGACCGTGTTGATGTTGACGCCCATCAGCCCGGCGGCATCACGGTCCTGAGAGGTCGCGCGCATGGCCTTGCCGATGCGCGTCTTGCTCACGAACGTGTCGAGAACGATCAGGATCAGCACGACCGACACCAGGATGAAGATCTGGAGCGTGCTGATCGAGGCGTTGCCGAAGATCTTGATGTTGACGATCGGGAACACCTGCGGGAACGGCAGCGCCTTGCTGTCGACCCACAACAACACCGCGTTCTGCAGGAAGATTGACACACCGATCGCCGAGATGAGCGGTGCGAGGCGCGGCGCGTTGCGGAGCGGCCGGTAGGCGGTCCGCTCGATGATCACGCCGAGCAACCCGATCGCGACACCCGCGATCAGGAACACGATGGTGAAGAGAAGCACCAGTCCGATACCGTTCTTCGTGAGGAAGGCGACGGTGCCGGACCCGACGAGTTTCGGATTGGTGAGGCCCGTGAGCGTGAACAGGCCGACGTAGGCACCGGCCATGAACATCTCGCTGTGGGCGAAGTTGATCATGAGCATGATGCCGTAGACGAGCGTGTAGCCGAGCGCGATCAGTGCGTACATGCCACCCAGCGTGATGCCGTTCACCATCTGCTGCATGAGTGTATCGAGAGCCACGTCTTCCTCGTTTCCCTGCCGCGGCCGCTTGAAAGACCGCCGGAATCGTAGCACGGTCCGGAGAGCCCCCGGTCTTCGAATGCGACGCGGGCGTCCGGCCGACCCCCTACTGCCGAGAAAGCCCGGGCGGGGCCTTTGGTGCGCCCGCCCGGGCTCCCGGAATCCTTCTACATCTGGAGCGTCAGAGCTGCGTTACTTGACGAACGGGATCCACACGCCGCCCTTGACCACGTACAGCGTGATGGCCTTGTTGGTGGTGTCGCCCTTGGCGTCGAACGCGATCGCGCCGGTGATGCCGGTGTAGTTGGTGGCGGCAACAGCGGAGATGATGGCAGCGCGGCCCTCGGGAGAGGTGACCTTCGCGGCGGTGACCTTACCCGCGGCGACGAGGACGGCCTTCATGATGACCGTCGCGGCGTCGTACGAGTACGCGTCGTATGCGGCGATCTCATCGTTGGGATACGCGGCCTTGAACTCGGTCGTGAACTTCTCGCCGGCCGGGAGCTGGGCCAGGGGGAGGCCGACGGAGGTGGCGAAGTCGCCCTCAGCGTTGGCGGCACCGGCGAGCTTGATGTACTGGCCGTCGTAGAGACCGTCGCCACCCATCATCGGGACCTTCACGCCGCCGTCCTTGAGCTGCTTGGAGAGCAGCGCGCCGGCGTTGTACACGCCGCCGTAGTAGACCAGGTCCGGGTTCGTGGCCTTGATCTTGGTGACGAGGGCCTTGAAGTCGGTGTCCTTGTCGCCGGTCTTCTCGCGACCGAGGACCTTGCCGCCCTTGGCGGTGAACTCCTTGCCGAACTCGTCGGCGAGGCCGGTACCGTAGGGAGTGGAGTCGTCGACGATGAAGACGGCCTTCTTGCCCAGGTCGCCCGTGGCACGGTCAGCGGCCGCGGGGCCCTGGACCGAGTCGATGGTGCAGACGCGGAAGACGTTCTTCAGACCCTGCAGGGTGAGCGCAGGGTTCGTGGAGGCCGGCGAGATCATGACGATGTTCGCGCGGCTGTAGACGGCAGAGGCCGGGATGGAGACGCCCGAGTTCAGGTGGCCCATGACGCCCACGAGGTTCGGGTTCGAGGCGAACTGGTTGGCGACGTTGACGCCCGTCTTGGGGTCGCCCTGGTCGTCACCGGTGGTGCTGGTGAACGTGATGCCGGCGGCCTTCGCCTCAGCGGACGCGTTCATGTCCGTGATGGCGAGCTTCGCGCCGCGCTCCATGCCGAGGCCCAGAGCGGTCGCGCCCTGGGTGATCGGGGCGCCGATGCCGATCGTGACGCTGACGGGGCCCGTGCTGGTGCCTCCGCCTGTGGTGGTGGTCGTCGACGCTCCGCAACCGGTGACGACCAGCGCCACGGCAGCGAGCACGGCGACTACGGACAGGTACTTCTTGAACTTGCCCATGCTCATCCCTTTCCTCCGACTTGACTGCCCTGATCTGCTGGCCGGGTGGCTCGAAAATCTCCCTGGATACACCCCGCCTCAGGATTCAGCGAGTGTATCAGAGTGATACAAGGACGAACAGCCCATGAGCACCTGCGAGAATCGCCCCCGCGTGGCGTGTTTCGTGCGTGTTTCGTACGCTTCGGGCGTGGCTCTCGCCCCGGGGGCCGACGCCATGCGCCACCACGGCTCGACGGCCTCCGAATGGATACGGAGGCCGTCGAGTGTGACGCGATCCTATCGATCGATGAAGTGCTCAGATGTAGTACATGGGCGCCACCTGCGCGTCGAGCTCGCGCTGCCGCTCGGCCAGCGCGGCCAGCGTCGTATCGTCGAGCGCGAGTTCGAGGGAGGCCGACGCAGCCTCCCACATCTCGGACACGGCCGAGCCGGTCACGTGGGGCACGTCGAGCACGATGCGCTGCACCGCCCTCACGACCTCCGCCACCGTGACCTCGTTGGCCGGGCGCAGGAGCGCGCACCCGCCGCCCGCACCGCGGCGGCAGTCGACGATACCGGCCCGGGCCAACCCCGTGAACTGCTGCTCCACGAAGCGCCGAGGCAGGCCGAGGCCGTCCGCTATCTCACCGGCCGCGATGTAGACGCCGGCGGGCTGCTGGGCCAGCGCGGTCAGGGCGCGGATCGCGTAGTCGAGGCGCTGCGAGACTCTCACTCGCCGTATCCCTCCCACAGCGGGGTCGAAAGGTAGCGCTCGCCGGTCGAGGGTGCGACGGTGACGACGACCTTGCCGGCCGCTTCGGGTCGCGCGGCGAGCCGCAGAGCGGCCACGACGTTGGCGCCCGAGGAGATGCCCACGAAGACGCCCTCCTCGGCAGCGAGGCGGCGGGCCATCGCGATCGCTGCGGCGCTGTCCACGTGCTCGACCTCGTCGAGGACGTCCAGCGAGAGCGTCGCGGGGATGAAGTTCGCTCCGATGCCCTGGATCCCGTGGGGGCCGGGCGTGAGAGGCTCTCCCGCGATCCGCTGCGAGATGATGGGCGACTCGGTCGGCTCGACCGCGACCGCCAGGGAGCCGGGACGGGCCTCCTTGAGGAAACGCCCGCCGCCGCTGATCGTCCCGCCCGTGCCGACTCCGGCCACGAAGGCGTAGAGCTCCTCGTCGCCGAGGGCCTGGTCGATCTCGGGACCGGTGGTGGCGTAGTGGGCCGCGGGGTTCGCGGGGTTGTCGAACTGACCGGGGATGAACGCGCCCTCGATGCCGGCGGCCACCTCGCGGGCCTTTTCGACGGCGCCCTTCATCCCCAGTGCCCGGTCGGTCAGGACGAGCTCGGCGCCATACGCCGCGAAGACCTTCCGGCGCTCGAGGGAGAACGACTCGGGCATCACCAAGACCACGCGGTAGCCGCGCGCTGCACCGACAAGGGCCAGCGCGATGCCGGTGTTGCCGCTGGTGGGTTCGACGATGACAGACGTGCCGGCAGCGATGAGGCCGCGGGCCTCGGCGTCCTCGATCATGGCAAGACCGATGCGGTCCTTGACCGATCCACCGGGGTTGCGCGACTCCAGCTTGATGTAGACGCGGCCGGGGAGTCCCGCGCCCAGCTTGTCGAGTCGGACGAGGGGCGTCGAGCCGATGGTATCGACCACGCCGGGGATGGTGTCAGTCATTGTGGACCTCCGTTGTGATGCGAGCGTGTGGAGCCTCAGCACGAATGTACCCGCGCGGCGGTGCCGGCACAACGGGAATCAGCGCACCATAGTTATGCGCTTCATGCGGTTCGGCACGATCCGAACCCGGCGCTGAGGGATGCGGTACGCTTCCGCGGACGGGTCGTCGACGAGGGGACGCACGGTGCGGGTGTGGTTCTGGGCGTGGGTGATCGTGGCCGTCGGCATCGCAGCCGCGAGTGCCGCCGCGCGCGACCGCGCCTCCGCGCCCTTCGCGGTCGGGGCGATCGGCGCCGCGGCGCTCGAGGCCCTGGGGGGCACACCCGCGGCCGAGTGGCTCGTCTTCGCCGGTGTCTCGAGCGCGGTGTTCGTCGCGCTCAACCGCCGGCGTCATCGCCGGCGTCACGGCTGGACCGGAAGCGGGCGCCACAGCGTCGGCCGGGCGCAGGACTGACGCGCGCGCTAGACCTCGACGGTGATGAAGACCTCGCCGTCGCGCACGACGACCGGGTAGGTGCGGACGACGGAGTCCGGATGATCCGTACTCCCGTCGCGCACGTCGTACCTCCAGCCGTGCCACGGGCAGGCCAGGTGGTATCCCTCCATGAATCCTTGCGACAACGGCCCGAAGGCGTGCCTGCAGAGATCGGACAGCGCGAAGAACTCACCGGCTGCCCGGACGAGGGCGATGTCGCGCTTGCCGATCTTCACGTGGCGCGCCTGGCCGTCGACCAGATCGCCGACCGCCGCAACGCGCACGTCCACCGGGCCCGATGTCTCCTCGATGACCCCCTCGAGCGACGAACCGTCCTCGACGTCGGTCCGGATGAAGAGCCCGCACCAGCACTTGCGCAGAGCGGCGAACTCGTCGAGGTGGAACGGGATGCACGGACAGATGATGGCCACATCGGCCTTCGGGTCGCCGGTCCGTATGCGGCACGGGCAGTAGACGTCGCCCGTCTCGGCGAGGATCTCGAGTTCCGACGAGAGCACCGCGTCGACGAACCCGGAATCGGTGTTCAGCCGGTAGCCGAGGCGCGCCACGAACGGCACCATGAACTCCTTGAGATCGTCCTCGGTGGTGCCGGCGAAGAACCGTCGCCGCACGGGTGCGTCGCTCACGTGGGGTTTCCCTCTCGTCGGGGTCGGGGCTGCCTCGTTCAGAGACCGATGAGCTGCTGGATCCGGGCCTTGTTGTAGCCGACGACGACCTCGTCGCCCACCACGATCACGGGGAACGAGGTGCCGTTGGACAGGCGCTTTACCTCGTCGATCGCGTCGGTGCGCTCCTGGCCTGCGAGCTTGTCGACTTCGACGACATCGTAGACGACGCCGCTGTCGTCCAGGAACGTGCGTGCCTGCCGGCAGTACGGGCAGGTCGAGAGCGCGAATACCTTGATCTGCGGCAACTCGGACTCCTCTCGGGGGAGACGGCGCGGCGCTCCGCGCCGTCGTGCGTTGTGGTGTATGTTCCCCCACGACACGGCATCTCGGTCACAGGGAGAGCAGATGGCACGCTCGCGGGGCGAAGCGATGGGCACGGACACCGGAGCCGCGTCCGCTGCCGCTCCCTCCGGAGCCGAGCGGCGCCGCGCCCTGACCATCGCACTGGTCGCCGCGGTCGTGCTGGCCGCCCTCGCAGCGGGAGCCTGGTGGTTGGCGACCACGCTCGCCGCGCCGAGACAGGACGCGACGCAGAGCGCGGAACTCACCGCGCTGGATGCCCGGCTCAAGGCGGTCCGCGCCGCCATCACGCCGATCGCATCCTCGTTCGGAACCGATACGGCCAAGGGGACCATCGACGTGGGAGCGTACCGCGCCCGCATCGCCGCGGCCCAGAAGACCGTCGACGACGTCAACGGCCTGGAGGTCACCGACCCGGAAGCGTTGACCGTCCGGGACCTCATCGTCACGGGAGGCTCCGAGGTCCTGACCGGGCTCAACCTCGCGCTCGACGCGCTCGTCAGCGACGAAGCGAGCGCCACGGCGCAGGCCGATCTACAGGTCGAGGACGGCCTGCAGCAACTTCAGGAGGCACGCGACACGCTCGACCGTCTCCTCGGCCGCGTATCTCTGACGCACCTTCCCTCGGGAAAGGGAACACGCACCACGACGACCTAGCCATGCGCCGGCGGACCCTGGAGCTCGATGCGGACAGCCTGCGGCGAGACGCGGCACAGCAGGTCCGCCATCGCCGGGTGACAGGTGAAGAACACGACCTGCCGCGTCTGCGCCAGCCCCGCGATGGCCTCGGCGGCGGGCTGGAGGCGATCGGGGCTGAAGTTCACGAGGACGTCGTCCATGAGTACCGGCAGTCCCGCACCGATCTCCCCGAGCTGGTCGACCAGTCCTATGCGCAGCGCCAGATAGAGTTGCTCCGCGGTTCCGCGCGACAACTTGTCGGTGCCGGCGGCTGCGGCGCTGGTAGTGAAGACCTCGAGGTCCTCCTTGCCCAGGGGTATCGCGATGTGCGGGTAGCGCCCGTTGGTCATGCGCGTGAAGGCCGCCTCGGCGCGCTTGACGACCTCCGGCTGGCGCTCGCGTTCGTAGCGCGCCTGCGCGCGGCTCAGCAGCTGCGAGGCCAGCGTGAGCACGGTGTACTCGCGCACATCCGCCGCGATGAGCTCACCGAGCGTCTCGACCTGGAGCCGCAGCGAGGCGAGCCGGTCCTCGCGCCCCTCGGCATCGATCCGGGTGCGCAGCGTCGCCTCCTCGGCGGTCAGCCGATCGAAGGTCTGGAGCGCGTCCTCCGCCTCGAGCCGTGCCTCCGCCTCGAGGTGCCGCACGTCTTCGAGCCCGCCGCCGGGCACGCATGCCTCGGCGAGCAGGTCTGCCACGGCGGCGGCCGACTTCTCAGATACGGCCCGTGAGGCCTCAGCTTCGCGGTCCAGGCGCTCTGCTTCGCGGAGCGCATCGACCCGCGCACAGTCCGCGAGCGCGGCCGACTCGACGCGCGCCGTCGCGCGGCCGACGAGCTCGACGCACCGATCCGGCGTGACACCGGCGGGCTCCTCGCCCAGAAGCGGAGCGACCGACGTGCGGACACGCTCGACGTAGGATCCGACCCGCTGCTCTTCCCGAACGATCGCCTCACGGACGGCCGAGCGCTGATCGTCGGCTGCGCGCACCTCTCGCGCCGCCTGCAGCCGGGCGGCGACTGCGGCCGGTTCCTCGCTCCCGTCCCCCAGCCCCCACGCGCGCACCCGTTCGCTCCAGGCCACGGTACGCTCGTCGAGCGCCCGCTGCGCGGCACGTACGGCCGCCTCGGCGGCGGCCAGACGACTCCTCGCCTGCGCGGCGTCCGTCCCTCCGCCCATGGGATTGACACGGACGAGCGCGAGCACCACCCCGGCGATGGCGATCACAAGGGCGAAGCCGGCCAATGCGGTCTGGCCCAGGGCGATGCCCGCTGCGAACCCAGCCGCGCCCAGTCCCGCGGCCACAAGGCCGGGTACCGACCACGGGCGCGCGGCCACAGCGATGGCGGCGGCTCCCGCGACGTCGGCCGACGCCCGGTCGCGCGCCTCGACCGCGAGGACCGCACGGGTGCTGAGGTCGTTCAAAGCGGCACGCGCGTTCTCGATCTCCGCCGCGATCCCCGCGTCCGCGGTCGCCGCGAGGGCCTGGGCCTCGGACCAACCGGCGTCGGAAAGGGCTGCGCGAAGGCGCTGTTCGACCGCCGCGAGCTTGCCCTGCTGCTCGGAAAGCACGCTCAGCCGGTCGCGGAACGAGGGAGACTCCGCCGACAGCCCGCGCACGGCCTCTGCCGCGCGCAGCGCATCCTCGTCGACGGGTGCTGCCTCAGCGGCCCTGCGCGCGTTCGCGGCGTCGGCCGCGACGGCCTGAGCACGTGACGCCGCCTGAGCAGACTCGGTGAGCAGGCGGTCGACCTCGGCGACCGTGCGCGCGAGGCGCTCCGAGCGCGCCTGGGTCGCCGTTCGCTCAGCGCGGGCGCCCGACAGCCGCTCCTCGACCTCGACCAGACGCTCGGCGTCGGCGCGGACGGTGTCGGCCTCGCCCTCAAGCCGACGGATCTCGCTGCGCACGTCGATGCGTGCGGCGCGCGCTTTGTTGATCGACGGTGCGGACCCGCCCTTCTTCCACAGGGCGTCCATGCGCTCCGACAGCTTCGCGCGGATGTCGATCGGACTGACGGTCAGGCCCGCCCCGGCCGCGTAGAGCCGGGACATCAGGTCGTCGTCCTTGCCCTTGAGCTGCTCGATCTGCTGCATCTCCGCGAGGCCGAAGCCGAACACGACGCGGTACGCGGCACGACTGACCCCCCTGGTCAGCTCGTCGACCAGACCGTCGCGCGGACGCCCCGACATCGCGCGTACCGTCACGGGTCCGCCGCGCGGACCCTCGGTCCGCTCGACGACCCACTCGCCAGCGGCGTCCGCGAAGACCAACCGTCCCTGGCGCTTGCCGCCGGAGGCCGAGAGATACGGGTTCTCCTGACTGGCCGGGGTCGGGAAGCCGTACAGGACGTGTCGGACCAGAGCGGTCAGGCTGCTCTTCCCTGCCTCGTTCGGACCGAGCACGACGGTCAGCTGCGGCGACAGATCGCCGAGAGTCGTCTCGTCGATGCGACCGAACCTCTCCGCCTCGATGCGGACGAGCCTCATCGCGTCTCCCCCTCGAGCCGGTCCAGACACAGGTCGCGGGCGCGCACCACCAGCTCCTCGGGAGTCAGGTCCGACTCGATGACGCCGACCGACCCCTCGACAGGCTCGAGGACCTCGGCGAGCAACGCGGCCACCGCTTGCGGGTCGGCCACCAGCTCATCGACGAGCCGCACGAGGTCGCCCGTGAAGTCCTGCTGGACGCGCAGCGCGTCTATGTCGAGCGAGGCGGCGGTGCGGTCCGTGACCCGGTCGATCCAGACCCACGGATAGGCGGCGAGTTGCTCGTCGCGAAGGTCGCACAGGAGGTCGGTCATGGACGCGCCGCTCACCAGCGCCTCGTGCGCCTCGCAGCGTCCGGTCAGCTCGATGCGTGCGATCGCGGGCCGGCCCCCGGCGTCGGACCGTACCTCGTCGCAGACGCGGCGCAGGACGTCCCGCACGTCGTCGATGTTCGCGCACGAAGAAGCGTCCGCGCTACGGCGCGCCCACGTCACCGAGCACACGACCCTGAACTCGGGCATCGCCCCCGAGGCGTCGGCCTCCACGAGATAGCAGCCGTGGAGCCCGTCCTCCTTTGGGTTGAGCCCCTGCGGACTGCCCGCGTACACGATCGCGGGGGCGACGCAGAGCACCTCGGGCTTGTGGATGTGGCCCAGGGCCCAGTAGTCCATGCCCGAACCGCGCAGCGTCTCCATCGATGCGGGGGCGTAGTCCTCGAAGTCCGAACGGCTGCCCACATTGGTGTGCAGGACGCCGACGGCGACCCGGTCGTCGGGCGAGCGGCGGTAGCCTGAGGCGAAGTCACGTTTCTCGGCGGCCCGCTCGTACCCGCGCCCGTAGATCGTGCAGATCGGCTCGCCGTCACGCTCGACGGTGAACGCCTCCACTGCGGCCGTGGAGAAGTAGTGGACGGTCTCGGGCAGGCGCAGGCCGGCCGACCAGCCGTCGGCGGGATCGTGGTTGCCCCGGGCGACGTAGACGGGTATTCCTGCCTCAGCGAGGCGTTCCATGGCGGCTTGGAACCTGAACTGCGCAGGTCGGCTCCGCTCGCGACTGTTGTGCACGTCGCCGGCGATCAGCAGGAAGTCGACCTTCTCGGTGAGGCACAGCTCGACGATGCGATCGAGGGCCTCGTAGGTCGACGCGAGCAGCGCGGCGCGGACGCGCGCGTCCGATGCGTCGACGCCCTGGAAGGGCGCGCCGAGGTGCAGGTCGGCGGCGTGCACGAATCTGACTGGCCGCATGCGGGTCCCCCAGGAAGACGGTTGGAGATGGCCGGGCGCGACCCATCGTAGCGCACGCCCCTGACACGTCAGGAGCGGCCGCGGACGACGTCTAGCGCCCTGCCCCCGAGAACACCACCGCGAGCATCCCCGGCCCCACGTGCGAGCCGATGACGGGCCCGATCTCGGCCACGACCACGTCGGCGAACTCCACGCGCGCAAGCAACCGGTCCCGCAGGGCATGCGCGTCCTCGAGAGCGTCGCCGTGCGCCACGAACGCGGTCTGCCCCCGCGGGTCGACGACCCGCTGGGCCGCGATGTCGACGAGCGCCTTCATCGACTTGCGACGCCCGCGCGCCTGCCCCGCGAACACCAGTTCTCCTGTGCCGTCGATGCGCAGGACGGGCCGTACGTCGAGCATCGTTCCGGCGAACGCGAGCGCGTCCGAGATCCGGCCGCCGCGCCTGAGGTGCTCGAGCGACTCGAGGGTGAAGTACCCGTTCACGCGCGTGCGCGCCGCCATCGCCCATTCGGTCAGCGTGTCGATGCCGGCGCCGTTCTCGAGAATCCGGGCCGCTTCGAACAGCAGGAAGCCCAACGCCGCCGACGCGTTGAGCGAGTCGATGACCCGGACGTCCGCCCCGGGATGGTCCGCGACGACCATGTCGCGCGCCGTGAGCGCGGTCTCGTACGTGCTCGACAGCGCGCTGGACAGCCCCAGCAGCAGAACAGGACGCCCCTGGGCGACCGCCGATTCGAACGTCTCCACGTACTCCGCGAGCGGGACGGCAGCCGTGGTCGGCGTCGCTCCGTCGCGCATCAGCCCGTAGAAGCGCTCGTGCGGCATGGTCTCGCCGAGGTCATCCACGTGCTCGTCGTCCCCGAAGCGGAACCGCAGGTTGAGCACCTCGACCCCGAGCCGTCCCACGAGCTCACGGGGCAGGTCGCAGCTGGAATCGGTGACCAGCAGCGGCGAGGGACGCGTCACAGCGCCGGCCCGGTGTTCTTGTGCAGGTCGGAGGCGACCTCGTAGACCACGCCGAGCGAACCCGGTCCCACGTGGATGCCGACGGAGGTGACCAGCAGTTGCACGGCGGGCCGGTGGCCGGTCCGCGCCTCGATGAGCGAGGCGAGCGCCTCCCCTTCGTCAAGGTCGATCACGTGGTGGACGACCGCTCCGACGAAGCCGTAGGCCTCGATGTCGGCGGCGACCATCGCGGCGATCCCCTCGAGCGCCCGACGCTGCGTGCGGACCGACTTCACGGTCGCGGTGACACCGTCGACCACGCTCAGGATCGGGCGGATCTGCAGCAGCGACCCGAGAAGGGCCCGCGCGTTGCCGATGCGGCCACCCATCCGCAGGTAGTCGAGCGTACGGGGCGTGAAGAGCCAGCGGGTGCGGCCGGTGGTCACGCGAGCGGCGGCGGCTGCATCAGCGGCGGTTCCGCCCGCGGCAGCGACCTTCGCGGCCGCGAGCACAGCGAAGCCCTCCTCCATGGAGTTGGAGCGGGAATCGACCACCTCGATCGTCGCGCCCGGGTGCCGTTCGATGACCTGGTCGCGCGCAAGCAACGCGCTCTCGTACGTGCCGCTCATCTTCGAGGAGATCAGCACCGCCACCACTTCGTCGCCGCGCGCGACCGGCTCCTCGAGCGCCTCGATCATCAGCGCGAGGGGCGGCTGCGACGACGTCGGGAAGTCGCGCGTGGTCAGCATGCGGCGGTAGAAGTCCTCGGCGTCGATCTCGAGATCGGACTCGCTGACGCCGCCGAGCGTCACGGACAGCGGGACGACGCGGATGCCGTTGGCGGCGGCCAGTTCGGCCGACATCGAACTCGTGGAATCGGTGACGACCTGGACGGCCAAGGTTCCTCCCCCGAGGGCTGACGCGCTGGTCCCCGCCGCGCGTGACACGATGGTAGCGCACCGCGAGGACCGCGGCGGTTCGCACCGCGCGGGTATACACTATTCGTGCTGGAGTATGCAGCGAGCGGTCGACAGCCGGAGCCGACGCAGGGAGCTGACGATGGAACGTATACGGACCGTCATCATGGGCGCAGCAGGGCGCGACTTCCACGACTTCCAGGTCCTGTATCGGGACGACCCTTCTGTGGACGTCGTCGCGTTCACCGCGACGCAGATCCCGGGCATCGACTCACGCACCTACCCTGCGGTGATCGCGGGACCGCTGTATCCCGACGGGATCCCGATCGTCCCCGAGTCCGAACTCGCAACGCTCATCCGTGACAAGCGCATCGCCAAGGTCGTGTTCGCCTACTCCGACGTCGCGCATGTCGACGTCATGCACAAGGCCTCGATCGTTCTTGCTGCCGGCGCGGACTTCGAGCTGATCGCCGCACAGCGCACGATGCTCCCGTCGACGAAGCCCGTCATCTCGATCTGCGCCGTGCGCACGGGAGTCGGCAAGTCGGGCATCTCCCGCTACGTTTGGGAGCTGCTGGCCGAGCACGGCCTCAAGGGCGTCGACATCCGGCACCCCATGCCCTACCGCGATCTCACCGCGATGCGCGTCGAGCGCTACGCCTCGATGCAGGACCTCGACGACCTCGGCGTGACGGTCGAGGAGCGCGAGGAGTACGAACACCTCATCGAGGTTGGTGCCGTCGTCATGGCGGGTGTGGACTACGCCGACATCCTGCACGCCGCCGAGTTCGAGTGCGACGTGGTCATCTGGGACGG
>JANYKZ010000007.1 GCA_025361505.1 Coriobacteriia bacterium
AGTCGGGCGACGAGGCGGCGCGATACGCCGGTCTAGAGGGGTCCGACCCGGCGCGCATCGAGGCGGCGGAAGGCGACGACGCGGCCGAGGTCTTCTCCGAGTCTCCCGAGGGCGGCAGCGCCACCGGGTCGTCGTAGGCCCAGGGGTCTGTCCCCGACAACGCTCGCACGGTAGACTTGCGCCGGCGGGCGGATGAGGGGGCGACATCGCGACGGCGGCACGCAAAGAGGGCACCACAGCAGCGCGCGACGCCGGCCGTCCGGGTCGCGGCGGCGTTGACGCGCCCCGGGTCGCCGGGCCGGTGAACTCGGTCGGCCTCCCGTTCAGCCCCTGGAGCCGTTCGGAGGCCGCCACGCCTCGCGGCATCGGGCGGACGCTCGGGATCATGTTCGCGGAGCAGCCCGAGTGGGCGCTGTGGCTCGAATGCCTGGTGATCGTCGCCGTCGTTGCGGCCCTCGACCACATCACCGGCGCCGACGTCACCTTCTCGATCTTCTACACGGGACCGATCGTCCTGGCCGCCTGGTTCATCTCACGACGCGCCGGCATCCTCTTCGCGATCATGAGCGCGATCGTGTGGGGGCTGCTCGACTACATCGACACCACGCACCAGCTCGCCGTCTGGATCGTCGTGTGGAACGCGACCGCGCGCCTGGGCTTCTTCTGGATCGCGCTGGAGCTGGTCGCTCGCACCAAGGCCACGAACGAACGCGAACGCGTCCTCGCGCGGACCGACTCCCTCACCGGCGTCGCCAACGGCCGCAGCTTCGCCGACCGCGCCCACCTCGCGCTGAGCTACCTCCGCCGCACGGGACGGCCCGTGACGGTCGCGTACATCGACCTGGACCACTTCAAAGAGGTCAACGACGCTCTCGGTCACACGGAAGGCGACCGGCTTCTTCACACGGTCGCGCAGGCGGTCGCGATGCGCCTGCGTGCGACCGACATCGTGGCCCGGCTCGGGGGCGACGAGTTCGGCGTGCTGCTGGACGACACCGACGCGGCCATGGCACCCAAGGTGCTCGCGGTGATCAGCGAGGCGATCGACGAAGCCGTCGACGGCGAGTGGTCGGTGGGCTGCACCATCGGCGCGGTCACGTTCACCGTCGCCCCGCCGAGCGTCGACTACATGGTGCGCGCGGCCGACGCCCTCATGTTCCGCGGGAAGCAGGAAGGCCGCGGGCGTATCGTCCATGAGGTGTGGAGCGGCGAGTAGTCGGGTCGCTCGACCGCCGGAGCGCCGGACCGCGCCCCCTACGAGCCCGTCAGCTTCAGCAGCACGGTTCCCGCGTGGCCCTGCACGGGGTACGACTCCGCCACGGGGCCGTCGAACCAGACGCTGACGCGCGACCCGACGGTGATCTCCGACAGGAGGGCCGCCGAAGTTCCGGTCGCGTCCTCGCGGAACAGGACGGTCCGCGCGTCGATGAACACCGACGCCTTGTCGACCTGGCCGCTTCCCGTCACAAGGATCGTGGCGCCGTCCCCGGCGGAGGAGACGGAGCCCACGGTGCCCGTGATCCCGGGGGGTGTTGTCGGCACGCTCGCGCACGCCGTGAGCAGCAGCGCTGCGAGCGCGAGAGCAGAGACGGCGAGCGGTCCGTGGCGCATGTCATGCCTCCTTCGTCCGGTTCGAGACTACTACTCGGACGCGCTCCGCGTGCGCGGGGCTCGCGGGCCGTCGCCCGGCGCCGTGCGGCGACGACCGTAGCGGGTTGCGCGGTGCGATACTTGAGGAGAGGGAGGTCGCGATGTCCGGCGTGCTCGTGCGTTTCGAACCGAGTGGGCTGAGCGCCACGGTGGCGTCCGGCACCACATTGCACGCCGCCGCCGCGTCTGCCGGGGTCCATCTCGTCGCTCCCTGCGGCGGGTTCGGACGCTGCGGCTCCTGCAGGGTCCGCGCGACGGGAGCCGTGGCACCTCCGGACCGGTCCGAGCTCGAGGCGCTCGGCGCGGCCGCCCGCGCGGGCACACGCCTCGCCTGCCGCGCGCGCGTCGGGGTAGATGGGGAGGTGCTCGTCGAGGTCCCCGAGACGTCCGGAGCGATACGAGCTCAGATCGCGAGCGTCGGCCCCGAGCCGCTGGTGGAGTCCCCCGAGGCGCGGGGCGTAGTCACGCCCGTTGGGGTCGCACCGCTCGGAGCCGCCGTCGACATCGGTACGACGACCATCGCGGTCCGCCTTCACGACCTCACCGACGGCCGGGTGCTCGGCGAGCTCGCCGATCTCAACCCGCAGACCGCCTGGGGGCACGACGTGCTGTCGAGGGTCTCCCGGGCGGTCGAGGGCGAAGCGGGGGAGCTGCGTGAAGCCGTGACGCACGGGGTCGAGACGCTCGTCTCGACGCTGACCTGCACGCTGCGGGCCGCCCACGGGATCCTGCGCGAGGTGGTCGTCGTGGGGAACCCGGCGATGACCCGCCTGTTCCTCGGTGACGACGTGAGCATGCTCGGGGACGGTGCGTCGCCCGGCGTCGACCGCCCGACGCGCGTTCTCGACGCGGTCGCGGCCGACCTGCCGAAGCTCGGGGGCGCGAGCGTGATCGTCGGGCCCGAGGTCTCCGCCTTCATCGGAGCGGACGCGATCGCGGGGCTCCTCGCCACGGGTCTTGCGTCGAGACCGGATGACGCACTGCTCGTCGACCTGGGCACGAACGGCGAGGTCGTCCTCGTGTCGGGCGGTTCGATCTACGCGGCCTCCGCGGCGGCGGGACCCGCGTTCGAGGGCTACGGCCTCACGAGCGGCATGCGCGCGGAGTCGGGAGCCATCGAGGCGGTGTGGCTGGACGGCGACGTTCTCGGGATCCGCACCATCGACGGGCAGCGCCCCCGCGGCCTGTGCGGTTCGGGGCTCATCGACCTGCTCGCGGTTTTGCTGAGGACGCGTGCGCTGGACGTCTCCGGTCGTCTGCAGCCGGAGGGACCGCTCGCCTCGCGGGTCGTCGAGACCCCCGGAGGCCGGGTGTTCGAGGTGTCCTCGGACGTGCTGCTCACCCAGCAGGACGTGCGCCAGGCACAGCTTGCCAAGGCCGCGGTGCAGGTGGCCATCGAGATGGTCCTCGCGGAGGCGGGTCGTCCGGCTGACGGCGTCGCAGAGGTGCTGGTCGCGGGTGGCTTCGGTAGCAGCCTGCGCCCGGCTTCGCTCGCGGCTGTGGGCGTCGTGCCGCACGCGTGGACCGGGCGCGTCACGCTCGCCGGCAATGCAGCGCTCGCCGGCGCCTCGGCCATGCTGCTGTCGGGGGCTTCCCGGCGCGAGGCGGACGCGCTGGCACGCCGCGTCCGCACCGTCGACCTGGCGGGAGACCCGGACTTCCAGCGGAGGTTCATCGCCGCGCTGTCGTTCCCCGCTCCGCAGGATCCGATCGCGGAGTGACGTCCGCGCTCGTAGCCGCTTCACCGATCGTTGCATGCCGAGTCCATCGACAAGGGAGATGCGCATGACGTTCCAGCCGCTCTACATCGTGGCCGTCGCCGGGGTATTCCTGTTCCTGTTGCTCGTGTTCGAGGCGCTTCTGGGCCTCCGCGTGATCACCTTCAAAGGCAGGCTTCACTCGCGGGTCCACCGCTACGTCGCGTTCACGCTCGTCGCGTTCGCCCTCATTCATGGGATCTACGCTCTCGGGACGCTCGTCTTCGGCTGGTTCTGACGCACTTCCAGAGGCTTTCAGGGGAGGTCTGAAACGCTCCGCGGGCGGGCGCCAACCGCTACAATGTCCACACGCCGCGGCGCCCCTCCGCAGCCGTTCGACACCCGACGGCGCCGATGTGTCATCAGCGATGCCGGTCGACGCGCCACGACGCAAAGGGAACCCACGTGAGCGAACCTATGGACATCCGACCGGACGCCCGCGGCAAGGTCCGTGACATCTACGACCTCGGCGACCGTCTCCTGCTCGTGGCCAGTGACCGGCTCAGCGCCTTCGACGTCGTCCTGGCCGACCCGATCCCGTACAAGGGCGAGGTGCTCACGAAGCTCTCGCTGTACTGGTTCGACCTGCTCGGCGACATCGTCCCGAACCACCTCCTGTCGGCCGACGTGGCCGACCTTCCCGCGGAGTTCGCGGCGCACGCCGACTGGCTCGCGGGCCGGTTCATGCTGGTCAAGAAGGCGCAGGTCTTCCCGGTCGAGTGCATCGTCCGCGGGTATCTCGCGGGAAGTGGCTGGGCCGAGTACAAGCGTCTCGGCACCGTGTGCGGCATGCGGCTCCCCGCCGGACTCCAGGAGTCGGGCCGCCTGCCTCAGCCGATGTTCACTCCGTCCACGAAGGCCGAACTCGGAGCCCACGACGAGAACATCTCGGTCCACCGCATGAACGAGATCCTCGGCGAGCAGCACGGCTCGGCGCTGCAGGAGGCCTCGGTCTCGCTGTACTCCGCGGCCCGCGACCATGCCGCGAAGCGCGGGATCATCATCGCGGACACCAAGTTCGAGTTCGGGCTCATCGACGGGGTCGTCACGCTCGTCGACGAGGTACTCACGCCCGACTCGTCCCGCTTCTGGCCGGCATCCGCCTACGAGCCGGGACACGGCCAGGCGTCGTTCGACAAGCAGTACGTGCGCGATTGGCTCGAGGCGACCGGCTGGGACAAGACCCCGCCTCCGCCCGCTCTGCCGGCCGACGTGATCGCCAAGACCAGCGAGACCTACATCAAGGCCTACGAGCTGATCACGGGCCGGACCTTCGAACCGGAACGAGGCTAGCCGAATGGCCACTCGAAGCCCGTACAACGACCGCTACAAGACCGACCAGAAAGGCAAGACCCGCCGCAGCGCATCGGCGTCCAAGCCGTCGCGCGGCGTCGCGGACCTGACTCCCGCGTCGAGCACCAAGAAGCCCGTCAAGAAGAGGAGTTGGTGGAGCACGCCGCCGGCGGCGAGCGCGGCCATGTCGTTCGAGACCACGCCCCACATGAAGAACCTGCGCAGGATCTGGTGGGTGCTGTGGGGCCTGTCGCTGGCCATCGCCGTCGGCATCCTGCTGCTGCAGAAGGGCGGCACCGCCTACCTGACCTACGTCCCCATCGCCTGGGGCCTGTGGGTCGCCTGCATGGCGGGCGCGTTCTACCTCGAGTTCGGGCCGATCCGCAAGGCGCGCTCGGCGGCTATCGACGCCGCCCGCACGGGCGCGAAGCACCCCAAGTCAGCGACCGGAACGTCGACGAAGGGCAAGGCCGCGAAGCCGGCGGACGGGGACGACGCGCCCGAGGGGCCGGTCGACAAGTGACCGGGACCGGCCGCGAAGAGGGAGCGACGCCCTACCTGACCTTGCGGATCCTCGAGACGGCGAGCCTCGTCGCCGCGCTCTGCGGCATCGTTCTGTTCGCGTGGAGCCTCGTCGACATCATCCGTATCGAGACCTCCGGGACGCCGACGACCGACATCCCGTCCACGCTCTGGCCCGGGATCTTCATCTTCCTCGGGGCCATGGTGCTGCTACAGGTCGTACGGCAGTTCCTGCAGCGGTACCGCCGCGACGACGGCACGCCCCGCGGCGCGGCGCGTGAAGCGGCCGCGGTCACCGCGGCCGTCCTCTCGCAGACGAGTGAGGCCTCCGACGCGGAGGCAGTTCCTGCAACCGACGCACCGGACGCGTGAAAGGGAGACCATGGCCCGCTACGAGATCTTCGTCACCTACAAGCAGGGAATCTTCGATCCTCCGGGAGCCACCGCGGAGCGCGCGCTGGCGAACCTGGGCTACGACGAGATCGAGAGCGTGAAGATCGGCAAGTACATCCGCGTCGAGGTCGCTGACGGCCCGAACGAGCGGGCCCGCGTGGCCGAGATGTGCGACAAGCTGCTGGCCAACCCCGTCATCGAGGAGTACCGCATCGTCGACGCGGAGGGCGCGGTGAGCGCGCGATGAGGTTCGGCGTCGTCCGTTTCCCCGGCTCCAACTGCGAGCAGGACATCGTCATCGCGTGCCGCTACCTGGGCATCGACGTCGACTACGTGTGGCACGGCGACACGGACATCACCGGTTTCGACGCGATCGTGCTGCCGGGCGGCTTCTCCTACGGCGACTACATCCGCACGGGCGCGGTCGCGCGCTTCTCGCCCGTCATGGGCGAGGTCGTGCGGTTCGCGGAGCGCGGCGGCCCGGTGCTCGGCGTGTGCAACGGCTTCCAGATCCTGACCGAGGCGCACATGCTCCCGGGCGCGATGCTGCGCAACCGCGGTCTCAAGTTCATCTGCGAGACCGTGCCGCTGCGCCTCGAGCGCACCGTCTGCCAGTGGGTCGACCTGCCCGAGGGCACAGTCGTCCGCATCCCGATCAACCACAACGAGGGCAACTTCACCGCCGACGCCGAGACGCTCGCGCGGCTCGACGCCAACGGACAGGTCGTCCTGAGCTACTGCGAGCCCGACGGCACGCGCGCTCCCGGCGGGAGCGCGCCCAACGGCTCCGCCAACGACATCGCGGGCATCTGCAACGAGCGCGGCAACGTGTTCGGACTGATGCCGCATCCCGAGCGCGTCGTCGATCCCGAGGCGAGCGGCACGGACGGGCAGCCGTTCCTCACCACCATCGTCGCCCGTCTGGCAGGGGTCTAGCTCATGGGGATCAACATCGGACTGATCGGACCGGGGATGATCGTGATGATCGTCCTGTTCGCCGCGTCGGCGATCGCGTCGGCGTTCGTCGTCCTCGACGCCTCGCGTCGGGGCACGCTCGACTTCACCGGCGTGTGGGAGGGTCGCTGGGCCTACATCGTGCCGCAGGCCTTCTACCTCGTCGTCTACGTGATGGCGCAGGTGCCGTTCCTGACGCGGATCGCCCCGTGGTCGGTCGCGTACGCCTTGATCGGACCGCTCGCCGTGATGCAGCAGTTCGCCTACCTGCTGAGGGTGGTGTTCCCGACACACGGACGGCTCGAAGCGCGCCTCGAGGCCCGTTATGCGGGTATGGCGCCCGGCGGGATCGTGGGCGCCGACGATGAGACCACGATCGCGAGGAGCGCCACGAATGCGTGACGACCTGACCGCCGAACTCGCGCCGCAGCTGGCTGTCGAACTCGGTCTCAAGCCCGCCGAGTACGACAAGATCGTCGTGATCCTCGGCCGGACACCGACCGTGACCGAGCTCTACATGTACTCGCTGATGTGGAGCGAGCACTGCTCGTACAAGCACTCCAAGAAGGCCCTCCGGATGTTCCCGACGACGGGGCCGTACGTCTTGCAGGGTCCCGGCGAGAACGCGGGCGTCATCTCCGTCGGGGACGGCTGGGCCGTGGCCTTCAAGATGGAGTCGCACAACCACCCGAGCGCCATCGAGCCCTACCAGGGCGCGGCCACCGGCGTAGGGGGCATCATCCGCGACATCTTCACCATGGGCGCCCGTCCCATCGCGAACCTGAACTCCCTGCGCTTCGGCACGCTGGACAAGGCGCGCCAGCGCTACCTGTTCGAGGGCTCGGTCGCCGGCATCGGCGGCTACGGCAACTGCATCGGCGTCCCCACGGTCGGCGGCGAGGTCTACTTCGACGCGGCCTACGAGGGCAACTGCCTCATCAACGCCATGGCGATCGGTCTCATGCGCGAGGAGAACCTCACGAGCGCCGTCGCTTCGGGCGCGGGCAACCTCGTGCTGTTGATCGGCTCGACCACGGGACGCGACGGCATCGGCGGCGCTTCGACCCTGGCGAGCCAGGAGTTCGACGAGAAGGCCGAAGACAAGCGCCCCTCGGTCCAGGTGGGCGACCCGTTCGAGGAGAAGCTGCTGATCGAGGCGTGCCTCGAGTTGCTCGAGGCGAAGCTGCTCGTCGGCCTCGGCGACCTCGGCGCGGCGGGTCTCACGTCCTCGGCGTCGGAGATGGCCTCGCGCGGCGAGGTCGGGCTCGACATCGACGTGTCGATGATCCCCGCCCGCGAGGAAGGGATGAAGCCGTTCGAGTTCATGGTCTCCGAGTCGCAGGAGCGGATGCTCGCGGTCGTCACGCCCGAGCTGCTCGCCTCCGCGCAGGCCATCTGCACGAAGTGGGGCCTTCGCTCCACCGTCATCGGGACGGTCACCGATACCCGTCGCTTCGTCGTCCGCGAAGGTGACGAGATCGTCGCCGACATGCCCGCCGACACGCTGGCCTCGGACGCCCCGGTCTACGACCCGGCGATGACGCGGCCGGCCTATCTCGACGAAGCGCAGGCCTTCGACCCGTCGACGCTGCCGCATCCCGAGACACCTGCGGGGCTGGGCTCCGCGCTGCTGCGCGTGCTGGCCAGCCCCAATGTGTGCTCGCGCGCATGGATCTACCGGCAGTACGACCAGCAGGTCCTGCTCAACACGCTCGAGCGGCCGGGCGGCGACGCGGCGGTCATCCGCATCGCGGGCACGAAGCGCGCGATAGCCGTCTCGACCGACTGCAACGGCCGCTACTGCTACCTGGATCCCTACGTGGGCGCGCAGATCGCGTTCGCCGAGGCGGCGCGCAACGTCGCGTGCGCCGGCGGGCGCCCCGCCGCCATCACCGACTGCCTCAACTTCGGCTCTCCCGAGAAGCCTGAGGTGTTCTGGGCGTTCCACGAGTCCGTCCGCGGCATGTCCGACGCATGCCGGGCGTTCGAGGTGCCGGTCATCTCCGGCAACGTCAGCTTCTACAACGAGTCGTTCGGCAGCCCCATCTACCCGACGCCCACCGTCGGGCTCGTGGGTGTGCTGCAGGACGCTTCGAAGCGCATGACCATGCACTTCAAGAACGCCGGCGACGTCGTCGTCCTGCTCGGCGAGACCGCCGACGAGCTCGGCGGCAGCGAGTACCTCTCCACAGTGCACGGGGTCATCGCCGGCGCGCCGCCCGCGCTCGACCTCGAGGAGGAGCGCGCGATCCACGAGGCGTTGCTCGCCGCGATCGAAGCCGGTCTGGTCCGCAGCGCGCACGACTGCTCCGAGGGCGGCGTGGCCGTCGCTCTCGCCGAGTGCGCGATTGCGGGCGCCTTGGGCGCGACCGTGGCGCTCGACGACGACCTGGCTCCCGCCTCGTCGCTCTTCTCCGAGACGCAGGGGCGCATCGTCGTGACCTGCGCCGAGGCCGACGCCGAGGCACTGACCGACCTCTTCGTCTCGCGCGGAGTGGCCTTCAGCGTCATCGGCGAGGTCGGCGGCGACCGGCTCGTCATCGAGGAAAAGATCGACACCTCGATCGAGGAGCTCGAGGCTGCTTGGAAGCCCACACTCGAGCGACTCGTGCGCGGAGAACTACAGTCCGAGGAGCTTCACGAGGGGTAGGCCCGCGAACAGCGAGGCGCCGGCAGCGCCGGCGTGAGGTGAGAGGCTCATCGCCCTCTCTCTGCCCGCTGATGGCCGTCGCACGCCGCAGCGCGCTCAGATCCGGCCGCGCTATGCTACTGTCGCAACCTTCGGTTGGGTAGTCCTAGGAGGCCGGGCACGGTGACGCTGCGCAGGACGGGGATCCGAATCGCGGCGGTGGCGCTGGCGGTCGTCCTGGCGGGGTCAGCGTATTCGGTCCTGTCTTGGGCTGCCGCCGCGGGCGCGGTGGAGGTTCGGAACACCGAGACGGCCGTGAACGTCGCCACGGCTCTTCACTCGGTGACACCGATGCGCGAGCGACTCGTGGCGCTGACCGTGGACGACGGTCCCTCTCCGCTCTACACGCCTGAAGTCCTCGCGCTCCTCGGGAAGTACGACGCCCACGCGACCTTCTTCGTGATCGGGAAACTCGCGGTGCGGCACCCGGACCTCGTGCGGCGTGAGGTCGCACAGGGGTCCGAAGTCGGCGACCACACCTGGTCTCACCCGAAGATGCGGCTCCTGACCGCTGCGCAGACGCGCGACGAGGTGTTCCGCGGAGCGGACGCGGTCACCGGCATCACCGGAACGAAGCCGCCGTTCTTCCGGCCGCCCCGCGGCGAGCTCACTCCCGAGGTGAGCCAAGCCGCGGCGGAACGAGGGATCCCGATAGCGCTCTGGGACGTCGCCGTCGACCACGATCTGCACTCGACCCCCCTGGTGAAGGCGAGCTGGGTGCTCGATCGCGTGCATCCGGGGTCGATCATCCTGATGCACGACGGCGGGGGCGATCGAAGCGGCAGCATGGCCGCGATGGAGATCGTCCTGCGGGTACTGAAGTCGCGGGGATATCGGATCGTCACCCTGAGCGAGCTGCTGCGCCACGCGAGGTGAGCCGCGCCCCTCGTCCCGCCGGACCGCCCCGTTGCGGGCGCATGCTAGAATCCGTTTCTCTCTGACGGGCGCACACACACGAAGGAAGCTCCCATCCCCATGGAACCCTGGATCCTGTCGGAACGCCCGGACGCCCCCGAAGAAGCCTGCGGTGTGTTCGGCGTCTACGCGCCGGGCGAGCAGGTCGGACGGCTGATCTACTTCGGGCTCCACGCGCTGCAGCACCGCGGGCAGGAGTCTGCCGGTATCGCGGTCGCCGACGGCCACACCATGACGCTCCGCAAGGAGCTCGGGCTCGTGCCGCAGGTGTTCAAGGAGTCGGACCTCTCGACCCTGGACGGGCACATCGGGATCGGGCACACGCGCTACTCCACGACCGGCTCGTCATCGAGCTGGGAGAACGCGCAGCCGATGCTGTCGTCGATCGGGCCGAACACCATCGCGCTCGCCCACAACGGCAACCTCGTGAACACCGTCGTGCTACGCGACAAACTCAAGACCCACGGCATCCGCTTCCGGTCCACGACCGACTCCGAGGTCATGGTCACGCTCGTCAACCACTTCACCCAGGAGCATCACTCGATCCGCGCGGGCATCCGCGAGGCGATGCGGCTCATCACCGGCGCGTACGCGGTCGTGATGATGACCGAAGAGGCGCTCTACGCCTTCCGCGATCCCAACGGCGTCCGCCCGCTCGTCCTCGGGCAGTTGCCCGGCGGGCACTGGGTCGTCGCGTCCGAGACGTGCGCGCTCGACATAGTCGGCGCGACCTTCGTGCGGGACGTCGGGCCGGGCGAGCTCATCAAGATCTCGGCCGCCGGCCTGGAGTCGGAGCAGGCCGTCCCGCCCGGCCGCGAGGCCCTGTGCATCTTCGAGTTCGTCTACTTCGCGCGGCCCGACTCGTCGATGTACGACTGCACGCTCTACGTCGCGCGGCAGAAGATGGGCGCGGCGATCGCTCGCTCCGCACCCGTCGAGGCGGACCTGGTCATCGGAGTCCCCGACTCGGGGACCCCGGCCGCCACGGGCTACGCCATCGAGAGCGGCATCCCATTCGGCGAGGGCCTGGCCAAGAACCGCTACGTCGGCCGGACCTTCATCGCGCCGAGCGAGATGCTTCGCCAGCAGGGCATCAAGCTCAAGCTCAATCCCATGCGTCACGCCCTCGAGGGCAAGCGCATCATCGTCGTGGACGACTCGATCGTGCGCGGGAACACGAC
>JANYKZ010000055.1 GCA_025361505.1 Coriobacteriia bacterium
GCGAGGCCCTTCTTGGCCTGGCACGAGGTGATGGCAGCCGTCAGCGTCGTCTTGCCATGGTCGACGTGACCGATGGTTCCGACGTTGACATGCGGCTTGGTGCGCTCGAACTTCTTCTTTGCCATCTGGTATCCCTAACCCTGCGAGCCTTGGACCTTGGACACGATCTCTTCCGCGACGGACTTCGGAACCTGTTCGTAGGCCCTGAACTGCATCGTGTAGACCGCGCGGCCCTGGGTGCGGCTGCGCAGGTCGGTCGAGTAGCCGAACATCTCGGACAACGGCACCTTGGCGCGGATGACCTGCGCGTTGCCGCGCGGCTCCATGCCTTCGATGTGCCCGCGGCGGCTCGAGAGGTTGCCCATGACGTCGCCGGCGAACGCTTCCGGCGTGACGACCTCGACGGACATCATCGGCTCGAGCAGCTTCGGCGACGAGCGGCGCATGGCCTCCTTGAAGCCCATGGACGCTGCGATCTTGAACGCCATCTCGTTCGAGTCGACCTCGTGGTACGAGCCGTCCACGAGCGTGACCTTCACGTCCACGATCGGGTACCCCGCGACGACGCCGGTGGTCAGGGAATCCTGCACGCCCTTGTCGACCGCGCTCACGTACTCCTTGGGGACCGATCCGCCGATCGTCTTGTTCTCGAACACGAAGCCGGCACCCGGCTCCTGCGGCGCGAGGTCGAAGACCACGTGGCCGTACTGGCCGTGGCCACCGGTCTGGCGGACGAACTTGCCTTCGACCTTCTGGACGGCCTTGCCGGCGGTCTCGCGGTACGCGACCTGCGGCTTACCGACGTTCGCCTCGACCTTGAACTCTCGCATGAGGCGGTCGACGATGATCTCGAGGTGGAGCTCACCCATGCCGGCGATGATGGTCTGGCCGGTCTCCGTGTCCGTGCGCACGCGGAAGGTCGGGTCCTCTTCGGCCAGCTTGACGAGTCCGTGGCTGAGCTTGTCCTGCTCTGCCTTGGTCTTCGGCTCGATCGCGATGTCGATGACGGGCTCGGGGAACACCATGGACTCGAGGAGCACGGGTGCGTCCTCGCTGCACAGCGTGTCGCCCGTCGAGGTGCTCTTGAGGCCGACGGCGGCGACGATGTCACCGGCGCGCACTTCGTCGATGTCCTCGCGGTGGTTGGCGTGCATCTGGAGCAGACGGCCGATGCGCTCGCGGTTGTCCTTCGTGGCGTTGAGCACGTAGGAGCCCGCGGCGAGCGTGCCGGAGTAGACGCGGAAGTAGGTGAGCTTGCCGACGTACGGGTCGGTCATGATCTTGAACGCCAGAGCCGAGAACGGCGCGTTCGGATCGGCCGGACGCTCGACCTCTTCGCCCGTCTCGACGTCATGGCCCTTGATGGCCGGAACGTCCAGCGGCGAGGGCAGGTAGTCGAGGATGGCGTCGAGCAGGGGCTGCACGCCCTTGTTCTTGAAGGAGGCGCCACAGGTGGTCGGCGTGATGCCGCACGCGATGCAGCCCTTGCGGAGCGCCGCGCGAAGTTCCTCCGGCGAGACCGTCTCCTCGTCGAGGACCTTCTCCATCAGCGCGTCGTCGTAGTCGGCGGCCAGGTGGAGCAGTTCGTCGTGGTAGAGGCTGGCGTCGTCGGCCATGTCGGCCGGGATCTCACCGGTCGTGGGATTGATGCCCTTGTCGTCTTCGTTGAAGAAGATGGCGTGCATCTCGACGAGGTCGATGATGCCGATGAACTTCTCCTCGGCACCGATCGGCAACTGGAGGAGCGCCGGCTTGGTGCCGAGGCGGTCCTTCATCATCCCGACCACATTCATGAAGTCCGCGCCGGTGCGGTCCATCTTGTTGATGTAGGCGATGCGGGGGACGCCGTAGGTGTCCGCCTGACGCCAAACGGTCTCAGACTGCGGCTCGACGCCGCCGACCGCGCAGAACACGGCGCAGGTGCCGTCGAGGACGCGAAGAGACCGCTCGACCTCGACCGTGAAGTCGACGTGGCCGGGCGTGTCGATGATCTGGATGCGATGGTCCTTCCAGAAGCACGTCGTCGCGGCGGACGTGATCGTGATGCCGCGCTCCTGCTCCTGAACCATCCAGTCCATCGTCGCTGCGCCTTCGTGGACCTCGCCGATCTTGTGCGTCTTTCCTGTGTAGAACAGGATGCGCTCAGTCGTCGTGGTCTTACCGGCATCGATGTGAGCCATGATGCCGATGTTGCGCGTCTTTTCGAGGGGGTACCGCTGTGCCATGAGTGGTGTCTCAGTTCTTCTTGGTGTGGTGTGAGGTGTCGATTACCAGCGGTAGTGCGAGAACGCGCGGTTGGACTCCGCCATCTTGAAGAGGTCCTCACGCTTCTTGACGGAAGCGCCAACACCGTTGGCCGCATCCATGATCTCGTTCGCCAGACGCTCGGCCATGGTCTTCTCGCGGCGCTTGCGGCTGTAGCCGACGATCCAGCGGATCGCCAGAGTCGTCGAGCGACGGGCGCTGACCTCGATCGGCACCTGGTACGTGGCACCGCCGACGCGCTTCGGCTTGACCTCGAGCGCGGGACGGACGTTGTCCATCGCCTTCTTGAAGACCGACAGCGGGTCCGTGGCCGTCTTGGCCTCGACCATGTCGAACGCGGAGTACACGGTGCGCTCGGCGACGGCCTTCTTGCCGTCGAGCAGGATCGTGTTGATGAGCTGCGTCACGAGCCGGTTGTTGTAGATGGAGTCCGGCTGAACCTCGCGACGGGCAGCAGGTGCGCGCCTCGGCATCTCGTTCCTCTCCTTACGAACAGCGCGCACGCCGCACACTCAGGCGCGGCGCGCGCATCAGGTCTACTAGAAGGTGGTTACTTCGGCTTCTTGGCACCGTAGCGGCTGCGGGCCTGCTTGCGGTTGTTCACCGCGGCGCAGTCGAGCGCGGCGCGGATGATCTTGTAGCGCACACCCGGGAGGTCCTTCACACGACCGCCACGCACGAGCACGATCGAGTGCTCCTGGAGGTTGTGCCCGATGCCCGGGATGTAGGCCGTGACTTCCATCTGGTTCGTCAGACGGACGCGGGCGACCTTGCGAAGTGCCGAGTTCGGCTTCTTCGGCGTCGTGGTGTAGACGCGCGTGCACACGCCGCGCTTCTGGGGGTTCCCCTTGAGCGCAGGCGTCTTGCTCTTGCTGACCGCCTGCTTGCGGCCCTTGCGGACCAGCTGGTTGATCGTCGGCAACGCTGTCTCCTTTACCGCTTTCGTTCCCGCCCACATCGGGCAGACATGTTCACGGCGCGCACGTGCGCGCAGCCGTCTTGAGCCGCAAGGAGGCACTCTAGCAAGGTCCCGAGGTCGTGTCAACCAGTCAACGCCCCCGGGCGTATCCACCCGCTCTCGTTCCGTGCCTCCCGCGGACGTGCGACGGGGTGGGCGCCTCGCACTCGGGGCGCCCACCCCGCTTGGTTGCTGCGTGCTACTCCTCAGCGAGCTTGGCGTGCTGCCCGCAGTAGTCCGAGTCCTCGCGTGCCTTCTTGGGGCACGGCTTGCCGTTCTTCATGACCGCCTTGCACAGGCCGTCCGTGACCGACAGCTGCTCGTGGGTCCGGCAGTAGCGGCTTCCCGCCAGCGCCTTGTTGCGGCACCGCGCTCCCGTGCCGGTGGTAGCAAGGCAGCGGTCTTCGTCGTCCTCGGCCTCGACCGGCTCATCGGCCGGACGCTCCTCAGGGAGCACGAGGTCCGCGGCGAAGTCCTCTTCCTCATCGAGCGGCGGCACGATCGACGCCACGTCGAAGAACTCCACGTTGGCCATGCTGGCCATCGGCAGCTCGCGGAGGATGGTCGCGGCCTCTTCAGGCGTGTACCCGTCCTCGATGAGCGCCTGCGGAGACGGCAGCATCTTCTCGAGCTCCTTGAGCTCCTCCGGCGCGAAGTCCGGCAGCGGTCCGCGGCTCTCCTCGGCGTTCCAGTCGGCGGACTGACCCTTGTAGGTCAGATGCACCCCGCGGTAGCGGCGCATGCCGGTGGCAGCCGGGATCAGCTTGCCGATGATGACGTTCTCCTTGAGGCCGAGGAGGTTGTCCTCCTTGCCCGCGATCGCCGCGTCGGTGAGCACACGAGTGGTCTCCTGGAAGGAGGCCGCCGACAGGTACGAGTCGGTCGCGAGCGACGCCTTGGTGATGCCCAGGAGGACGGATTCCGCCTTCGCGGGCTCCCCTCCCGCCGCAATCACGCGATCGTTCTCGTCGGCGAAGACGAAGCGGTCCACGAGCTGGCCCGGCAGGAAGTCGGTGTCGCCCGCATCGAGCACGGACAGCTTGCGCATCATCTGGCGTGAGATGACCTCGATGTGCTTGTCGTTGATGTCGACGCCCTGGGACGCGTAGACGTCCTGGACCTCGGCAACGATGTAGGTCAGCACGTCGGTCTCGCCGCGCAGCTCGAGCAGGTCGTGCGGGTTGACCGACCCCTCGGTGAGCTGCTGGCCGGCCGCGACGATCACGCCGTCAACGACGCCGGGCCTCAGACGGGCGCGACGCGAGACGGTGTAGCTCTTGTCGTGGCCCTTATCGTCGTGGACGGTGAGCTTGCGGGTCTTGTCCGCATCCTCGATGACGAGTACGCCGCTGATCTCGGCCAGGATGGCCTGACCCTTGGGGCGACGGGCTTCGAAGAGCTCGGTGACACGCGGGAGGCCGTGGGTGATGTCCTCACCTGCGACACCACCGGTGTGGAACGTACGCATGGTGAGCTGCGTGCCCGGCTCGCCGATCGACTGGGCGGCGATGATGCCCACCGCGGTGCCGATGTCGACGGGACGGCTCGACGCGAGGTCCCAGCCGTAGCACTTCTGGCATACGCCGAACTTGGCGCGGCAGGTCATGACGGCGCGGACTTCGACGCCCTCGACGCCACGCTCGCGCCACGACTCGAGCTCGGCGTCGTTGTGGACGTAGTCGCCGGCCTCCTTGAGGACTTCGCCGGTCTTCGGATCGGCGAGCGTCTTCAGCAGGCAGCGGCCCACGAGGTTGTGGTTGACGCGATCCCCGCCCTTGGGGTCGGCGACCGGGAGCGTGACGCCGTCCTCGGTGCCGCAGTCGGCCTCGCGGACGATGACGTCCTGGGCCACGTCGACCAGACGGCGGGTCAGGTACCCCGAGTCGGCCGTACGCAGGGCGGTGTCGGCCAGACCCTTGCGGGCGCCGTGGGTGGAGATGAAGTACTCGAGTACGGAGAGGCCCTCGCGGAAGTTCGCCTTGATCGGGCGGTCGAGGATCTCACCCTTCGGGTTCGCCATCAGGCCTCGCATGCCGGCCAGCTGACGGATCTGCTTGATGTTTCCGCGTGCTCCCGAGTTCGCCATCATGAAGACCGGGTTGAAGCGGTCGAAGTTGGCGGCCATCGCCTCTCCGACGTCCTCGTTCGCGGCGGTCCACACGTCGACGATCTGACGGTGACGCTCGTCCTTGGTGATGAGCCCGCGGTCGTACTGCTTCTCGATGCCGGCGACCTTCTCGTCGCCCGCCGCGAGGATGCCGGCCTTCTGGGTCGGGACCTTCACGTCGTAGACCGACACCGTCACGCCGGCGCGGGTGGCGTAGTGGAATCCGAGACGCTTGATCTCGTCGAGGATCCGGGCCATCTCAGTGGTGGAGTAGCGGTTCGAGCAGTCCTCGACGATGCGGGACATGCCCTTCTTGTCGACCTCGTGGTTGATGAAGGCGTGGTCGGCGGGAAGGGATCGGTTGAACGTCACGCGGCCGACGGTCGTGGTCAGCCTCTCGCCGGCGGTGCGCTGGCGATAGGCGAGCTTGCCGGTCGCGGGATCGACGATCTCCTCGGACATGTCGACGTCGATGCGCACCTGGATGCGCGCCTGCAGGTCCACCGAGCGGTTGTCGTACGCCAGGATCGCCTCGTCGAAGCTGTAGAAGCAACGCCCCTCGCCCTCGATCGGGAACTCGGGGGTGTCCTCGCGCTCCGACGTCAGGTAGTAGACGCCGATGACCATGTCCTGCGTGGGAGTGGCCAGCGGGCGTCCGTGGGCCGGGGACTTGATGTTGTTGACCGACAGCATGAGGATGCGCGCCTCGGCCTGCGCCTCGGTGGACAGGGGCAGGTGGACGGCCATCTGGTCGCCGTCGAAGTCCGCGTTGAACGCGGTGCAGACCAGCGGGTGCAGACGGATGGCCTTGCCCTCGACCAGCACCGGCTCGAAGGCCTGGATGCCGAGGCGGTGCAGGGTTGGTGCGCGGTTCAGCATCACGGGGTGGTCACGGATGACCTCCTCGAGCACGTCCCAGACGATGGGACGCGCGCGGTCGACCATGCGCTTGGCGCTCTTGATGTTCTGGGCCTGGTCGAGGTCGACGAGGCGCTTCATCACGAACGGCTTGAACAGCTCGAGCGCCATGATCTTCGGCAGCCCGCACTGGTGCAGCTTCAGCTCGGGGCCGACCACGATGACCGAACGGCCCGAGTAGTCGACGCGCTTGCCGAGCAGGTTCTGGCGGAAACGGCCCTGCTTGCCCTTGAGCATGTCGGAGATCGACTTGAGGGGGCGGTTGCCGGGACCCGTGACGGGGCGACCGCGGCGGCCGTTGTCGAACAGTGCGTCGACGGCCTCCTGCAACATGCGCTTCTCGTTGTTGACGATGATCTCGGGCGCGCCGAGGTCCAGCAGCCGCTTGAGGCGGTTGTTCCGGTTGATCACGCGACGGTACAGGTCGTTGAGGTCCGAGGTCGCGAAGCGGCCACCGTCGAGCTGCACCATCGGGCGCAGGTCCGGCGGGATGACCGGCACGGCGTCGAGGATCATCCACTCGGGACGGTTCTTCGAGCCCTTGAACGCCGCGACGACCTTCAACCTCTTGATGGCCTTCTGGCGCTTCTGACCCTTGCCGTCGCGGATGATCTCGCGCAGCTCGGTGGACAGGTCGTCGAGGTTGACGCGCTCGAGGAGGTCCTTGACCGCCTGGGCGCCCATGCCGCCACGGAAGTAGTTGCCGTAGCGGACCTTCATCTCGCGGAACAGGGTCTCGTCGGCGATGAGGTCCTTCGGGGAGATCTTGACGAACTTGTCGTAGGCGTCCTTCAGCAACTCGCGGCGATCCTCGTACTCCTCGTCGAGGTCCGAGAGGTCGCGCTTGGCCTCTGTCTCGACGCGCTTGACCTGGTCCGCGACGGGTACGGCCTCGTCGACGTACTCGCCCTCCTCGGGCTCGAGCTCGCCCCTGAGGACGGCGACGCGACGATCGCGCTCCTGCTCGACGCCGAGCGCCTCGGCGGCCTTCTCGCCGTCGAGGTTCGCGAGGTCGGTGTCGAGCTCGCCCTTGAGCATGGCGAGATCGGCCTCGCGGTCCTCGTCGTTGACCGTCGTGATGATGTAGCTCGCGAAGTACAGGACCTTCTCGAGGTCCTTCGGCGCGATGTCGAGCAGGTAGCCCAGACGGCTCGGCACACCCTTGAAGTACCAGATGTGGCTGACCGGGGCCGCGAGTTCGATGTGGCCCATGCGCTCACGCCGGACCTTGGCCCGGGTGACCTCGACGCCGCAGCGCTCGCAGATGATGCCCTTGAAGCGCACGCGCTTGTACTTGCCGCAGTAGCACTCCCAGTCCTTCGTCGGACCGAAGATCTTCTCGCAGAAGAGTCCGTCCTTCTCAGGCTTGAGCGTGCGGTAGTTGATCGTCTCCGGCTTCTTGACCTCGCCGCGCGACCACTGACGGATCTGCTCGGAAGAAGCCAGACCGATCCGCAGGCGATCGAAGTTGTTAACGTCTACGTCGAGCAACGTAGTCCTCCTCTATTTCGAGCCCGGCCCCCGGGCGGCGGGTCTTCCCGCCGCCGGAGGCCCGGCCGAGCTTCGTGCGGGCGGTCCTTACTCAGCTGAATCCGTTTCGGGCGACTCCGCATCGACGACCGAGAACGCGTCGTCGAGCGAGATGTCCAGGTCGTCGTCGTCGAGCTCAGGGAGCTCGTCGAGAGCGCTGGAACCCTTGTCGGCGCGGGGTCCGCCGTCACCGATGGCGCCCAGGTCGAGCCCGAGCTCCTCGGCGGTCCTGAAGATGTCCTCGTCCTCTTCCTTGAGTTCGATCTCGACTCCGGACTCGGAGATGATCTCGACGTCGAGGCAGAGGGACTGCATCTCCTTGACGAGCACCTTGAACGACTCAGGGATGCCCGGCTCGGGGATGTTCTCGCCCTTGACGATGGCCTCGTAGGCCTTCACGCGTCCGACCACGTCGTCGGACTTGATCGTCAGGATCTCCTGGAGGACGTAGGCCGCTCCGTACGCGTACAGGGCCCAGACCTCCATCTCGCCGAAGCGCTGGCCACCGAACTGCGCCTTGCCGCCCAGCGGCTGCTGGGTGATGAGCGAGTACGGTCCGGTCGAACGGGCGTGGATCTTGTCGTCGACCAGGTGGAGGAGCTTCAGGATGTAGATCTGACCGACCGTGACGTCCGCGCGGAAGGGCTCACCGGTGCGACCGTCGTAGAGACGGGACTTGCCGGTGCGCTCGACGCTCGGGACCATCTTCGGCTGGACGAGCTTGCCGTAGCGGGCCTCTGCGCGAAGCATGGCGTTGCGATCGGACGCCTCGAGCACGTCCTCGATCTCGGTCTCGCGGGCGCCGTCGAACACCGGCGTCGCGCAGTAGATGCCGCCTTCGACGACGTCCTTCTGCTTGGCGTCGTCGGACCAGCCGACGAACGCCGCCCAGCCGAGGTGCGTCTCGAGCAGCTGACCGATGTTCATGCGGGACGGGACGCCCAGCGGGTTCAGGATGATGTCGACCGGGCGACCGTCGGCCAAGAAGGGCATGTCCTCGATCGGGAGGATCTTGGAGATGACGCCCTTGTTGCCGTGACGGCCGGCGAGCTTGTCGCCCTCGTTGATCTTGCGCTTCTGCGCGACGTACACGCGCACCAGCTCGTTGACGCCGGGCGACAGGTCGTCGCCGTTGTCGCGGCTGAACTTCTGGACCGAGATGACACGGCCCGTCTCGCCGTGCGGCACCTTCAGGCTCGTGTCGCGGACTTCGCGCGCCTTCTCACCGAAGATGGCGCGGAGCAGACGCTCTTCAGCGGTCAGCTCGGTCTCACCCTTCGGAGTGACCTTGCCGACCAGGACGTCGCCCGGGAACACCTCGGCGCCGACGCGGATGATGCCGTCCTCGTCGAGGTTGGCCAGAACGTCTTCGCCGACGTTCGGGATCTCGCGGGTGATCTCTTCCGGTCCGAGCTTCGTGTCGCGGGCTTCGACCTCGTACTCCTCGATGTGGATCGAAGTGAGGACGTCCTCCTTGACGATGCGCTCCGAGAGGATGATCGCGTCCTCGTAGTTGTAGCCCTCCCACGGCATGAACGCGACGAGCAGGTTCGTGCCGAGGGCGATCTCACCGAGTTGGGTCGAAGGACCGTCGGCGAGGACGTCGTCGATGGCGATCTTCTGACCGATCTCGACCACGGGGTGGTGGTTGATGCAGGTGCCCTGGTTCGAGCGCATGAACTTCGGCAGGTGGTACTCGTCGAGAGCACCGTCCTCGCCGCGCACGACCACGAGCTGGCTGTCGACGCGCTCGACGGTGCCGGCGCGACGGGCGCGCACGATCTCGCCGGTGTCGACGACCGCACGGTGCTCCATGCCGGTGCCCACCAGCGGCGCCTTCGGGCGCAGCAGCGGTACGGCCTGGCGCATCATGTTCGAGCCCATCAGCGCGCGGTTCGCGTCGTCGTGCTCCAGGAACGGGATCAGAGCGGTCGCGACGGATACCATCTGGCGCGGCGAGACATCCATGTACTCGACGTCGGCCGGCAAGACCTCTTCCGGGTCGCCACCCATGCGCATGCGGCACAGGACGGTGGCACGCTCGAAGCGGCCCGTCTTGGCGTCGAAGATCTCGTTCGCCTGCGCGATGATGTAGCGGTCTTCCTGGTCGGCGGTCAGGTACTCGATGTCATCCGTGACCTTGCCGCCCACGACCTTGCGGTACGGCGTCTCGATGAACCCGTACGGGTTGATGCGCGCGAAGGTCGCGAGCGAGCCGATCAGGCCGATGTTCGGGCCTTCAGGCGTCTCGATCGGGCACATACGGCCGTAGTGGGACGGATGGACGTCGCGGACCTCGAAGCCGGCGCGCTCACGCGACAGGCCGCCGGGTCCGAGCGCGGACAGGCGGCGCTTGTGCGTCAGGCCCGCGAGCGGGTTCGTCTGGTCCATGAACTGCGACAGCTGGCTCGAGCCGAAGAACTCCTTGATGGCAGCCACGATCGGCCGGATGTTGATGAGCGACTGCGGCGTGATCTGCTCGACGTCCTGCGTGGTCATGCGCTCTCGGACGACGCGCTCCATGCGGGCGAGACCGATGCGGAACTGGTTCTGGATCAGCTCGCCCACCGAGCGGACGCGGCGGTTGCCGAAGTGGTCGATGTCGTC
>JANYKZ010000047.1 GCA_025361505.1 Coriobacteriia bacterium
GTAGCTCAGTTGGTTAGAGCGTCGGACTGTGGCTCCGAAGGTCGCGGGTTCGAGACCCGTCATCCACCCCATGCGCCTAGACGAGGGCCCCGCCGCGGCGGGGCCCTCGAGCATTCTTGATCGCAATCCCTTGCGCGTACGCGGCGATTCGCTAGAATGGGCGAGCGTTTGGGGCCGTTAGCTCAGCTGGCAGAGCAGGGGACTCTTAATCCCAAGGTCCGGGGTTCGATCCCCCGACGGCCCACCATATGCGACAACGAAGACCGGTCCCGCTCCTGGGGCCGGTCTTCTGGTATCCGCCCTCGGTTTCGTGGCCGCGCGCTCCTCCGGTCCCCGTCGCTCACGGGACGTAGAGCTGCCCCCAGACCGTCGTCGCACCGACCGGCCGCATGGAGGTATGCAGGTACGAGAACAGTCTCGAGGAGCTCCAGCCCGGGGACTTGATCACCAACGGGTCGAGCCAGACCGCCTGTATGCGGCCTGACCCTATCTCGTCGATCACATCAGCCTCGGCTGCAAGGCCGAGCGCGACGGTGTCCGGGTAGTCATACGGGGTCACGTCCTCCCGCCCGGAGGCCAGGTACAGAAGGCCGGCGCGGAAGCTGACGATGTAGACCCGCTGCGGTCCGGCGCGCAGCTGCGCCACGGCGGCGTCGGCGGCCTTCTTGTCGGCACGGGTGATCAGCGCGCCCGTGAAGTGGGGGAGGTCACTCGCCACAAGGTTGTGCTGCCGCACCGACCCGACGGCGATCGAACCCAGGCGCGCCCCGACCATGATCAGGACGATCGCGAGCAGCACGTTGCGCACCCAAGGCGCCCCTCGCGGCCGCGCCGTCTCCCAGGAGATGACGAGCATGAGCGCGAGGAACGGAAGGACGGCGACGTAGTGGGGCGCGTCGGCGCGCGGGATCGACCCCGCCATCGCCGCCAGGCAGAAGACGCCCACGACGGCCAGTCGGGTCTCGCGTCTCACCCACAGCGACCACAGGAAGAGGGGGACGACCACGAGCGGAAGGGCGAAGGCGGCCTGTCTGGTGAGGAGGTCTGTCGAGAAGGTCAGTCCATGCAGGATCCGGACCGACTCGTACGTGAACTGCTCCAGGCCCTGGCGGTACTGGACGACTCCCACCGCCGGGGACGATCTGAGCGAACTCGTGAGCAGCGCGTCGCGGAGCAGGGCCGGCAGTCCCCCGGACAACGCGACCGGCACGATCGTCGCGAGGATGGCGCCGGTGAACGCGGCCACGGCGGTCGCGCAACGGCCCAGCACGGTTCGAGCGCGCAGGCCCCGCTCGGAACAGAACACGACCGTGGCGATCAGCGCCAGCAGTGCGAGTCCGCCGATGCTCTGTTTGGCGGAGAACGACAGCCCCGCCATGACCCCCGCCGCGAGCAGGAGGAAGGGACGTCGCGTCGGCGATCCCCCTCCGAGGTCCATCCACGCGAGCGTCACGGCGAGCGTCACCGCCAGCAACGAGTACGACAGCGCCGTGTAGAGCGAGCCCGGGCCGACGACGCCGGGAGCCGCCCACGCAAGCATCACCGCCAGCAGGAAGGTCGCGTGGGCGTGCCTCGGCGCAATCCGGCGGATGACCGATACGCACGCGATCAGGGTCACGGCGAAGACCAGGGTGTCCGCGGCCTTGAGCGCGAAGATGTGATCGCCGAACACGCGCATGAACGCCGCACCGAGCCAGATCGCGAGCGGGAAGACGGGGACCCAGACGTCGCGATAGAGCACTTCTCCGAGGTTCACGCGATGCAGGACGTAGAGGAACCAGGTCTCGTCGGTGGTCTGGATCCCGACCGTCACGGCGCGCGCGAAGCCGAGAAGCACGGACAGCACCCCGGTCAGCGCCCACCACGGCATGAGCGCGTGAAGCCGCCGGCGTTCGGGGCCGGACGGCTCGGTGATCCGCTCCTGATCCTGCGCGAGCTCGGCTACCACTGAACATCCTCGGTCACGGTGCCCCCGATGTGATCGCTGACTAGGCCAGCTCCCCGGCCCCCGCGCACGCACACTGCCACCGACACGGTGAGAGCGCGGTGAGAAGCCGCCCGTCGTCGCGGCGTGCTGAGAACGCCGTAGGCCATAGGTCTATTCCCCCTTCGCCGGTCCCCGTCGGTGCCGGCCCCCGGCCGTGCTCGCTCGCCTCATCGCCAGTGTGAGGATGTGCTTAGATTTGCTTAGGATACCTTATTGCTAGCAAAGGAGTACAATGGGTAGCACAAACACCAGGAGGTGAGCCCGATGCTCGAGTTCGTGAGCGTTCCCGTCCCGGTCGAGAGGGTCCACGAGGTCTACGAGTTGCTGGCACGCCGGCCGACCGGACCGTCCGCATCTCCCCGGATCAGCGATGAGGGCTATCCCGCGGGGTGGACTCAGGACCTGATCGACCGGATGTTCGTCGAGTCGTCGAGCGCGATGAGGCGGATCCTGCTCGCCATCGCACGGAAGTCGCCCGGCTGGACGACGACCGCCGAGCTCGCGGAGGCCTGTGATCTGACGGCGCGGCAGGTCGTCGCCTCGCTCGGACCGTTCGAGAAGCGGGTGCGCGGGCGCTACGGCATGAGCCGATGGCCGTTCGAGACGCGTGAGTTCGTCGATGCGGGCCTGCGGAAGTACTCGATGCTGCCGGCGACAGCGGAGCGGATCGTCGCTCTGAACGAGAGCGTCGAACACCACGAGGGCGGGGCCGCGTAGCCCGCTCTGCGGGAGCTCGGTTCCGCAACCACCTACGGCTTGGAGGACACGCCATGCTTTGGACCATCTTCGTCATCCTGGTCATTCTCTGGCTTCTCGGCTTCAGCCTGAACGTGGGCGGTGGCCTGATCCACCTGCTGCTCGTCATCGCGCTGGTCGTGTTGGTCTACAACCTCATCACCGGACGCCGCTCCTCGTAGAGCGACCGGCGTCTTCACCCCGCGGATCGGACCCGGAACGCGGGACCGTCCCTCTCACGAAGGAGATCGATCACATGTCACACCTCGAACGAGTCAGCGATGGTGCCGAGTCGACGGACTCCAAGTTCGTCTTCGTCACCCTCATGGTCATCATCGGGATCGTGTTCGTCGCGCTCATGGTCATGTGGGGCGGCGGGCTCTTCACGGGAGGGCAGACCGTCTTCATGATGCAGCCGGCGACTCCCGCAGCCGTCGCGCCTGTCATGCCGGGAGCGCCCGGTGCCGGCGGTGCCGGAGGCGCGGCAGGTGCGCCCGGTGCTGCTGGCGCACCTGGAGCGGCCGGTGCTGCCGGCGCGGCAGGAGCTGCCGGGGCAGCCGGTGCGACCTCGACTCCCTAGTTCGCCCTTGTCGTCAGCCGCGAGCGATCGGCGCTGACGCCCTGATCCACGGAGGTTCCGAATGAGACTGGCGGCACACGCGTGTGAGTGTCCCGATTGCGGCTCGACCCACGGCTGCGTCGAACGGGACATCCCGTTCGATCCCGACGGGAGCATCGCCTACTACTTCTCGCTGGCGGTCAAGAACGACGGACCCGGCTGGACCGTCCACAAGGCGGGCCTCGCGTACATCCTCTCCAACGGCGAGATGAAGCAGTCCATCGACGTTCTCGCGGGCGATCCCGGCGTCGGCCTCTCCGAACAGGACCGGTACGCGACGTTCGATCCGGGTATGCACACCCGCGTGTGGCGCGAAGGGGGCGACATCCGGGCTCTCTTCCGCTGATCGCTCCTCATCCGTCTTCCGCATCACCGACGAAAGGAACGGCCATGGACATCGAGGACAAGGCGAAGAACAAGGTCGACCAGCTGGGCGGGAAGGCCAAGGAGACCGTCGGCAAGCTCACCGACGACGAGAAGATGGAAGCCGAGGGTCGCCTGCAGCACGACAAGGCGGTGCTCGCCGAGGACGCGGACAGACTCGCGCAGAACGTGAAGAACGCCGCCAAGCACATCAAGGACGCCTTCACGAAGTAGTCACCGGCAGCGCACCGGTGTGACCGCTGAACCGATGAAGACCGGCCCCGATCATCGGAGCCGGTCTTCGCGTCGTGCGGTGGCGGGTCCCTACGCCTCGGCCCGCGCCCGACGCAGCGCGTCGCGGAGCCGCTCGAGTCCCAGCTGGTAGTTCTCGGCGTCGCCGTACTCCATGAATCCCGGGTAGCGGTCGTGGGCGGCGATGATCCGCCGGGCGTGTTTGATGGGGCACCAGTACTGCTCGGTGCGCGCCGAGATCTCCCGGAAGTACGCGGCGAGCCCGTTCGCGTACCCGCAGTAGCCGCAGTTCAGCTTCTCGAGCGCGTTGAGGTAGGGGAGGTCGCCTCGATCGAGGACCAGGTAGTCGGAGCGTTTCGCCTTCGCGATGCCGTAGACCGGGAAGCAGATCGCCTGGTAGAGGAAGAGGAACGCGTCGAGCAGGAGCATCGGCACGATGCCGAGGTAGATCACCGGTGCCGTGATGCCCATGAGCCACGAGGCCCCGGCGACGTAGCGGACGAGCCCGGACTTCGACTCGCGCTGCAGGGCGGCGACCTGCTCGCTGAACTCGACGCGGCGCCGGCCCACGACCAGGCCGAAGTCGTCGCGCTTCTTCGCGTACTCGGTCTGCATCTCTTCTTCGAGCACGCGGATCTGGTCGATCAGGTCATCGATGCGAGGCACCGAGCCACCCCGTTCCTGGTCGGTCCTGGGAGAGGAGCCCGAGAGAACGCGGAGCCCGGTGGCTCGACGGCGTCGGTGCCTACCCGCTCACTATGCCCCATGGAGCGCAATCCCGTTCGGCGCGCGGCCGTACCCGCGGCCGGCGAACGCGGGTGCCGCGGTATACAATCCGGCTGCCGGGGGAAGCGGTCTTCTCGCGCGGTCTCGCGCCTCGCCGGCACCGTTGGATGCAGCACCTCACGGCGGCGTCACGAGGACATGAGCGTGGAGAAGCGGATGAACGCGACCAACGATCGGTCCCGACTGTGGCGCGCGGGCGCGCTTCGCGTCGTGCTCGTACTCGGCGTCGTCGCGGCCCTCCTGCACGCGATTGCTCCCGCCTCGGCGTCGGCCGCCATCGTCACCGACCTCGTCAGCAAGAGCACCCAGGGCGTGGTGGGCAATGCTGACAGCGTCAGTTGTGACGTGAGTGACGACGGTCGCTACGTGGTCTTCGAATCCGCCGCCACGTTGCTGGTGCTCGGCGCGGCCGACACCAACGGCGCCTCGGACGTCTTCATCCGGGACAACGTCCTGCGCACCACGACGCTGGTGAGCTCCCCGGACGGTGGGCTCAACGCGGGCAACGCGGGCAGCTACACTCCCGCGATCAGCGGCAACGGAAGCAAGGTCGCCTTCGTGTCCGACGCGACCGACCTCAAGGTGGGTACGCCTTCCGGCGCTCGCGGCGTGTACGTGTGGGACGTCCAGACGCATGTGCTCACGCGCGTCGACGTCGCCGCCGACGCGCTCGGCACACCGTCGAACGGCCGCGCCGGCAAGTACGTCGCCATCGACTTCGACGGCTCGCGCGTCGCGTTCATCTCGTCGGCGTCGAACCTCGATCCGACCGTTCCCAACAACCGCCCCGGCGTCTTCGTTCGCGACCTGGCGCTGAACACGACGAGGCTCGTGAGTGTCTCGTCCGACGGACTCCACGGCGGGAACGGTTCGTCGATGGCGCCCTCGATCAGCGCCGACGGCCAGCGCGTCGCGTTCGCCTCGGACGCGACGAACCTCGTGACCGGCGACACGAACCTCAAGCGCGACGTCTTCGTGCGCAGCATCGCGTCGAACACGACGAAGCGCATCAGCTACGGGGCGGCGGGCGAGACCGACGGCAGCAGCGACTGGCCGGCCATCAGCCCGGACGGCCGCTGGGTCGCGTTCGAGTCGCTCGCGTCGGATCTCCTGGCCGTGCCCGTCGACCAACAGCAGGTCTACGTCGGCTCGGTCGACACGACGGCCGTGACATGCGTCAGCGTCACGCCGGCGGGGCTGTCCGGAAACGGGGCCGCGGCGGCGCCCGGCATCAGTGCCGATGGGCGCTACGTGAGCTTCGAATCGGAGGCCACCGACATCGCGGCAGGCCCCTTCGGCCCCGCGGGCGGGGTGTTCGTGCGCGACCGGACCGCCAAGACGATCCTGCGGATCAACCCCGGCGTCTATCCGGGCGCACCGCTCGCGTCGTACACGGCGCTGAGCGCCGACGGCCGCTACGTGGTCTTCGAGTCGTCTCTGGCGTCGCTCGGCACGCAGGCCGGCGTGCGCAACGTCTATCGCGCCGACCTCAGGCCGCCGGTGCCCGCGTACCTGCCGGCGCCCTCGCTGTCGACCAACTATCCGGCGAGATACCACGACTTCTACGTGTCGGGCAAGATCAGCGGCCACACGGCTGCGACGACCGTCCGCCTCTACGTCTACTACAAGGCCGACCACACGCTCGTCTACAAGCTGAACAGGACCATCACGGTCAAGATCGCCGCCCGTGCGACCTCGTACAAGGTCAAGGTCCGGTTCTCGAGCGTCGGGAACTACTACGTGACGGCCCGGCACTTCGCGGACGCGCAGCATCTCGACACGACCAGCCCCAAGTCGAGGGGCTTCCGGGTCCACTAGCGTCCTGCGACGAACGCCTCAGGGGCCGCGCCACGCTTCCGTCCGGGCGCTCGTTCCGCACTCAGGACCGCCCCCGCTTTGCTGTATAGTGGTTGACCGCGCGCGGGCGTGGCGGAATTGGCAGACGCGCCGGGTTTAGGTCCCGGTGAGGCGACTCGTGGAGGTTCAAATCCTCTCGCCCGCACCACCGGTGATCCGGCGCCGGAGCGACCCCTGAGCGGGCGCGCCGTCCGTCTTCGCACGAATGACCCCCCGAAGTTCACATAGCAGGAGGACCCTTGAACACGACCGTCGAGAAGCTCGAAGGCAACCGCATCCGTCTGACCGTCTCGCACACCGCTGCGGAGGTCAACGACGCGGTCGCCGCCGCCTACACGCGCGTCGCACGCCAGATCAAGCTGCCGGGCTTCCGTCCCGGCAAGGCCCCCCGTCCGCTGATCGACACCCACGTCGGTCGCGAGTCGGTCCTGGCCGAGGCGCTCGAGGAGCTCGTGGAGAGCAGCTACCCCCGCGCCCTCGACGAGCTGCGCATCCGTCCCATCAGCGCCCCCGACACCGGCGATCTCGACCTGATCGAGGAGGGCGTGGAGTACACCTACACCGCCGAGGTCGAGGTACGTCCCGACTACACCGTCTCCTCCATCGAGGACCTCAAGGCCGAGGTCCCGCCGGCGGATTCGACCGATGCCGAGATCGACGCCCAGATCGAGTACCTGCGCGACCGCTTCGCGACCCTCGAGGTCGTCGAGGACCGCGGCATCGCCGACGGTGACTTCGCGCTCCTGTCGTTCACGGGCACGGTCGACGGCAAGCCCGCCGAGGACCTCACGGTCGACAAGTACCTCTACGAGGTCGGGCGCGGCATCATGCCTCCCGAGTTCGAGACGGGCCTGCTCGGCGCGAAGGCCGGCGACAAGCGCCACGTCGAGTTCCTGGTGCCCGAGACGGCCGCGAACCCCGACTACGTCGGCAAGCCCGCCGCCTTCGACATCGAGGTCTTCGAGGTCAAGTCCAAGACCCTGCCGCCGCTCGACGACGAGCTCGCCTCCAACATCGGCGGCTTCGAGACGATGGCCGAGCTGCGTGACGACATCCGCAAGCGTCTCGATGAGAACAAGGCGACCGCCCGCGGTCGCCTCATCGAGCGAGGAGCGCGCGCCGCGCTCGCCGAGCGTCTCGAGGGCGACATCCCCGGCGAGCTGGTCGCCGCCCGCACCGACGCCATGACCGAGGAGTTCTTCGATTCGCTGAAGGACCAGGGCATGTCGATGGAGGACTACCTCGCGGCCACCGACCTCACCGTCGACCAGATCCAGGCCGACATCGCCCGCGAGGCCGCCCTGCGCGTCCGCGACGAGCTGGCCCTCGAGGCGCTGTTCCGTCAGGCGGGCCTGGAGTACACCGAGGAGGAGCTGGACCACGAGGTCGAGCAGATCGCCTCGGTCGACAAGGTCGCCGTCGCGGCGATGCGCGAGCGCCTCATCCACTCCGGCGTCATGGGCATCCTGCGGGAGCGCCTGATGCATCGGCACGCCACGCGCTATCTGATGGAGCACGTGGAGGTCATCGAGGTCGATCCGACCGCCGAGGCCGCCGCGGAGAAGCCCAAGCCCAAGAAGAAGGCCGCCGCGAAGAAGTCATCCGCGAAGGCCGACGACTCCGCGAAGGAGGAGTAGACATGTTGCTTCCCGACATCAAGGCCCTGGTACCGATCGTCGTCGAGCAGACGAGCCGCGGAGAGCGCAGCTTCGACATCTTCTCGAGACTGCTCAACGAGCGCATCGTGTTCCTCGGCCACGAGATCGACGACCAGATCGCAGATCTCGTGATCGCGCAGCTGCTCCACCTCGAGTCCGAGGATCCTGAGAAGGACATCCAGCTCTACATCAACTCGCCCGGCGGCTCGGTCACGTCCGGCCTC
>JANYKZ010000001.1 GCA_025361505.1 Coriobacteriia bacterium
CGCTGACGCCATCCACGACGAGCTCAGGCAGGCCGCCCATCCTCGAGGCGATTACCGGCCGCGCGTGAGCGAACGCTTCGATGACCGAGTACGGGCTGTTCTCATACCATTCGGAGGGGACCACGACCACTCGCGCCGCCGAGATGAGTCCGTTCAGGGCGTCCTTGCCGACGCGACCGTGCACGTGGACGTCCGCTCCGTTCCAGTCGGGGGCGGAGATCGTCGCCTCTATCTCATCCCGCGACTCACCCTCTCCCGCGATGTCCAGCCGGATCCCGGGCATGTGTCGTACGGCCTCGAGGAGCGTCATCACGCCCTTGGCCCGGAGGAGCTGACCCGCGAAGAGGATCCGTCGCGCATCGGGCATGATCACCTCCGGGGCAAGGGGCAGGTTGTTGAAGTTCGCCATGTGCACGAGCTTCTCGGCGGGCCAGCCGAACTCGATGAACTTGTCGCGCAAGAAGGCACTGGGAGCGATGAAGGCGTCGACCCGGGCGGGAAGGCGCAGAAAGCGGTGTGCCTCCGCCTCGAGGGTGGCGACAAGACTCGCCGCTCGAGAGTCCCGCTTGCACTTGTGCAGGGTGCACTCCCGGAACCGCTTGCCTTTGCAGCGCTCACACACCTCGCCGTTGCTGATGAAGCCCTGATTCGGACAGATGAGTTTGTAGTCGTGAAGCGTCCAGACCGTGGGAACGCCCATCGACACCAGTTCGTCGACGACCGACGGTGTGAGGTGGACGTGCAGGTTGTGGAGGTGCGCGACATCCGGGCGCCAGTCCGCGAGCATACGAGCCAGGGCCCTGCGAGCGGGGAACGAGTAGATGGCACGGGACAGGACCTTCCAGGCGTTGGCCGGGGTCTTGGAGGCGTTCAAGGACGGGTAGTCGATCTCCGGGAGCCAGTAGCGCGAGTCCGCGCTCTCCGTGTTCTGCGGATGCTGCATCGCGAAGAACCGGACGTCATGGCCCCGCCCCCGCAGTTCCTCGGCGAGGTCCAGCGCATGCACCTCCGCGCCGCCGCGGCGGTAGTGGTACGTGTTGACGAGGAGGATCCTCACCACTGCCTGCCGTCTGTCGTGGGCGCGGACGATCCGATCGATCCGCGGGCTGCGGATGGACGCATCGTAGCGCACCGTCCTTTCGGGACCTCGCTACGGGATCGGGTGATCCCTCTCGATACGCGCCCGCAGCCGGGCGAGGAGCGGCTGCTCGAACACCCCCGCGAGTCTCGTCGCGAGGAGGTGGACCGGGACGTCGCGCATGCCGTTGCGTCGCAGGGCCAGGGGATCGGAACGTCCGTCGTTCCGTCCGTTCTCGGTCGTATACGCCCAGAGGAGGCCGCACTCCCGCAGAGCATCGACGGTGGATGCGTCGAAGTAGTCGGACTTGCCGTACGGGTAGGCGAACGCGGTCACCGTGACGCCTACGTTCCGCTCGATCGATCGCTTGGAATCGGCGATCTCCGATCGCGCGGATTCAACGGTGAGGCGGGAGAGCACCGGATGGGTGACCGTATGCGCGCCGAACTCGATCCCGGCCCGGTGCATCTCGCGCACCATGTCCCAGGTCAGCATGAGCTCGCGATCGCTGTCGAGCGGGGCATCGCGTTCGAGCGCGACGATGATCTTCTCGCGCTCATCCGAAGGACGGGCCTTGAGGAAGTCAACCAGGTGCCCGATCGCGGCCGAAGCTCGACGGTCGCTGCCCTTCAGCGCCGGCAGAAGCAGTGCGGACACCTGCTCGGGGAGCTCGCGATCGGTGTCGACCCCGGCGACACCGACGCGACGAAGCGAGCGGACAGCCAGCGCCACCCGGTCCCACCACAGCAGCGCGTTCGTCTCGATGGGACCCGTGCACAGGAACACGGCGGCCGGGACGCCGAGATCTCTGAGCACCGGGAACGCGGCTGTGTAGTTGTCCCGGTAGCCGTCGTCGAACGTGATGAGCACGCTGTCCCGGTCGAGCGTGCGCTGTCCGGCGAGGTACTCGTGGTACTGCGACAGTGACAGGAATCCGTAGCCGTGGCGCACAAGGTACTCGAGATGTCTGCGAAAGGTCCGAGGAGTCACGGCGATGTCGTGGTACCCGGGCTGTTCCCAGGCGACGCGGTGGTAGCTGATCACGACGCAGCGGGGGGTCGGCCGCGTTCCGCGATCGACGCGCTCGAAGACCCGCAGTCCTCCGGAGAAGTAGAGGACGAACGAGGCGGCTCGCGCGACTGTCCAGGCGACCTTCGACATGGTTTCAGCGACTCCGGAGGTGTTCGCAGGTCCGGCACACGCGAGGATCGTAGCGCGTCGGCGTGGACGCCGTCGCGCCATCGGGAAACGGGGGGATCATAGGCCGGCCCGGAGCACCGTCTCGTACACCCGGACGGTGTTCTCGACCATGGCCTCAGCGGAGAACACCGTGCTGATGCGCTCCCGACCGGTCTCGCCAAAGCGCAGAGCCGTGTCGGGTTCGTCCAGCAGACGACCCAACGCATCGGCGACCGCCGCCGCGTCGTGGGGCGGAACGACGAATCCCGTGTGTCCGTCGAGGACCACCTCGCGGTTGCCGCCGGAGTCCGTGCACACGACCGGCAGTCCGCATGCCATGTACTCCATGATCGAGTTGGAGAGGCCCTCCGCGTGATAGCGCGGATCGGTCAGCAGGACACCGATGTCGGCTGAGGCCAGAACGGGCATGACCTCCAGACCGCCATCCAGGATCCGCACGACGCCCGCGCCGATGAGGTCCTGCGCGCGGGCGGTCAGTCGCTCGCTTTCCGGACCGCTGCCCACGAGCGTCAGCCGGAAGCGGTGTCCTGAGTCGCGCACCCTCTCCGCGGCGTCGAGCAGTGTGTCGAAGTCCTTCGCGGGCACCATGCGCGCCGCCATGACGACCTCAGGGATGTCGTTCGTCGTGCCCGTCGACTCGCCGGGTCTCGCGGGCTTCCGCTCGGCCTCGAAGCCGTTGTGGACGACGAACGCACGCGGTCCGGACACTCCGTACGCGGCAAGACCGGCCTCGCTGTTCGCGATCACGGCGTCCGCGCGTGAGAGGAGGAAGCGCGCGGTCCTCCTCCATCGGTCCGGCAGCCGGGCGCTGCGTATGGTGCCGTCGACCAGCGGGATGCGCAGCACCTTGCACGAGACCGCGGCGGCCGCACCGGCCATCCAGCCCCACGAATGCACCAGGTCGGGTCGCCAGAGCACCATCTCGCGCCAGATGCGCCAGCCCGGGGAAACGTCGTAGCGCCAGCCCCGGGGGACGACACGAAGCCCGATCCCGCGCCCGCGCAGCACGTCGGCGTAGGGCCCGTCTCCGAGCGACACCACCCTCACCTCGTAATGGGCCGGCAGGTTCGAGGCCAGCAGCGCCATCTGCCGCTCGGCACCGCCATTGTCGAGCCCGTCGCACACCATGAGGACCCGCGTCATGTGGCTGCGCATCCCGTCGCGATGGCCGGGCGGGCAGCGAGGCATCCGTCCCGACCCGCTACCGACGACGTGCGAGACCCCGGCGCGCTGCGATCGGAAGGGTCGCGGGTAGGTGCTGCGTGCACGGCGTCCTCTCCTGCCGATGGACGAGGGGCCCGTGCGTGGGCCTCCCGGCATTCATCGTAGGGCCCTCGTCAGACGTTGACCAGCGTGCGGGCGCTACCGCCTTCGCGCATCGGGTAGCATGAGAGCGCGGTCTCGGGCCGGATCCACCTGGAGGAAACGATGCGCGCTGTGGTGACCGGCTGTGCGGGCTTCATCGGATCGTCGCTCACTGACAGGCTCCTCTCACAGGGGTGGGAGGTCGTCGGGATCGATTCGTTCGAGGGCTACTACCCTCGGAGCCTCAAGGAAGCGAACCTGGTCTCGGCGCAACGCAACGAGGCATTCCGGCTCGTTGAGGCGGATCTGATCGAGTTGGCCGCGCCCGGAGCTCCCGAACCGCTCGCGGGAATCGTGGCCTCGGCCGATCACGTGTATCACCTTGCGGCCCAGCCGGGAGTCCGCGGCAGTTGGGGACGGTCCTTCGGCACGTACGTGCGCAACAACGTACTCGCGACGCAGGCGCTCCTTGAATGCGCCAAGGACCATGGAGTCGAGTCGTTCGTCTGCGCTTCGAGCTCCTCGGTCTACGGAGACTCGGCAACCCTTCCCATGGAGGAGACGGCGGAGTGCAGGCCGTTCTCGCCGTACGGGGTGACCAAGCTCGCCTCTGAGCATCTCGCGCGTCTGTATGCCCGCAACTTCGGGCTTCCGACCGTGTCGCTGCGGTTCTTCACCGTCTACGGCCCACGCCAGCGGCCGGACATGGCCTTCAACCGATTCATCCGTGCGGCGCTGGAGGACCAGCCGATCCAGGTGTTCGGAGACGGCAGCCAGACGCGTGACTTCACGTACATCTCCGACATCGTGGACGGGATCCTGGCTGCTCCGAAGGCCCCCTCGGGCTCCCTGCTCAATCTGGGTGGCGGGACCCGTATCCCGCTGTCAGGGGCCCTGGAGGTGCTGGCGTCCGTCATGGGACGCGAGATCCGCGTCCAGCGCGCGGACGCTCAGGCCGGCGATGTGGCCGACACGTGGGCGTCGGTCGAACGCGCCCGCGACGTCATCGGCTTCGAGCCGAAGGTCGACCTCGCGACCGGCCTCTCGGCGGAGTACGCATGGCTGCGCGAGGCGCTGTGACCGATTCCGCGTGAGACCCGGTGTGTCGTGCGTACCGGCGTTGGTCCCGGTCACTTCGATCGGCGGCCGCGTGGCCCTTTCGCTGATTCATCCTCGAGCAGGTGGAGCAGCGCTTCCCGATGCGATTCGCACCGAACCACGTTGAGCAGCTCGGGCAGACGGTCCCGCGGCATCCGCCACCACGGCCAGACGCCCACTCTCAGGGCCAGCCGTTCGGCGCGTGAGAGGCCGAGGAGCATGCCGAGGTAGTCGCGGCGGTGCGCCAATACGAATCCGTTCCACCCTTCGGCGAGCGCCACATCGTTCACGACTTGAGCCGACAGGGACTCCACGTGCCGCGCCAGCCTGAGGTGGTCCTCCTCAGGCAGGCTCCGGATCCCCTGCCGCTCCTCATCGAAGCGCGCGGGCACGACGTGCAGCCGGATACGCTCCCCGAACTCGAGCAGCACGCACAGACTGTCGTGCCAAGCTCGGGGCTGCGCCTTCGCGCGCCACGGGAAGTAGAGGTTGCCGAGTCCGTAGACGATCGGGGCGCCCGCGTACCATTCGATCGGCCCGATCGTGTGCGAGTGAGAGCACACGACGGCGTCGGCACCGCAGTCGACGAGGAACCTGCAGGTCTCGCGAAGCCCGGGCCGAGGCAACGGGTACGCTTCGTTGCCTCCGTGGACGATCACGACGACCGCATCGGCTGCCTCGTGCGCGGCGCGGATCGCCTTGAGCGCGGCCTCCGGCGTCAAGGGGGCGACTCCCGCAGCGTCCGGTCGAGCGACACCGAACTCGTGCTCGGCGCAGGCGAGGATGGCCACCCTTCGGTCGCGCAGCGGCGCGACCAGCGGGCGGCGCGCTGTCTCGAGGTCACGCCCCGCCCCCACGTGCAGGACCCCGGCTCCGGCCAGTGCGGAGAGGGTGGATAGCAGGCCCTCCTCTCCTTGGTCCATGGCGTGGTTGTTCGCGAGGCAGACGGCGTCGATGCCCGAGGCCCCCAGCACGCGCGCCCAGTCCGGGGCGGCGCACAGTCGCGGTCCCGACTTGCGTGGCGCCTCGCCCCGGCCCAACGGGCACTCGAGGTTCGTGACGGTGAAGTCCGCGGAGCGGGTCAGCGAGAGCAGCAACGGCTCCTCCGCGCCCGGGCCGGGACGGAGCCAGGCGGCGTCGTCGGGCAGATCGGTCCCGGGGCAGAAGTCGCCGGTCATGAGCAGCCGGGGCCCCGCTCCCGGCGGTAGCTCACCGTCGGACCACAGGTAGGTCTCGCCGGCGGCGCCGTCGGTCGACGGGAGCGTGAGCCGAAGGGGCTCTGTCATGAGGATGGACCTCCTGGTCCGGTGCGGATCGCATCGAGCAGCCGGCGCATGTGGACGACGGGGTCGAACTCCGTGCGGGCGAGTCGCTGCCCCGCCAGCCCGACCTCGCGCGAGGCCGGATCGTACAGGGCGCGTTCGAGAGCCTGCGCCAGCACCTCGGAGTCGCTCGCCGCGATCACGAACGCCTCGATCCCGTCGCGGAGGTAGAGCGGGATGTCCCCCGTCGCCGTCACGACCACCGGCCGCCCGGTCGCGAGGTACTCGC
>JANYKZ010000014.1 GCA_025361505.1 Coriobacteriia bacterium
GTGCCCCCGGCAGGAATCGAACCTGCGGCACATGGTTTAGGAAACCATTGCTCTATCCCCTGAGCTACGAGGGCATGTAGCGCGTAGGGAGTATACGACGCGGGCAACGGGCGGTGAAGGCACGGAAGACGCCCTGCCCATTGCGTTCCGTCAGGCGCGGCGCGGTTCTTGCTCACTCGCAGGGCACGATCCGCTGTGCAGGCAAGGGCAGGTGCGGCGTGAGACACACGGGCGTGGTTCTTGCAGTTCTGGTGGTGTTGGCCGGCGTTCCCGTCGGCATCGTCAGCGCGGACGTCGTGAGCCGCATCGCCTACGGTTCGCCGCGCGTCGCCGTCGCGGGTGGCCCGAGCGACCCCGACAGCCCCGGGGCCCGCATCTTCCGATCGGGCGCCCGTTCCGATCTGACCGAGATCCCCCGCACGGTGCAAGGCGTCCCGACGGAGTCGCTCACGATGTACGGCTGCGCCCGATGCCATGGCACCTGGGGCCGCGGCGGGCCGGTCCCGGTCGACTTCGGGAACGCCTACGCGCCCCCCATAACCTACGACGATCTCGTGGCGGCCGGCTACACCGAGGCCGGGATCGGAGCGGCGGTCCGCACGGGCGTCGACTCCCGGGGCCGCATGCTGAGCGTGCTGATGCCGCGGTGGGCTCTCAGCGATCGTGAGCTGACGGACCTCATCGCGCATCTCAAAGCGCTGTCGAGCCTCTGAGCCGCGCCCGGTTCGCAGACGGGCATGACCCTGCGATGATCGGGGTGTCACGCGCCGTATGGCGGAGGGACTGGCGCCGGGACCGACGAAGGCCCTATGCTTCGCTCCGTGCGTTGCCGCCTCCGTCGCTTGAGTCCGCGGTGCGGCACGATCGGGTTCACAAGATGAGGTCCTTCGACGGAGCAGGATGTGACGGCGCGTGGTCTTCCAGTTCTCGGGCTACACAGTGCTTTACTCACTGGCATTCGTAATCTGCTCGCTCTCCGCGTTCCTGTCCTTCCGGATCCGTCGCGCCCCCGGGGGCACGTGGCTCTTCCTGATGACCCTTGCGACTGCGGTGTGGTCGCTGGCCGACGCCGTCGACTACTCCTCGGTCACGCTGGCGGTACACGTGACAGCCGCTCAGTTCGCCTACCTTGGCTCAGTGGCCCCGGTGCTCCTCCTCCTGTTCGCACTCAAGTACTCGGGACGCGCGCGGGAGTCAATGGGGTGGCGCACCGCCGTCCTGTTCGCGGTGCCCGTCATCAGCATCGTCGCCGCGTTCACGAACCGGTTCCACCACCTCGTCTGGGCGGGATTCACTCTGCTCGCCGATCGGCCGAACCTCGTCGTCTACCAGCACGGTCCCGTCTTCTGGGTGGTGACGATCTACTCGCTGGCAGTCGCGCTGGTGGCCATGCTTCTGCTCGTGAACACCGCCGTGACCTCCCACGGCATCTACCGGGTGCAGGGCGCGGCCATCGCTCTGGCGTCGGTGTTCCCTTGGCTCGCCGGGGTGGTCTACGTCTTCTCGCCGGGATGGTTGGTCGGATTCGACCCGGCACTCACGTTCACCGTCACCTGTGCCATCCTCTCGTGGGCATTGTGGCGTCTCCGGCTGCTCGACCTCGTGCTGGTCCCGCGTGAGGTGATCATCGAGAAGATGGCCGACGGGCTCCTTGTTCTCGACAGCGCCGCTCGCATACTCGAGATCAACCCGGCGGCCGTCCGCCTCCTGGACCTCGAGCGCATGCCCACGCTCGGGACCGTCGCCGGCGAGGTCTTCTCGGACTGGTCGCAGCGCGGCAGGGACGCCGTGACCGCGGTCTACGAGCAGCGGGCTTCGACGCTCGCCTCGCCGGCCGGCACGCTTCTTCGAGTCGAGCGCTCCCGGCTCGAGGGCGCGAGCGACGGGCAGGCGCGCGATCTGTTCATCCTCCGCGACATCACCGGCCAGGTGGAGGCGGAGCAGGCGCTCCAAGGCGCCTACGCCGACCTTCAGGCGCGGATGGAGGAGATCGAGAAGTTGCACGAGGAGCTTCAGGAGCAGGCGACACGCGATCCGCTGACCGGCCTGCACAATCGCCGGTATCTGGCCGAGGAGCTCGACCGGGAGCTCGGACGCGCGTCCCGGGACGGGCGTCCCGTCAGCGTGATCATGTTCGACGTCGACCACTTCAAGGACGTCAACGACTCCTACGGGCACTCCGCGGGCGACGCGATGCTCCGCGCGGTCGCGGTCGAGCTGCTGGTCGGGACCAGGAGGGGCGACATCGCGTGCCGCTACGGTGGGGACGAGTTCGTGGTGGTCCTTCCGGACACCACCGCCGCCGTGGCCCTGGCCCGCGCCGAGGGCTGGCGAACGCGGCTGTCCCAGGTCATGGCGGCGTCAGGAGAGCGGCGTTCGAAGGTGACGGTGTCGTTGGGAGTAGCGACGTTCCCGGCCCACGGCACGACCATCGACGAGCTCGTGGGAGCGGCCGACCGGGCTGTCTATGCCTCGAAGTCGGCGGGCCGAGACCGGGTCAGCGTCGCTTCGGGAGCCTCCGGGCAGCAGGATCCCGCCCCGGTCGTCTGAGCGAAGCGTGGACGCTCGGGTCGGTACGCCTCCGAGCGCACCGCCGAGAAGCTCGCTCTATCGCCTCGCCCCGTGCGAGCCGATACATCCTCTAGTGCCGGCTCGATGAGCCGCCTGCCCGCCTCGCGTCATGCGGGCACGCGGTTCGCTCTGATGCGGGTCCCGGGTCTCCCGAGACGGCGTCGCACGTCGCGTTCGGCTGATGACCCGGTCGACCCGGTCGATGGAGACCCGATGTCACGCTCGTCCCTCGTGGTTCGCCGCTCGATGCTCGCGATCTTCGCCGTCGCGGTGGTCGCCGCCGGCCTTCTGGCCGCGCCCGCGACGTCGCTCGCGGCGACCGCAGCACCACGCGCGGCCACGAAGGGCTTTCGGATCTTCGAGAAGTCGCCGGATGCGGCGCGGGGCGACGCCCTGCGCTTCCTGCAGACGCTCCCCGCCGACGGCGCACTCTCCGACTGGCGCGCGGCGGCGATCTCGCAGTGCATCCCGGTGCAAGCGCCTGACGGAAGCGCGGCCGTCTACGTCGTGACCTTCTCCACGAGCGGCGGCTATGCCGGCTACGTCACGATCGACGCCTTGCCGTCGGCGAACCCCGTGCTCGAGTTCTCGCGGAACCCGGCGCCCGTGTTCGCGTCGGAGGCCGTGGCACAGGCGCGAGTCGGCGCGGCGAAGAGCGCTCCCCGAGTGAAGCGCCAGGTCTATGTGGGGCCGCTGTCCTACGCGGTTGAGACGGTGGCGGCATCCGGCACGACCGAGACGGTCCCCGTCGGCGCGCTCATGCAGGCGACGTCGGCCGACGCGATCCGGGGTCCCCCGGCGGTCGGCTCGGTCAGCGCCGCCGCAGTGGGCTCGGTAGCGGTCTCCTCGCTCGGGACGAACTACAAGATGATCGCGAACATGCCCGACTACGACCAGTTCACCTACAACTACACCTCGTCCGAGTACAACTCGGGCACGATCCCGGCGGCCTCCGGCACCTACGCCGCGTCCCCGTATCTGAACGCCGGCAGCTACTACAGCGGCTGTGCCCCCACCGCCGCGGGCGACGTGGTCAAGTACTGGGCGGGCAACGGCTACCCGAACCTCTTCACCGGCAAGAACCCGACCCAGGGTGGAGCCAGCTGGGAGAAGGTCGTCAACGATCTCCACGTCTACTTCCGCACCTCCGACGACAGTGGCAGCGGCTCGACCTACGGGAGCGCGATGGCGCCGGGCCTGAAGGGCTACGCACAAGGCATCGGGGGCTACTCGTTCACCTCCGTCGACGTGGGCAACTTCACCTGGGCGGCCTACACCGGTGAGATCGACGCGAACCGGCCCGTCGTCCTCATGTTCCAGAACCTGAACGTCACCGCTCCCGCCGCCTTCCCCTACGGCGACCACGCGATCACGGGTATCGGATACGACCACACGCCCGGCGTCGTCGCATCCGAGTACATGATCGTCCATGACAATTGGCCGGCTGCGCCGTCGGACGTCTACGTGCAGTTCTCGGGGCCGAACACGACCTACGACAGCCGGGACATGGTCACGTTCGTCCCGGCCGCCGCGGCGGCGCCCGCGAACGACACCTTCGCGTCCGGGCAGGCGATAGCCGGTTCGAGCGGATCGCTGGCGGGCACGAGCGTCAACGCGACCAAGGAGAGCGGGGAGCCGAACCACGCCGGCGATGCGGGCGGGGCCAGCGTCTGGTACCGCTGGACCGCGTCGGCTGCGGGGACCCTGACCGTCGACACCTTCGGCAGCGGCTACAACACGGTGCTGGCCGCCTACACCGGCATCACGGTCTCCGGGCTCACGCCGGTCGCGTCCAACGACGACTCCGGCTCCGGCCTCCAGAGCAGGGTCGCCTTCCGCGTCACCTCGGGCACGACGTACCGCATCGCGGTCGACGGATCGGCCGGCGCATCGGGCCCCGTGAACCTCGACTGGGCCTTCGCCGCCGCGCCCGTCGCGCCCGACGCCGTGACCGCGACGATCGACTCCGTTCCGCCCGGTCCCGTCACGCAGGGCGCTCGGGCCACCTTCGCGGGCAGCGCGGTGGACTCGCTCGGGCACGCCATCAACGGGTACGAGTGGACGTCGAGCATCGACGGGACGATCTCGGCGAGTGCGTCGTTCTCCACGACGGCCTTGTCCCCGGGAGCGCACACGATCGGCTTCAGGGCGCGGTGTGCGAACGGCACCTGGTCGGCGCCGCAGACGGCGATCCTCGTGGTGACGGCGGCCCCGCCGGCCGCCCCGGCGAACGACGCTTTCAGCGCGGCGCAGCCGCTCCCGACCTCGAGCGGGACCATCTCGGGCACCAGTGTCGCCGCGACGAAGGAGACCGGCGAGCCTGCCCACGCGGGCGACGCCGGCGGGGCCAGCATCTGGTACGTGTGGGTCGCTCCGGCGAACGGCTCGCTGTCGCTCGACACCTCCGGGAGCGGCTTCGACACCGTGCTCGGGGTCTACACCGGCGCGTCGGTGGACGCCCTGGCGGAGAAGGCGTCGAGCGACGACATCGCTCCTGACAACGCCGCCAGCAGGGTCACACTGAGCGTGGTAGCCGGGACCCCCTACCGTATCGCGATCGACGGATACGGTGGCGCTTCGGGTGCCGTGACGCTGGACTGGTCGTTCCGAGCTCCGGTCGCGAGCGTGAGCACCGTGCGCCTGAGTACCGGCGGCCTCACCAGGTATCACTACGTCACCATCACCGGCGCGCTGAAGCCCATCCGGGCCGGTGCTGCCGTGCGCATCGAGATCCTGAAGCCGGGTTCCCGCACCTGGGTCCGGCTGGTGACCCGCACGACGAACGTTGCCGGCGTGTGGGCCTCCTACCGCTACAAGGTCACACTGCGCGGCGTCTACCACGTTCGGACCCGGTTCCTGGGCGACGCGTACTCTCTGGCATCGATGTCCGCCTACGCGCATCTGACGGTCAGGTAGCGGCACACCCGGAACCATCCCGACGTGCCACCGGTCGTCAGTCGACCGAGATCAGCGAGTCGGTCGGCGCGTAGGCGTCCGTCATGATCGGCACGTCGGCCGTGTCGACCGCCGTGGTGTAGAGGTCGTTCGCCATGTCGGCGAATCCCGCCACCTGCACGCGCCCGCCGACTCGCCAACGGATGCGGGCGAGCAGCTCGGTCCCGGGCACGTCGGAGTCGGTGGCGAGCACGATGACGTTCCGGCGTAGCGTCGGGTCGTCGTCCTGACCGACGTTGACGCGGAACACCCACAGGTGCCGCCACACGGAGCCCGCCGTCTTGTACATGCTGCGGAAGAGCTTGCTCTGGTCGCCCTCGAGCGCGCTGATCACGTTGTAGGCGACGACGCCGTCAGGCGCCATGCGTGCCTTCGTCTCGCGGAAGAACTCCTGCGTGGTGAGGTGGAAGGGCAGCGCGTCGGCGTAGTAGGCGTCCATGACGACGATGTCCCACGTGCCGGTGGCGGTCTGGACGAAGCGGCGGGCGTCCTGGGCGTAGACGCGTGAGCGCGTGTCCACGGGAAGCCCGAAGTACTTCTTCGCGACCTCGACGACCGCCGGGTCGATCTCGACGCTGTCGACGCTCACCTGCGGGTAGTCGTGCCAGAACCGCTTCGTGATGGCGCCCCCGCCGAGTCCGAGTACCAGCACCCGCTTCGCGTCGGGCTTCAGCGCAAGCGACAGCTGCATGTAGTCGGGATAGCGCACGCCGCTGGTCAGGCCGTCGGACAGGTCGATCGCGGACTGACGTGTCGCATCGAACCGCAGGGCGCGGATGGTCCCTTTCTGCGTGACGGTGATGCGGTGGTACTGCGTGTCCTGGCGGAACAGCACCGTCTCGCCGAACGAGTTGACCGCCGGCGCAGGGGCGACCTTCCACAGGACCCATGCTCCGGTCGACAGCCCCGCGACGATCAGCGCGAGCGCCACGGCCGTCGAGAACCGGTCGATGTGCGCCGCCGTCCGCAGCCGACCGGCCGAGGCGTCCTCGGGCTGCTCGTGTGGCGCATACAGCAAGGGGAGCAGCAGCGCCGCGAACGCCACGCCGAACAGCGTGAAGCCGATCGCCACGACCAGAGGTTCGAGCGAGAGCAGCGGGATGAGCCAGAACGACGTGGCGAGCGTCCCGACGATGCTTCCCGCGGTCGAGATGGAGGACAGCCTCCCGGAGGTCCGCCCGATGTGCGCCATCCCCTTCGAGGACGCGAGGCGCAGGCCCAGCGGGGTCACCATCGCCATGAACAGAGAAGGGGCGAAGAAGATCAGCGCCGACGCGGCGAGGGAGCCGGCTCGCGGCCCGAGGTTCGCCGCCCACGGCAGCGCGAAGCTCGCGACGACAGGAGCAAGACAGGTGAGCAGCCCCCCGGCGGCGATCACCGGCGCCAGAGTCTTCGAGGCGCCGAACCGGTCGGCGAGGTGGCCGCCCAGCCAGTAGCCGAGGCTCAGCGCCACCATGACGGAGGAGATGACGCTGCCCCACACGAAGATCGAGTTCCCGAGGGCAGGCGCCAGCACGCGCGCGGCGACCATCTCCAGCGCCATCAGCGCGCCGCCGCACACGAACACTATCGCGTTGAGCACACGGGCTCCCTGTCGGCGGTCAGGCCAGCGGCATCTCGTAGATGCGCCAGCGCTTGTACTCGTGCCCGCCCATCGCGACCGACGGCCGGATCACCATCTCGTTGTCCTCGAGCAGCAGCGACGGTTCGCCCTGGCGATAGCCATGCTTCGCGCCGTACTCGTAGAGCTCCTGGAACAGTACCGCATCGACGCCGAGGCGGCGCCACTGCGGGCGGATGCCGAAGAACATGAGCCGCACGCGCGGGATGTGCCGGCGCATCCGGACCAGCCGCGCGAGCCGCACCACGTCCGAGTCGCCGTACCACTTCCACCGCGGGCGCAGCGCCCAGTTCGGGTCGGGGATCGCGCCGAACACCGCGACCGGTTCGCCGTCGACGTAAGCGAAGCGGACGAGCCCCGGGTCGACGATGGGCTTCAGGCTCTCGGCGAGCGTCTCGGCCTCCTCCTCGGTCTGGGGGAGGAAGCCCCAGTTCGCCGCCCACGCCTCGTTGTACAGGCGAACGATGAGCTTCACCTCGTCGTCGAAGTGCTTCATGTCGGCGCAGCGCGTCTCGATGTGCTCGCGTTTGCGGACCCCCGCAGCCAGGCGCTCGATGCGTTCGCGGGGCACGTCGTCGAAGTCGATGAGGTACGCGACGTAGTCCTTCACCTTCGCGAGGCCATACCCCTCGAGGAGCGCGCCGTAGTAGGGCGCGTTGTGCGTGAGCTCCACGGTCGGGTCGAACTCGAAGCCCTCGACGAGGACGCCCTGACGCTCGTGGGTGGCGTTGGAGTACTCGCCCGGACCGCGCATCGCGGTCATGCCACGCTCCGTGAGCCACGCACGCGCCGCATCGAGCAACGCCGTCGCGACTTCGGCGTCGTCTTCGGTCTCGAAGAAGCCGAAGAACCCGATCCTCGAGCCGTAGTGGTCGTTGAAGCGGCGGTTCACGGAGGCCGCGACGCGTCCGACCGCGCGGCCGTCACGCCTTGCCAGGAAGTGGGTGACCTCGGCGCTCGCGTGGTAGGGGTGCTCCGCCGTCAGCAGGCCTTTCGCCCCCAGCAGGCGGTTGCCGAGCAGGTCCATCATCAGCGGCGGCGTCCAGTGGGGATCGCCCCGGTACAGCCGCCAGGGCAGGCGAGCGAACTCCTTGATCCGGGCGTCCCCGAGTCCGAACTGCTCGATCGACACCGCTGAATCGCCCACGGCCGCCCCCCTCGTCGATGGTCCGCTCAGAAGCGTAGCACCGGCGCGTCGACCTCGCGCGCCGATCGTCTCCGGGCGAGGAGCGTGTCGCATGGATCGACGAGCATGAGCTCCGGGGGATCTTCCCGAACCGGGCGTGCGTCTCATCGATCAGAAGCTCCGGATGCCGCAGCGCCACATCGCCGCGCGTGCCGCGGCGCAGATGTCACTCCAGAGCGCCGCATCGCATCCGCCCCGTCCGGGGCGCCGGTCACTGTCAACAACCGGGCTCACCCGGGTGGCCGCAACAGGTCTGCCGCAGGGAGATCTTGGTCCACACGTTGGCGGCCAACAGTCTGAGTTTGCGGTCGAGAGGCATCGGCTTGCGGAGGTTGTCCAGGAAGGCGCTCCGGGTCGGCGCGGTGTTCGAACACATGGCGTGCCTCCTGCGCCCGTGGGGGGTACATTCCACTCGAGTGGCATATGCCCGAACATGGCGCTCCTGCGCCGAGCCGACCCCGGGGGGATCCCCATGAGCGATCGACCGCCGATCCTCGTCTACTGCCGTTCCTGGTGCGGCGACTGCAACCGCGCCCTGCGCTGGCTGGACGAGAAGGGCTACGCGTACGAGTTCATCGACATCGACGAGGACCAGGTCGCTCGTGCTCGATGTGTCGAGCTGGCCGGCAAGGTCGTCACGCCGACCTTCGAGATCGGCGACACCTGCATCGTGAACTTCGACCCGCGCGCCCTGACCGAAGTCCTGGGCGCGCCGGGGGCGTAGTCACTCCTGATCGCAGGCGCCTTGCGCATCTTCGACCGCGCACACCGCGGTCAGTTCCGCCGTCTCCCCGGGGAAGTACCGGTCGCGCATGAACAGCGAGAGGCGCACGAGGCCGATCAGCACCGGCACCTCGATCAGCGGTCCGATGACCGCGGCGAGCGCCGCGCCGCTCTTGAGCCCGAAGACCGCCACCGCCACGGCGATGGCAAGCTCGAAGTTGTTGCTCGAGGCGGTCAGCGCGATCGTGACGGTCTTCTTGTAGTCGCCGGTGGTGCGGCGCAGCAGCCAGAACGCGAACAGGAACATGATCGCGAAGTAGGCGAGCAGCGGCACCGCGATGCGCGCGACGTCCAGCGGGATCCGCACGATCATCTGTCCTTTGAGCGAGAACATCACGACGATCGTGAAGAGCAGCGCCACGAGGGTCACCGGCGAGATGCGCGGGACGACCTCGCGGGTGTACCACTCCAGGCCCTTCGCCCGGACCATCAGCGTCCGGAAGGTGAAGCCGGCGATGAAGGGGATCCCGAGGTAGATGAACACGCTGGTCGCGATCTGCGCGATCGTCACCGGCACGACGGTCGCCTTGATGCCGATCATGGGCGGCAACACGGTGAGCAGGAACCAGGCGTACACGCTGTAGAAGAACACCTGCATCAACGCGTTGAAGGCGACCAGGCCCGCCGCGTACTCCGTGTCGCCCTTCGCGAGGTCGTTCCAGACGATCACCATCGCGATGCAGGGCGCGATCCCGATGAGGATGAGGCCCGCGAAGTATTCGGGGTAGTTGCGCATGAACACGACGGCCAGTACGAACATGACAGCGGGGGCGACCACCCAGTTGAGCAGGACGGCCAGCCCGAAGACCTTCCTGTCGCGGAAGACGTCGCCGAGCTCCTCGTAGCGGACCTTCGCCAGCGGAGGGAACATCATCACGATCAGACCGAGCGCTATCGGGAGGTTGGTCGTCGACCCCTTGAACGACAGCGAATCGATGAACGTCGAGACGCCGGGGAAGGCCCAGCCCGCGCCGACGCCCACCGCCATCGCGAGGAAGATCCACAGGGTGAGGTAGCGGTCGAGGAAGCTGAGACGCCTGGTGACGGATTCGGCGGCCACGGCGGGCGCCCCTTTCGTTGGAGTGACGGTTCGTTCAGGCACGGTGCAGCGCGTCGATGAGCGTCTCGGGAAGTCCGGCGCGACGCATCGCGCGGGCGACCTCATGGACGTCGTACTCCACGCGATGCACTCGAACGCCGATGGCAAGGCCGGTCGCGCCGGCGAGTCCCGCTGCTTCGTCTTCCGGCGCGGCCGCCCCTACTTCCATGGGCGTTCCGAAAAGGAGCTCGACCCAGCACGCGCGCGGATCGCCGTCCTTCGGCTTGCCGACCGAACCGGAGCTCACGTAGTGGACGCGCCGGCCGTCGTCGGCGGTCAGGGCGCGATGGTACGGGAGGTGGATGTGGCCCACGCACACGACGTCGGCCTCCGCCTGGTCGGCGAGTCGGGCGAGCTGAGCGTCGGTCCGGTCGGGCAGCAGGTACTCGTTGATCCGGCGGGGGGAGCCGTGCGTCAGCAGGATCCGGACGCCATCCTCAGTCATGCGCCGTTCTCGGGGCAGCGCGGTGAGCCACGCAGCCCTCTCGTCGTCGACCACGCTCTCCGTGAAGGCGTAGGACGCCGCGCCGTCCGCGCGGGCCAGGGGGGTGGCGTAGTAGCAGCCGCACTCACCGGCACGCGCCCCGATCCCGTCGTCGTAGTTGCCCAGCACCGCGGGGACGCCGAGGACCCGCATGCGGTCCACCACTCCGGCGGGATCCGGTCCGTAGCCGACGAGGTCGCCCAGGCAGTAGCGCTCCTCAAGTCCGAGCGCCGCGACGTCCGCCAGCACCGCGTCGAGCGCGGACAGGTTGCCGTGTATGTCGGAGAAGAGCGCTATGCGACGCACGGGGACCTTCCTTGACTAGTTCGACGTTGGTCGAACTATACTGTGAGTCGCGCCCGAGAGACAATGATCACGCAGGGATGTAACGATGAAGAAACGACTATCGGCCGACCGGCTGCTCTTCCCGACGCCGCAGGGGTACCGGCGCCTCGGCTCCACTGTCGCCGACGCGTACAGCGTGGGCGTGCCCCTGAAGGAGCAGTCGTGACGGATAGCGAACCCTCCGCTCGCGTCGAGCCGTGCGGATGCGCGGAGGCCGCGGCCCGAGGCGTGCGCGTGGCGCCCGAAGACGCGACGCTCGACGCCGCCTTCAAGGCGCTGGCCTCCGAACCGCGGCGGGCGCTGCTGCGCATCGTAGCCGCGAGCACGTCCCCGGACGGGGAGTGCTGTCCGGAGGAGGTCTGCGCGTGCACGCTCTCGGACGCGCTGGGACTGGCTCCCTCGACGATCTCGCACCACATGGCGGCGCTGGTCAAGGCGGGCCTGGTCAGCGCGACGAAGCGGGGGCTGTGGGTCTACTACCGGCTCGAGCGGGACGCGCTCGCTCGCGTCGCACGGGAGCTGACCGCACTGTAGGGGGTGGCGTGATGTGGCACGACCGAGCTGAGGCGGGGCGCGATCTCGCGGCCGAGCTGGAGCGCCGCGGATATGCCGGGCGCGATGATGTGGTCGTGCTGGGCATCCCGCGCGGAGGCGTCGAGGTCGCCCGCGAGGTGGCCGACCGTCTGGGAGCGCCGCTCGACATCGTCGTGGTGCGCAAAGTCGGCGCGCCGGGTGCGCCCGAGTTCGCCGCGGGCGCCGTCGATCTCGACGGCGCGGTGTACGACAACCCTGACGCCCGCGTGTCCCGCGAATGGCTGGAACGCGCGGCGGTTCCCGAGCACGCTGAGGCCGTCCGTCGCGCGCGGGCCTACCGCTCGGGCCGCGGTCCCCTCGAGGTGGCCGACCGCATCGCGATCGTGGTCGACGACGGCATCGCGACGGGGTTGACCGCGGTCGCGGCGCTGCACTGGCTCGCGGGCCGCGGAGCGGCGCGCAGGGTGATCGCCGCTCCGGTCATGGCTCCTGACACCGCTGTCCGGCTCGCCCGCGAGGCGGACGAGGTGGTCGCGCTCTCGCGGCCGGCGGGGTTCGCGGCGGTCGGCGAGTCCTACCGGCGATTCCCGCAACTGACCGACGACGACGTCACGCGGCTGCTTGCGGAGATGTAGGTCCGGCCGTTCGAACCGCCTAGGGAGCGCCGACACCGATCACGACGGTGGTGCCCTTGTTGACCTTGGTGGTCGGCGGGGGGCTCTGGTCCAGCACGGTGCCTATGGAAGGCGGAGGCGTGCCGTTGCGGGGCTGGGGGTCGGCCACGAGACCCAGCGCCTCGATCTTCGCGACCGCCTCCGCTTGGGTCAGACCGAGGACGTTGGGAACCACGACCTGCTCGATCCCGCTGGAGACGGTGATCGTGACGGCGCTTCCCTTGGGCGCCTGCGCGCCGCCCACCGGCTTCTGGTCGATGACCGTGCCCTTGGCGATCGTGTCGCTCGCCTTCGTGGTGACCTTCACGCTGAATCCCGCGTCCTTGAGCTGTTTGGTCGCGTCGGCCTGCAGCAGGTTCGTCACCGCAGGTACTGTGACCATCTCGGCGCCCTGGGAGACCCAGAGGGAGATCTTGCCGCCCTTGGCGACGTTCGTGCCGACGGGCGGGTCGGTCTTGAAGACGATGCCCGGCGGGTACTTGGCGTTGAACTCCCGCGTGATGATCGGATCGACGGCGAAGCCGGCCTTCTGGAGTTCGACGACCGCCGTGGTCTCACCGGAGCCCACCACGTCGGGCACGGCGACGAGCTCGGGTCCGGAGCTGACCAGGAGGTCGACGGAACTGCCCTTGTCGACCGTCGTTCCGGCGGCGGGAGTGCTCGAGATGACCGCGTCCTTGGGCACCGTCGCGTTGAAGGTCGTCTCCTCGGCTCCCACGGTTAGGCCTATGTCGACCAAGGCCTTCTTGGCGTCGACGGCGCTCATGCCGGTGGTGTCCGGCACGCGGAGGCCGCTGCCGCCGAGCAGTCCGGTCCCATAGGCGAGGCCCAGCCCGAGCAGGACGACCAGCACGGCGATGGCGACCCATATCCAAGGGTTCGCGTCGCGATTCGGCGTCTTCGGCCGCGTGATCTCGGGGGCCGCCGACGTGCGCTCGCCGACGATCGGCATGACGGTCGTGTCGTCGACACGCGGCTGCGCGTGGACCGACCGCCCAGCGACCACACGCTGCAGGTCGTCGCGCATGTCCTCAGCCGAGCGATAGCGCCGCGTCGGGTCCTTCTGCATGGCCTTGAGGATGACGGCCTCGAGCGCCGGCGGGATCGCCGGGTTGAGCGTGCGAGGCGGAACGGGTTCGTCGTTGACGTGCTTGAGGGCGACCGAGACGGGGGTGTCCCCGTCGAAGGGGAGCTGCCCCGTCGACAGTTCGTAGAGCACGACGCCGAGGGAGTAGAGGTCGCTCTCGGGCCCGAGCTTGCGGCCCTGCGCCTGCTCCGGCGAGACGTACTGCGCCGTCCCGAGGACCGAGCCGGTCTGCGTCGCGTCGGAGTCGATCGCGCGGGCGATGCCGAAGTCCATGACCTTCACGACGCCGTCCGGGGTGAGGACGATGTTCTGGGGCTTGATGTCGCGATGGATGATCCCGTAGCCGTGGGCGACGGTCAGGGCCGCACAGGCCTGCGCGCCGTAGTCGGCGACCTTCAGCGGATCGAGCGCGCCGCGCTCCTTCACGACCTGCTTCAGGTCCGTGCCGCGCACGAGCTCCATGACGATGTAGTAGGTGCCGTTCTCGACACCGTAGTCGTAGATGTTGACGATGCCGGGATGCGACAGGTTGGCGGCGGCGGACGCCTCGTGGCGGAACCGCTGCACGAACTCCGGGTCGGTCGAGAAACGCTCGTGGAGCACCTTGACCGCTACCGTGCGGCCGAGCGTCTCATCGACCGCCTTGTAGACGTCGGCCATCCCGCCCGAGCCGATGCGCTCGGTGACACGGTACCGGCGACCGAAGACCATGTCTTCCACGTGGGCGCTCCCGCTCGATTGTCGGCCACGTTCGGCCTTGGCCTATCCCGTTGATTCTACCGCACCGCTGTGCTGGCGAACCCCTCCACGACCCGTGCAGTACTACGGCTTCAGCGCTGCCTCGAGCACCAGGCGTGCCGCGGGCGCCGCGACTCGGCCGCCCACTCCCGCGTTCTCGAGGATGATCGCGAGCGCGATGTGCGGGGTCTGTCCGGGCGCGGCGGGACCGAACGCGATGAACCATGCATCCGGGACGATCCCCTTGCCGACCTCGGCGGTCCCCGTCTTGCCCGCGATCGTGAACCCGGGGATCTGTGCCCTCGTCCCCGACCCGGCCTTGACCACGCCCGCCATCAGACCGCGGACGGTCGCCGCGGTCGCGGGGTCGGTCGCCGTCGTGAGGACGCGCGGAGCGGTCGTGGTGATGGCGATCCCGGCCGAGTCAGCGGTGTGACCGACCAGGAACGGCCGCATGACGACACCGTTGTTCGCGATGCCCGACGCCACCAGCGCCATCTGCATCGCGGTCGCCACGGGCCCCTTGACCACGTGCGCGCCGACCGGCTGACCGACGGCCGCCCACGCGGTCTCCCACGTGGTCATCGCCCCCGGGTCCGCCATCAGTGACGGGGCGACGTTCAGCTCGAGCGGGATGCCGGAATCGAATCCGAAGGCGCGCGCCTGCTCCACGAGGCGGGCCGCACCCAGCTGGGCGCCCAGATAGGCGTACACGGTGTTGATCGAAGATTGCGTCGCCTTCTGCAGCGTGGCCGATCCGTAGCCCGCGCCTTCGAAGTTCGTGACCTTGCCGCCGCCGATGTTCAGCACGCTCGGGGCGGGCAGGACCGTGGAGGGGCCGGCGATGCCGCTGGACAGCACCTTCGTCAGGGTGACGACCTTGAAGGTCGAACCCGGCGGGTAGACGCTCGAGATCGCGCGGTCGACGAGCGGCGCGGCGGGGTCCGTGGACAGCGCCGCCCAGTCCTTGTCGACGTCCTGCGGCGAGAACGACGGGGAGGACGCGATGGCCAGTACCGCGCCCGTCGTCGGGTCGATGGCCACGACCGCCCCGCGGTGACCGGCCAGCGCCTTCTCGGCGGCCCTTTGGATCCGGCTGTCGATCGTGAGCACCACGTCGTTGCCCGGCACGGGCTTCCCCAGCGCCTCGTCCAACACGTCCTGGAAGGTGGCGTACCCGCGATGCCCGGCGAGGACGTCGTTGAGCGCGGACTCGACGCCGGAGCGGCCGTAGCGCACCGAGTAGTAGCCGGTGACGTGGGCCGCCAGCGTCCCGGCGGGGTAGTCGCGCGTGAAGAAGCCACCCGATACCCGCACGGAACGCGCGAGTACGGTGCCGTCGGCCGTGACGATGGCACCCCGCTCCGTCCGCGTCTCGGCGGCCAGGTTCCGGGTGTTGCGCGGGTCGTTGTTCAGGGCTTGCGCGTCGACGACCTGCAGCCAGGTCAGATTGGCGACGAGCGCGACCGTCAGCGCCGTGACGAGCCAGGCCACGCCGACGAGCCGGCGGGACAGGGCGAGCCGGCCGAGCTCGCCCGACGGGCCACTCGCCACGACCTCCGCGCCGTCCGCGGCGGTCTCGTCGCCCGCGCGCATGAGCAACGCGAGCAGCAGGAAGTTCGCGACGATCGACGAGCCGCCGTACGAGATGAAGGGGAGGGTGATACCTGTGAGCGGGATGAGGCGCGTCACGCCTCCGACGATGACGAAGGTCTGCAACCCGAGCGCCGCGACCAGCCCGACGGCGGTCAGGGAGGCCATGTCCGAACGGGCGCGCACCGCGGTCGCAAGACCCCTGAAGCACAGCACGAGGTAGCAGGCGACGACCGCGACGCCACCCAGCAGTCCGAGCTCCTCGCCGATGGCGGAGAAGATGAAGTCGGTCGCGACGAAGGGTATGCGCGTGGGAAGGCCGCGTCCCAGCCCCACGCCGGCTATCCCTCCGGCGGCGATCGAGAAGAGCGACTGCACGAGCTGGTAGCCCTTGCCGGCGGCGTCCGCGAACGGGTGCAGCCAGATGTCGACGCGCACGCGAACGTGGGCGAACAGGTAGAACGCGGCGACCGCGCCCATCGCGAACAACACCGTCCCGACGATCGAATACGACCATCGGCCGGTCGCCACGGTGACCATCACCAAGAAGATCCCGAAGAACAGCAGCGACGAGCCGAGGTCCTTCTCAGCGACCAGGACGATGAGCGACACCGCCCACATCAGCACGAGCGGTCCGAGGTGGCGCGCCCGCGGCAGGTTCAGGCCCATGAACTTCCGCGTCGAGACCGAGAGCACCTCGCGGAACTCGGCCAGATAGGCCGCTAGGAAGACGACGAGCAGGATCTTGGCGAGCTCCGCGGGCTGGAAGCTGAGCGACCCGACGTGGATCCACAACTTCGCTCCGTTGATCTCGCGCCCGATCACCGCCGGCGCGAGCAGGAGGACCATCGCGCCGAGCATGAGCGTGTACTTGTAGCGGCCGAGCCGCTCGAGAGAGGGCACGAGCGCGAGCGCAAGGACGAGCACGCCGATCCCGACGAACAGCCACGTCGTCTGCGGGGCCGCAAGTGAAGGGTCGAGGCGCGTGACCATCGCGAGGCCGACGCCGGACAGGAGCGCGGTGACCGGCAGCAGCACCGGATCGGCCCCCGGAGCGAAGCGCCTGACCGCGAGGTGCGCGGCGCCGAACGCCAGGAGCAGTCCTGCGGGGGCGAAGAAGTCGGAGGGCGCCAACGTCCCGTGCGCCGCTCCGGCGGCGAGAGCGAAGACGAGCAGCACCGGCGGCACGGCCGCGAGGAGCAGGAGGAGCTCGATCGTGCGACGGGACCTCATCGCGCCGCCGCCTACGGAGCCGGGGTGGCGGTGGACGTCAACCCCGGAGACGGTGTGGCCGTGGAGGGCAGCGCGGACGCGCGCAGCTCGTCGACGCGGTAGAGGGCGTCCGTCAACTTCCCGAAGGGTATGCCCTCGCGCAAACGAGCCTGGACCTGGGGGTCGAGACGGGAGACGGCCACGTCGGTCGGTTGCACGAGCCAGTGGAGACTGACGCCCGCGAACGATCCGGGGATGCCCTGGTAGACGGCGACAATCCCGTTCTGCTCGATCAGGTAGGCGCGCGAACGGGCGTACGACCAGGTACCCCATCCGGTGGCGAGCACGAGGACGAGCGCCGCGACGATCCACAGCAGCGGCGCCGCTCCGCGCCTGCCGGCCGCCTTCGAGCCACGGACCGGACCGGCCTCGCTCGCCGGGGTCTCGCCGATGTCGACGACGATCACCGTGATGTTGTCGTAGCCACCGGCGCGGTTCGCCGCTTCGACGAGCTTCGCCGCGGCGTCCTGAGGATCGCCGTCGGCGAGAAGCAGGTCGGCGATGTAGTCGTCGGGAAGCATGCCGGTGAGCCCGTCGGTGGTGAGCAGGAGCCGGTCGCCCGCGCACGCTTCGACCTCGTAGATGTCGGCGAGCATGTTGCGGTCGGACCCCAGCGCGCGCGTGATGACGCTGCGCTGAGGATGGAAGCGGGCGTCCTCCTCGGTCAGCACGCCCTGGCGGACGAGGTCCGCGACCATGGAGTGGTCCTCGGTGACTCGAGTGATCCTCCCGTCGTGCAGGAGGTAGGCGCGCGAGTCACCCACGTGGGCTATCGAGATGTGCGTCCCGTCCACCATCGCGGCCGTCATGGTCGTTCCCATGCCGGAGCGGGTGCGGCTCTTGTCGGCGGACTCGATCACGGCGCGGTTAGCCGCGCGCACAGCGCGCGCCAGGGCCTTGCCGTCGGCGGTGCGCGGGGCGTTGGCGAGCAGCTCGGCAAGCGCGACACGGCTCGCGACCTCGCCGGCCCGGTGGCCGCCCATGCCGTCGGCGACGGCGTAGAGCGGCGGCTCGACGATGAAGCCGTCCTCGTTCTGCGGGCGCGTCAGTCCGGGATCGGTCAGGGCGCCGACGCCGGGGATTCGGGCGGCGGTCATGAGCGCGACACCTTCATCTTCACCGGACCGATGTCGACCTCGTCGCCCGCGACGAGCGTCACCGCGCGCTTGATGCTGCGGCCGCCCACGATCGTGCCGTTCGTGGAGCCGAGGTCCTCTATCACCGGGCCTCCCGGTGCGGGCGTGATCTGGGCGTGCGCGGTCGAGACGAAGTCGTCGGCTATGACCAACTCAAGGTCGGGAGAACGCCCGATCCGCACCCGCGCGTCGAGCGGGATGCGGACGCCGGTCAGCTCCGGAGGGCCGGAGACGACGACGAGCACCAGGGGCGGCTCGGGCTGCGTCTGCCTGCCCCCTCTGATGATCCCGAGCCCCGCGCGCACCGAGGCGAACAGGAACAGATAGAGCAGGGCGAGCAGCAGGACGCGTCCGGCGAGCAGTGCCACGTCGACCATCGCTCACCGCCCGGCTTCGTGGAAGGTCAGACGGCTCAGACCGATCTCGATCACGTCGCCGTCGTGCAGCAGCGCACGCGCCACCGGCTCGCCGTTGAGCAGCGTGCCGTTGGTGGACTCGAGGTCCTCGATCGCCCAACCGTCGCCCACCGGTACGAACACGGCGTGCTCGCGCGAGACGTTGGCGTCGCTGAGGCAGATCGCACAACCGGCGAGGCGGCCCACGAGGACGCGCTCCCCCTGCAGAAGGACGTCGTGCTCGTGGTCGCCGACGGTCACGGTGGCGAGGTCGTCGGCGGGGCTGCGCGGCTCCCCGGGCCAGGACTCGACGTCCTCGACATCGGCGCGAGGCGCGACCGCGGTTCGGCCGACGGCCTCCGGGGCGCCCAGCTCCGCGCTCACGCGGAACCGTCCCAGCCGCAGGTCGTCGTGGACGACGAACGAGACCTTCGGAGGAGAGGTGAGCTGGTAGTTGCGCTCGCGGGCCTGCCCGGTGAGGTAGGTGGCCAACTCGCCGGCGAGCGTCGTCGTGAACGATCCGTACTTGGCGGCGTCCTCGGGTGAGAGCGCGACGGTGTACGCGAGCGGCGCGTAGACGCGGCCGACGCCGATGGTGCGGCCGTCGTCCATGGCCCTGCCCAGCGCCTTGGCGATCTCGACGGGCTGCACGGGTGAGCGGAACATGCCCGCGAACGCGCCCTCGAGGGCGCCCCCGACACGGTCCTCGAAATCGGAAAGGATGCTCAACTACGCCTCCGTGTCCCAGTCATCCGTATCGCCCGCCTGGACGGGCGGGCCGAGCGCGACGACGACAACCACGAGTATAGAGGCGACTCCCACCTGTAGCAGCGCAGCGGAGGGCATCCGTGAACCGACCGTCATCCACGGGCCGAGCGCCGCAGCGCACACGAACAGTCCCGCGAACGCCCCGGTGAGGGCCCCCAAGCGGGTCCCGCGCCGTGCTCCGAGCGCGGACAGGATGCCCGCGAGACCCCAGGCCAGCACGACGACCGCGGCGCGCAGGGCGACCGCGAGGGCGAGCCCCTCGGCCGGGCATCGCGCGGACAGCGGGTCGACCAGTGCGGGCCAGGCCACGTCGGCGAGCACGGCGCCCCGGCTCACGATCGACGTGACGACCATGACGAGTCCCGCCGCCGCGGACGCGGCCCCCGCAACCCACACGCCGTCCAGGAAGAAACCGGCCAGCGCCGGGAGGGCAGGAGAGGCGCGCAGCACGCCCGCCAGCGGCGCGAACGCGGGCAGCGCGCCGGCCCCGGCGTGAGCGCGCCCGACCGCCGCCCACCACAGGGCGCCCGCGAGCGCCACGGCGAGGCCGAGGGGCCAGCCGACCCGGAACGCACCGGCGGAGAGCACCACGAGCCCCGCGCCGAGGCCGAGGGAGGGTGCGAAGTACCCGGCCACCGCCGTGATAGCCGAGGCCACGATCGAGGCATAGACCGGGAATCCGAGCGGCGCCATCCCCACCCAGGCGAGCCAGCCCGCGGCCACCGCCGAGACTACGCGTTCGGCGAGCCCCGCACGCATCGCGAGCCGGTCCCAGAGCCCGAGTCTCAGGAGCGAAGTCTCTTCCTCCGGCTCCTCGTCCGACGTCATCTCGCCGACGAGGAGCCTGAGGCTGTCGCGCCCCGCGGACTGGTCGCCGAGTTCCACGAGCAGTTCACCAGCCAGCGAACGCAGGTCCGGCTGCCGGTCTTCGGCGGCGGGGGACAGCGCACGCGTCACGACGTCGTCGATCGCCGGAGGCAGTGACGGCTCGAACTCGCCGGGGAGCGGAGGAACGGGGCGCTCGGCTTTGACCAGCGCACTCGCGATCGAGGCTGCCGCGAACGGTACGGCTCCCGTGAGCACCTGGAACGCGAGCGCGGCGAACGCCCACACGTCGGTCCGCGTGTCGACCTCTTCGCCCCTGAGCTGCTCGGGCGGCATGTAGCCCAGCGTGCCGCCCGCGGAGAGGGCCTGCCCGGCCGCGTTGGTGAGCGCCGCGACGCCGAAGTCGGCGACCTTCACGAGGCCGTCGCGCGTTATCAGCACGTTCTCGGGCTTGAGGTCGAGGTGGAGCACCCCGTTGTCGTGAGCGAAGCCCACGGCGTCGGCAATCGGCCCGAGGACCGCGGCGGCCTCGGAGACGTCGAGGGGTGCGTAGACCTCGAGCAAGGCCGACAGTGAGACGCCGTCGACGTGCTCCATGATGAGGAAGGCCTCGTCGTCGTCCGTGTCCCACTCGTAGACGGTGACGATGTTCGGGTGGTTGAGCAGCGCCGCGGTGCGCGCTTCGCGCAGGCCCGTGGTGTGCGACAGGATCTGGATGCCCCGGCGCGTGAGCGGGATGCGCTTGATCGCGACCCGGCGCGCCATCTTCGTGTCGAAGGCCAGGTCGACGGTGCCGTGGCCGCCCTCGCCGAGTTCGGCGAGCGGCCGGTACCGACCCAGGATGAGACCCTCGTCCACGCGCCTCCGCACCCAAAGTCGTCGGACGATGCGCGTCCATTCTAGCGTTCGTCGGGCTCCGGTCTCGGTGCAGGTCGTGCGCGGCCGACGAGGCGTGCCGGGTCGGAAACGGATCGGCGGGCGTGAAGCGCTTGAAGCGTATCTTCGAACCCCAGTTCCTTCACCCGAGCCGGATCGGGGCACCCATGGCGAGAAGCCTGAAGCTCGACTCGTTCATCGGCCTGGCCGTCGCGGCGGCATTCTTCGGCTTCTTCACGTTCACGAAGCACGACCCTGCGCTCTCGGTGCTGATCCCGTTCGCGAACGACCCCTACGACGCCATTTCCACGTTCGGGATGGTCGTCTCGGGGCTGCTCGCGGTGCTGTCGTTGTTCCGCGTCTTCCGACCCTACCGCTCGGGATCACCTTCGGCGACGCAGGAGGTCTTCATCGCGCGCACGCATATGGCGATCGCGATGGCGGTACTGGTGCCGCTCGCCTCCGACGCCATCGCCCTCGCACGCCACCTTTCCGTGTGGACGGGAGCCGCGGCCACGGGTGAGCTGGTCGCGCTCGTCGCCGGCATGGGCGTCCTCGCCGGAGGCTTTGCGCTTCTGGTCGGCCACGCGGCGCGCGGGATGGACGTGCCCGTCGTTCGGAACGCCGGCCGGCGATCGTCGGCCATCTGCCTGACCTGCGCCGTCGTCCTGGCGCTGTACCCGGAGGGCGTTATCGGCAGCCTGGTCGGCGAGCTGTTCAGTCTGGGCACCGGGATCGTCCTCTTCAGCGCGGCCCTGTCCGCGCTGACCACCGCGCTGCTTCCGTATGACACAGCCGGAGCGTGGTCCGGCGCCGTATCGTCCGGTCCGCTCGCCCGGCGGTGGGTCCGGTGGGGGGCGGTCACGCTGCTCGGCATCGCGGTCGGGGTCGCCGCGCTGATGGGCGAGGCCGGCGGCGGGAGCGGCGGGATAGCGCCGGCTCGACTCCTCATGGTCGCCGGCGTGTTCATCGGCGCCGGGACCGGGGGGATAGTCGCCGTGTACTTCTCCTTGAGGACGCCGCTGGGGCTGTTCCGGTCCGAGACCTGATCCGACGATCGTGCGGAAGGCCCGAGCCGCCCTTGGTGCGGTGCGGGCGGCCGCGGACACGGAACGCCCCGGGGGCTGTGAAGCCTCCGGGGCGTTCCGTCACGAGGGACCGTGCGGCTGTGCGCCGCGTCGGCGCCCTACCTCACCGTGAACGACCTCCACGAGGAGACACCGGCAAGGTGCACGGAGTCGGCCGCGTGCGAGGCCCTGATGCGATAGCTGCCTGCCCTCGACAGCCTGATCCTGAGCGAGTACCTGACCGCGTGCGCGGCGAGCGTCGCCCTGAAGGTCCCGGCGCTGACCCACGAGCTTCCCGACCTGCGCTGCACGGTGAGCGTGACGACGCCCGCGCGCGGATCGGCCGATCCGATGGTGCCCGCGACGGTGAAGGTCACGTTGTGCCTCGGACGGCTCGGAGACACGGCCGGCGTTCCGAGGCGTGGGGCCACGAGTGCGGGCACGATCGCCGCCACCGTGGGGCTCCACGGGGAGTAGCCGAGGTCGTTCTCCGCGCGCACCCGGTAGAAGTAGGTGTCAGGCACGGTCGGGGCGTCGACGGTCATCGTGGGCCGACTACCTTCCAGTTCCCGCCCACCGCAACCTTTGGGGATAAGTCGCCTGACGGTGTGTGAGGCGACTCGCGCCGTCTCGTCATCTAGGGATTCGCTACGGTATCTAGGGTTTTGGCCAACGATTTGTGGGTCTCACCAATGGTTGCCCGTCACAATCCCCCCTGTTAGACTCCCCTTTGCACGTCACGCGGGCGTGGCGGAATGGCAGACGCGCATGGTTCAGGTC
>JANYKZ010000054.1 GCA_025361505.1 Coriobacteriia bacterium
CGCTGGCCGCCGACACGCTGGTCATCGCCGACCCCCGCGGCGCCGTGGCGCTCGCCGGTGTGATGGGCGGACTGGAGACCGAGGTCACGGACGCGACCGTCGACGTCCTGTTGGAGTCCGCCTGCTTCGACCCGGCATCCACCGGCCGCACGGGCCGCCGCCTGGCTCTGATCTCGGAGGCCTCCATGCGTTTCGAGCGCGGGGTCGACGCGAACGGATGCGTTGCCGCACTCGACCGGGCGGCCTCGCTGCTGGCGGAGGTGGCCGGAGGCACGGTCGCTCCGAGCGTGGTCGACGAGTACCCGCATCCCGCGGTGCCGGCGGTCGTGCCGCTGCGCATCGCCCGCCTGAACGCGCTGCTGGGCACGGACCTCGACCGCGCGACCGTCACGGGGATCCTCGAGCGCCTGGGCCTGCGGGTCGACGCCTCTGCCGACGACCTGACCGTGATCGTGCCCACGTTCCGGCCCGACCTGGGACGCGAGGTCGACCTGATCGAGGAGGTCGTACGGGTGCACGGCATGGGGCTCGTCCCCTCCACGCTCCCGGCGGGCCGCGGCCGCGTGGGAGGGCTGACCGACGACCAGAAGCGCCGCGAGAGGGTCGGCGCCGCGCTGCGCGGAGCGGGCCTGAACGAGGCCATCACCTGGTCGTTCGCCGACCCCACGGACGCGGAGCGCACCGGGTGGGTGTTCGGACCCGACGAGACGCCGGTCCGCCTGCTGAATCCGATGAGTGCCGACCAGTCGCTGTTGCGCTTCTCGACGCTCCCCGGATTGGTCAGAGCCGTCGCGGACAACCGCCGCAAAGGCGTGGCCGACGTTCACCTCTACGAGATCGGCTCGGTGTGGCGGACGGCTGCCGGGCGCAAGCAGCCGAAGGAGCGCGCGGTCGTCGCCGGCGTGCTGGCGGGTTCATGGAACCGCCCCGGCTGGAACGAGCCCGCCGTGCCGCTCGACGTGTTCGACATGAAGGGCGTCGTGGAGTCGGTCATCGAGGAGCTGGGCGTGGCCCGGCTCCGCCTGCGAGCCGCCGACCTGCCGCATCTCCAGCCCGGCCGCAGCGCCGAGGTCCTGATCGGCAGTGACGTGGTCGGCTGGCTCGGCGAGGTCCACCCGGCCGTGCTCGCGTCGTACGAGTGCGCAGGGCCGGTGGCGGCGTTCGAGCTCCAGCTCAAGCCTCTGCTCAAGGCCGCGCGTGACGTCCGTCCCTTCGTCGACCTGCCCCGCTACCCGGGCGTGAAGATGGACCTCGCGATCGTCGTCCCCGACGGCGTGCCCGCCGAGCGCGTGGAACAGGCCATCCGGTCGGCCGGCGGCAAGCTCCTGGACGATGTGCGCCTGTTCGACGCCTACCGCGGAGAGGGCGTCGTCGCCGGCCACACCTCGCTGGCCTTTGCGCTGGTCTATCGGCACCCGGACCACACGCTCACCGACGACGAGGTCGTGGCGCTCCACGAGAAGGTCGTGCGCAAGGCCACTTCCGCGGTCGGCGGTCAGCTGCGCGGCTGAATCGCTCCGTTCGGAGCGATGAGTTCGCGTAGCATACGGGGATAGTGCTATGCACTATTAGTGCATAATGGTTGACCAGTATGCCATCGAAGGTGTAGGGTACGAACACGTTACGTATCCACGACGGCCCGCGGACGCTGCGCGGGCCGTCGGCACACCGGGAGGTCTCGAGATGCTGAGGGCAGCGGTCATCGGAGCGGCCGGCTACACGGGGATCGAGACCGTCCGCCTGCTGCTCGGTCATCCCGGATTCGAGGTCACGCTCGTCACATCCGCGGCCGAGGCCGGCCGCCCCGTCGGGGACGTCTATCCCGCGCTCGCGGGAAGCGGCCTGGTCTTCGAGGACCCGAGTGCCTGCGACATCGCCGGCAGCGCCGACGTCGCGTTCCTGGCGGTCCCGCACACGGCCGCGCTCGCGCTCGCCCCGGCCCTGCTCGAGTCCGGCCTCACCGTCGTCGACCTCTCGGCCGACTTCCGCCTCAAGGACCCTGCCGTCTACGAGCGGTGGTACGGCACGGCGCACACCGCCCCCGGTCTGCTGGACGAGGCGGTCTACGGTCTGCCCGAGTTGACACGAGCGGATCTCGTCGGTGCCCGGCTCATCGCCTGCGCGGGCTGCTACCCGACCGCATCCGCGCTCGCGGCGGCACCCGCAATCGAGGCGGGGCTCGTCGGGCCGGGGAAGGTGATCATCGACGCCAAGTCGGGGGTCTCCGGGGCCGGCCGGTCGCTCACCGCCGGCACCAACTTCAGCGCGGCGAACGAGTCGGTCCTGCCCTACAAGGTGGGCTCGCACCGGCACACCCCCGAGATCGCGCAGACCCTCTCGACGGTCGCGGGTGCGCCGGTCGCCGTCTGCTTCGCGCCGCATCTGGTCCCTATGACGCGGGGGCTGCTGGCGACCGTCTTCATGGACGTCGTCGACGGTCTGACCGTCGACGACGCCGTCGACGTCTATCGCGCCCGCTACGCGGAGGAGCCGTTCGTGACCGTGCACGCCTCCGGCCGGATGCCCTCCACGCACGAGGTCGCGGGCACCAACCGCGCGCATATCGGGATCGCGCTCGACGAGGGGTCGCGCACACTCGTCGTCGCCTGCGCGATCGACAATCTCGTCAAGGGCTCGGGCGGTCAGGCGATCCAGTGCGCCAACATCGCGCTCGGCCTCGCCGAGACCGACGGGCTCTCCTTCTACGGTCCGATCGTCTAGGGGAGAGGCCGACATGGACACGGCGTCGCACGCGATCCATCCGAGCCCCGTCGCGGGCGGCGTGACCGCCGCCCAGGGCTTCGTCGCCGCTGCCGTCTCGGCGGGCCTGAAGAAGTCAGGGCGTCCCGACCTGGCGCTGCTCGCGGCTTCACGGGCCGTCCCGGCCGCGGTCGTCTTCACCACGAACCTGGTCGCGGCGGCTCCCGTGCTGGTGTCGCGTCCGCACGCGGCGCTCGGTCGCATCCGCGCCGTCGTCACCAACTCCGGCAACGCGAACGCGTGCACGGGGGAGCAGGGTCTCGCCGACGCGCGCGCGATGGCCGAGGCCACCGCTGCGGCGCTCGGCTGCTCCGCGGAGGAGGTCATCGTCGCCTCGACCGGCGTCATCGGCGTCCCCCTGCCGGTCGGTCTCGTCCTTCCCGCGATCGCCGCCGCCGCCGACTGCCTCGACCGGCGGTCGGCCGGCATCGCGAACAGGTCGACCACCCGA
>JANYKZ010000072.1 GCA_025361505.1 Coriobacteriia bacterium
AACCTGTACGGCCCACCACCTTATGAGCCAAGCGCACCGGTTGCGCCAGCACGACAACCACATACGCCCCCATCGTCTAGCGGCCAAGGACTCTGCCCTTTCAAGGCGGCAACAGGGATTCGAATTCCCTTGGGGGCACCACAGATCACGCGAGCCCCTCTGTGCAAACAGGGGGGCTCACCTGCGCTTTCTCCCATGGAGACGAGCCGTCGGGGGTGTTTGAGAGGGCAGGGGTGCGCCCGAGGCGCGCCTTCCGGACCAAGAACGTGCCTGCGGCTAGAAGCCTGAGGCGAGGTACGAGCGGTCGGCGACGGGGTGCAACGCGCGAACGTGCGCGGCTCGCTCGGCAAGGTGCCGGCAAGGACACTGCACCGCCGCTGGCCGTAGGTGCACGACGGGGCGGTCGTGTCCGCGTACGGCCGGGGGGCCACGCGGGTGGGCTACGGCGCATGTGTGCCATTCGCGTGCCTTGGCGCAGGAAGCACACCAGAACCGGCGGGAAGCGAGACCTGTCCGCACGACACACGTGCGAGTAGAGTCTCCGGAGGGGGCACGGCGTCTCACCACACATCGGCGATGGGGCTGGATCGACGCCGGGGGTGGGGCGCAGCGGCGGCCTCAGCGACGGGCCTCGAGTTCTTCTCTGATCGGGGTCGGCCGATGAGCCACGGACGAAGGGGCCAGCAATAGTGATCCGGTTTGTCTATTCGCGCCGAGTGGCGCCCACGGTGATTGGCGCCGTACTTCTCCTCACGGCGATGATGGCTCTTGCCCCTCAGCAGGCGTTCGCCAACCCGGTCGCCCACCGGTTGAACTACGCCGCAGCCAGCAACGGCACGATCAGCGGCGCCGCGTCTCAGACGGTGGACTATGGCGATGGCGGCACGGCCGCCATCGCGGTGCCCGACCCCGGCTATCACTTCATATGCTGGTCGGACGGAGGGACGAACGCCACTCGGATCGACACGGGCGTAGAGGTAGATGTGACCTACACGGCCACCTTCGCGGCATATGTGTGGTTGGCCGATGCGAGGCTGCGAGCGACGGTCGCACGTGAACTGCGGAGATCGGGCACCATATCGGCCGGTTCCGACGGCACCACGATCACGCCGGCCAACATGCAGGCCTTGGTGTCTCTCACGGATGAGGGCGACGGCATCACCGACCTCACGGGCCTGCAGTACGCAACCGGACTGACGTCGCTGGATCTCCAACGCAACAACATCACCGATCTCACCCCGCTGTCGGGCCTCACGGCGCTTCAGCGGCTCTCGCTCGACGGCAACAAGGTCTCCGACCTCGCGCCGCTCGCGGGCCTGACCGGTCTCCAAGGGCTCTCTCTCGCGCAGAACAACGTCGCTGGCGTCTCGCGCCTTGCCGACCTGGTCCGTCTGCAGGACCTCGATCTTGACGACAATCGGATCGCCGATCTCTCGGGTCTGTCCGGCCTGACCGGCCTGCAACAGCTCTCCATGGATGGCAATAGGATCACCGATCTGTCGCCGCTCCGCGCGCTCAAGGACTTGCAGTCGCTGTCCCTCAACGGCAACAACAACATCACCGATCTCTCCCCCCTTGCCGGTATGACCGGTGTCTGGGCACTGTTTCTCGGCAACAACAATATCACCGATCTCTCGCCTCTTGCTGGGCTCACGAGTGTGCAACTTCTCTTTCTCGACGGCAACATCGTCACCGACCTCTCGCCCCTCCGCGGCCTGACCGGTCTGCAGACGCTGTATCTCGATGACAACCTCATAACCGACCTTTCGCCGCTCCGCGGACTCACGGGTCTGCAGGAGCTGTATCTCGACTACAACGGCATCGCCAATCTGACACCCCTTTCTGGATTGCCGAGCCTGCAAGGGCTCAGTCTCGCCGACAACCACGTTTCAGACCTGTCGCCCCTGAGTCTCGCGGCCCATCAGAAGGAGGGGCATGGGTATGGGTTGGGAACGCCCGGGGCGTGTTCGGCGTGCCACCACGGCGTAGGATCCGATGCCTCGAGCCTCAAGACGCTCGATCTGGACAACAACGACATCACCGATCTCTCACCCCTTGTTGGCTTGGCTGGCCTGCAAGAGCTCTCCTTCACCGACAACAAGATCACCGACATAACACCGCTGAATGGCCTTGCGGCTCTCGCGCACTTGGACGTGACTTTCAACCATCTGGACCTCGCCACTGGCTCGTCGGCCATGAGTACCATCGGCGCCCTTCAGAATGCCGGTGCCTATGTCTGGTACACGCCCCAGAGCATCAACACGGTGACGTTCTCGGGCAACGGCGGCCTTCCGACAACCGGCTGCGTGACGGCCTCGTTCGGAGCGTCGCTCGGCGCGAGCATGCCGGTCGGCCCGACAAGAGCCGGCTACGCGTTCGTGGGGTGGAACAGCAAGGCCGACGGGTCCGGTTCGGCCTTCACGAGCGCAACGGTGGTCACCGGCAACCTCACGGCCCACGCGCAGTGGAGCCCGAACATCAACACGGTGACGTTCTCCGCCAACGGCAGTCCGGTAGCCGGCTCCGTAGCGGCCTCGTTCGGGGCGTCACTCGGCGCGCGCATGCCCGTCGACCCGGCCAGGGCCGGCTACGCGTTCGCGGGGTGGAACAGCGAGGCCGACGGGTCCGGTTCTGCCTTCACGAGCGCGACGGTCATCGCTGGAGACGTGACCCTCTATGCGCAATGGGCGGCGGTCTGCACGCTTCGCTACGCGGCCGGACCGGGCGGTTCCATCGTGGGCTCCTCGACTCAATCGGTGGCACAAGGCAGCAGCGGCACGACGGTCACGGCTAGACCCGCGTCCGGCTATCACTTCGCGGGGTGGAGTGATCTCTGTCTCGCCGCAGCGCGCGCCGACCAAGCGGCCGCAGACGTCACCTACTCGGCGAGGTTCGCGGCCAACTTGGTGCCTACGACGGTCACGATCATCTCGAACCACACGGCTGCTACGCACGGCCACCCGGTCACCTTGAGCGGGACGATCTCTTCGACCCAGCCGAAGAACACCCACGTCGCGGTGTACATGCGCAAGTCGGGCTCGAGCACGTGGGTCAGGATCTTCACGTGCCACACGACGAGCGTGCATCGCTGGTCGCACGCCTACTCGCCAACAAGGAAGGGCACGTGGTACTTCCAGGCGCGCTTCGCAGGCACGACGAAGTACGCGGCGTCGACGTCGCCGAGCAAGAAGGTGACCGTGAAGTAGGGTCTGCCGCTCGCGACCTCATGCGTCGACGAACTGAAGGGCCGTGTGCCGCTCGCGCTTCCTTCGTGGACTCAGTCGGAACCGAAGATGTCGGCAGCGGTCACCGCGAGAACGCCCGCGGGCACGTCGTGCAGTTCCTCGCGAGCGCACACGGCATACGTTGGATCGTCAGAGACGCCGGGCACCGAGGCGGCTTTGCGTTCGAGGGTGCGGACCAGCGTCGCAGCGTTCTCGCTGCGACCCCACTTCGCTTCGCCGAGGAGCACCGGCCGGTGTGAGCGTCCGGCGAGCCCGACGGCATCGATCTCGATCGAACTGTCGTCGTTCCACCAAGGCCCGAGCGCGACGACGTCGACGGGGAGGCGGCCGGCGCCCGCCCCGCGTATCAGGTGTGTTCTGAAAGCGGCTTCCCACGGAGCGCCCATCGCTTCGTCGAGGCCCGCCTCGAGCAGCCGTGCTACCGGCCGGCCCAGTCCTCGCTCGATCTGCGAGCGGTAGCGCTCGACGCGCCCCAGCCAGAACGCGAGGTAGTTGTCGGCGATCCGGTAGGTCTTCCGCTTCGTGCGCCGCGGATCCTCCGTGACCGGGACCACCTGCTCGACCAGTCGCAGTTCCGTAAGTCGTGCCAGCAGCCGCGAAGGCTCCACGCCGACCGCATCCCGGATCTCGCCGTGCTTGGTTCGCCCCGCGGCGATCGCCTTCAGCGCGATCCCGGCGAGCCCGGCGATATCCCCCTCGGTGGCGAGGACGAGCTGCCCTTCTGAGAGCAGGGGTGCCGCCGGCGTGCAGAAGAGCCTCTCCAGGTTGTCATGGACCGGAGAGGACTGGTCCCACCAGGAGAGATAGAGCGGCACGCCGCCGAGGATCCCCCACACGACGGCACGCTCGGAAGGTGTCAGGTGGGGCAGCATCAGGGCGGCTTCATGAGGCCTGAAGGGATGTACGTGCAGGGAGAGCCCGAAGCGCCCGTACAAAGGCGCTCGCTCTTCCTGCATCGCCGCCATCGTCCGGACGGCGGAACCGCAGAGCAGGATGCGCAGATTGGTCGCTCCAGCTGCTCGATCGAGGAAGGCGCGCATGACACCCTCGAGCTCGGGGGTGGTCGTCTTGAGTTCCGGGAACTCGTCGAGAACGACGAGGAGCGGCTCCGACCGGGCGGCTGCGGCCAAGAAGTCGAGCGCGTCGTCCCAGTTGGCGAACGGGCGACTGCCCAGGTCGCGGATCCCGCTCAGGCCGAGTGAAGCGACGGAGTCCGAGAGGATGCGAAGCTCGTCAGCCGCCGGTCGACCTGCTCCGGTGTGGAATACCGTGCGTTTGTCCTCGGCGAAGCGTTGGAGCAGCATCGTCTTGCCCACGCGACGACGGCCCCACACGATCGCGAGACTCGAGGCGGCGCCTGAGCACCAAGACTCGAGCGCTGCGAGCTCATCGATCCTGTTGACGAATCCGTTCATGGGCGAAGCATAACTCACATCGCATGTTAGTAACAAGTGATGTGAGTTACACGCGATGCGAGTTCTGTGAGAATCCGCCGCACGGGACGGCCCTCGTTTCGCCGACAGGCACCGGTGTCACAGGACGTCGCAGATGACCCCGCCGCCGACGGTCCGTCTGCGGCCCACCGGCCGCCTCTTCGGTTCCAGCCAACCGTCGGCCCGACCCGGGAGGGCACCCGGGCCTCGCTATAGTGGTCCGGTACGTGACCCGGATCGCCGAGGGCGAACTGATGACATCCGCCGACCGCATACTCCCGCCGCTTCTCGCGCTCGCCCTCGTGGCGTGCGCGTTCCTGGGACGGGTCGCTCCGGCCGCAGCAGCGACCGAGGGCCTGCCCGCGACGGCCGTCGAGATCCGCGCGGACGACACTCTGTTCCGCAGCAGCACCTTCACCCAGGCCCACGTGGCGAACAGCGAGTGGGTCAGGTTCCCGGTGCGCGCGGGCCTGGCCTATCGGCTGTCGCAGTGGTGGAGCGCGGACGCGGGGGTGTCGACGTACCTGTGTGACGGGAACGGTGTCGAAGTGCTCGGCTATCCCGGCTGGACGACCGATCAGCCGTCGATCCGATGGCTGCGGTCGAACGCCGACGGCTACTACTACGTGCACCAGTCGAACCCCGGCGGCTCCTCGCTCGGCGGGGTGTACACGCTGAGCGTGCTCGAGCGGCCGTTCGGCGAGGTCGCGTCGACCGTTTCGGGGACGGTGAGGAACGTGCCCGAGGGCGGCGCGGCGGCCGGCGCCTCCATCGGGATCCGGCCCGCCGATTCCTGGGTGACGGACGCCGTGGCGACCGCGACCGCGGGACCGGACGGCACATGGAGCGCCACGGTACTTCCCGGCTCCTACACCATCAGGTTCGACGACCCTCTCGGAGTGCGGACTGGCGAGTACTTCGACCATCTCACCCACGTCGGGGGCTATCCCGACGCTCCGACCGCTGTGCGCGTTCCTGAGGCGACGTCCGTAGTGGCGATAGACGGGACCCTGGCTCTCCGGGGCAGGGTCGTCGGGCGGGTCGTGAACCCCGCGGGAGGCGGGGTCGCCGGCGTGACGGTCGCCTCCCGCAGTGCCGTCGGCGATGGCGTCGTCGTGACCGGCCCCGACGGCGGGTTCGACATCGGCGGGATCGACACCGGATGGGCGCACGAGCTCGCGGTGACGCGTCCTGCGGGCTGGTACGTCACGCCCGGCGAGACCCTGCCGTACGCGATCGCGCCCGGCGCCACGTTCTCGCCGACGATCGTCCTGTGTCCCGCCGCCCGCATCGCCGGAAGGGTCACGGGCTCAGCGGGCGCGCCGCTCCCGGGCATCCGGGTGGAGCGCCTCGCGTCCGACGGAGCGACGGTGATGGCAGCCGCGGTCACGGGCGCGGACGGGCGGTACCTGCTCTCCGATCTGCGTGCCGGCGCCGGCAGTCTGCGCTTCGCCGACCCGGTGGGGGTCTATGCGACCCTGGTGCGGGGGGTCGCCGTCACCTGGGGAGACGAGGCTGCCGTCGACGTGGCCATGTCCGCCGGCGGCGCTCCGACCGAGACCGTCACAACGTTCACCATCACGCCGTCAGTGGGTGCGCACGGTTCGATCTCTCCGGCGACGCCCGTGACGGTGGTGGCCGGTGACAGCGCGACCTTCACCATCACACCCGAGACCGGCTACCACGTGGCCGGAGTGCTGGTCGATGGCGGCGCGGTGGGCGCGGTGACGTCGTACGCGTTCGTCAGCGTGGGCGGGGACCATGCGATCTCGGCCAGCTTCGCCAAGACCCTGCAGGCGCTGTGCCTCACCATCGCCTCGGACCGGACCTTCTCCACTCGCGGTCACGCGGTCAGGTTCTCCGGGACCACATCACCGGGCGTTCCCAACGGCACGAGGCTCTCGTTCCAGGTCCGCAGGACGGGCTCGCCCACGTGGACGACCGTGTCGGTACGCGGGACCTTCAGCGGCCACCACTGGTCGTACGTGCTGTCCGCGGCCGGTCGCAGGCACGGCACATACTCCTGTCGCGTCCGCTACTCCGGCAGCGCGTACCTGCCGGCGACGTCGTCGCTCAGGAAGCTCGTCATCCGGTAGGACCGAGCCCCGTCGGCGACACCACCGCGGAGAGAGAGCCGCCCCGATC
>JANYKZ010000062.1 GCA_025361505.1 Coriobacteriia bacterium
GTCGCCGATGCGCACCGTGCCGCGGGGACTCGACAGCGCCACGCCCCGGGGACGGACGCGTGCGGAGGGCAGCGGGACCTGCTTGGCCTCGTCAAGGATGGCGCCCGTGAACGACGGCGAGGATCCGCAGCAGGACCCGACGAGACCGGCGCCCAGAGCTGCGAACCGGGCCGCGAAGGCGCCCATCTCCTCGGCCGTTCCCGGGAAGTGCGTGCGACCGTCGACCAGCGTCGGCAGGCCGGCGTTCGGCTGCACGACGAGCGGCAGGGCCGTGGCGGCCGACATCCGCTCCACCAGGGGCAGCATCTGCTCCGGCCCGAGCCCGCAGTTCATGCCCACAGCGGAGGCGCCGCACGCCTCGAGCACGACGGCGACGGTCTCGGGGTCGCTCGCCGACAGCTCGGTGCGTCCGGTCCGGCCGAACGTCATCGACGCGATCAGGGGCAGGTCCGTCACCGACCGCGCGGCCAGCAGTCCGCACCGGATCTCCGCCAGGTCGGTGAAGGTCTCAAACGCGATCGCGTCGGGGGCCTCGGCCGCGAGCGCCGCGACCTGCTCGACGAAGACGGCGAACACCTCGTCGAAGGTCGCGGATCCGAGAGGCTGCATGACGAGCCCCGTCGGGCCGACGTCCGCGAGGACATGCTGCGCTCCCGAAGCCCGCGCGAGTCGCACGGCCGCGCGGTTGAGCTCCTCGACCCGGTCGCCCAGGCCGTACTCCTCCAGCTTGGGGCGTGAACAGCCGAAGCTGTTGGACGAGATGCATTCGGCGCCGACGGTGACGTAGGCGCGATGGACGTCGAGGACCATCTCCGGATTGGTGACGTTGAGCTCCTCGGGGCACTGCCCCGAGGGCATCCCCGCGCGGTGCAGCATGGTCCCCATCGCCCCGTCGACGACGAGCACTTCGCGGCCCAGCCTGCGCAGGATGTCCGGCACCCGAGATCCCTTCACGCCGCCGAAAGCGGCAACCCACGTGCGCGCGGACGCGCGCATCAACAGGGATTATAGGGGGCGACGGGCCGAGAGGGGTCACCACGCTCGACGCTCTAGCGCCCAGCGATCGCCGTCTGCGCGTCGCGCACGAGCAGATCGTGGTCGAAGGCCAGCGGAGGCAGGGTCCCGACAGAGTGCCAGGCCGCTTCTGCGGCATCGTCGCCGCCGGCCACCTCGTCGCGTTCCCCCGCACCCAGCACCACGGCGAACAGCACCGTGACGGTCCATCCGCGCGGGTCGCGACCGGGGTCGCCGTAGGCGCCGACGGGGGCGAGTCGGCCGGCGGGCGCGAGTCCGGTCTCCTCCTGCAGCTCGCGACGCGCGCAGTGCTCGAGAGGCTCGTCCGGCTCCAGGAAGCCGCCCGGCAGCGCCCACATGCCGGCGTAGGGATCGGCGCCGCGGCGCACCAGCAGGAGCTCGCGTGCGCGCGGGGGTCCGCGGAACACGGCGGTGTCCACGGTGACTGCGGGGCGCGGGTACTCGTAGGTTGGCATGGACCGCAGTATCGCATCCGGCCGGTCGGCAGGTCGGGGACGAGCGGTACTATCTCCCCCACCGCCGAAGCGAACGGAGATGTCGACCTCGTGAGACTGCCCCATCCGACCATGCGTACCAAGACCATCGTGTGCTTCGCGCTGGTGTACGTCGTCTGGGGCTCCACCTACCTCGGCATCAAGGTCGGCCTCAACGCGGGTCTGTGGCACACGCCTGCCTTGTTCGGCGCGATGAGGTTGCTGCTCGCGGGAGTCCTGCTGCTGGGGTTCGCCCGCATCCGCGGCACCGGGCTCTCCGTCTCGCGCCGGGACCTGAGCACGTCCGCGATCGTCGGACTGTGCCTGCTGTGCGGCGGGATGTTCTCGACGCTGCTGTCCGAGCAGCTGATCAACTCCTCGCTCGCGGCCTTGGTGGTCGCCGCCGCGCCCCTGTGGATGGCGCTCATCGAGACCGTCCTCCCGGGAATGGACCGGCCCTCGCGCCGGGGGGTCGTCGGCCTCGTCATCGGTCTCGCGGGGCTCCTGCTCCTGGTCGCCCCGATGATGGGCGGCGTCTCGGGGACGCCGCGCCAGCTGATCGGGATCGGCATCCAGGTCGCCGGCAGCTGGCTGTGGGTAGCGGGTTCGGTCGTGAGCAAGCGAAGGCCCCTCACGACCGACGGGACGGTCGCCACCGGCTACGAGATGCTGATCGCCGGAGCGGTGCTCGCGCTCCTGGCCGCGGTGCTCGGAGAGTACGGGCGTGTGGCGCTCAGTGACACGGGCGCGGCGGTCGGTGCGGTCCTCTACCTCGCCGTCTTCGGTTCGGCCATCGCCTTCACCGCGTTCATGTGGCTGATACGCAACGTCCCCGCGTCGAAGGTCATGACCTACGCGTACGTGAACCCCGTCGTGGCGGTCGCCCTCGGATACGTCGCCGGACTGATCCACCTCATCCCGCGTCCCGAGACACTCGACGCCTGGGGAGTCGCGGGCACCGTGGTCATCGTCGCCGGAGTGGCGATCACCACCAGCGCTCCGGCGGTGCCCGGGCATCGCGAGCCGATCGCGCCCGAACCCGACGAACTCGCGGAGACCCCGGGGAGCTGAACCCGGCCCCGGGGCGCTCAGAGCCCTTCTGAGGGCCGCGCGCCGCGCGCGGGTCCCGGTCCCACGTCGCGAGCCTCGGCGCGGCCCCGCCGTGCCCCCTTCCCCTCGCGGATCGGAATGCCCCGTGGCCATGTCGGATCCCTCCACGGCATCTCCACATCCCTGACACGCCGCCCCCACCGGACCACGTCATTCTGTGGTTGCAGCCGGCGACGGCAGCGCACCAAAGGAGTCACCCGCACCACCCTGACAACGACATTCCATCTCCACCCCTCCCCCTCCCTGCAGGTCTCCCGGGACGCCCCTCCCAGGTGAGACCGAAAAGCGGGGGGGCCAGCCCCCGGTCCCGCCGCTTCCTTTTGTCCCGGAACCTTTTGAGCGCCGTGCGCCCACCCTCGATGGCCGCCGCCTGGCCCCCTCCGCGGACCGTATCCGAAGCGCTGCGCCCCCGGCACCCGGGATCCGAGCCGGGCGTTCGCCCGGATGGACGCGCTTCGCCTCCTTTGGAGCGCGCCAACGCCCTCCAGAACGTATTGAAGGTTGTCGCACGCCCTCTGAACTGGGGTTTCGCTCCGAACCCTCGACCGCAGATTCATGTTGATTTTTATATGACTAGTCCTATACTCGTGTCGTCCTATATCCGTTCGAAGTCGGCATATGACCCTCGAGCATGCCATTCTGGGGTTCCTGGACCGGGGTCCGATGACCGGTTACGACCTCAAGACCCGGTGCTTCGATGAAGCCGTCGGGCACCTGTGGACCGCCGACCAGGCGCAGGTCTACCGCACCCTCGGGCGACTGTCCGACCGGGGCTTCGTGCGGTCGCGGATCGTCGCCCAGCGCGGCAAGCCCGACCGCCGCGTCTTCACCATCACCGCCAAAGGACGGGCCGAGCTCACGGCCTGGCTCCGGCGTCCGATCGACCCCTCCCCCGTGCGCGACCCGCTGCTCGTGCAGCTCTCTCTCGCCGCGCAGCTCGGGGACACCGAAGTGCTCTCGCTGCTCGAGCGGGCACGCGACGGCTACCAGCGTCGCCTGGACACGCTTCGCGCCGCCCAGGCGCACCGTCCCTCTCCCGCAGATGCCCCTGACGCGCGTTCAGAGGCCCTCTACGACATGACACTGGTCGCCGCGATGTCGGCTTCGCGTACGGCCATCGACTGGGTGGACGACTGCATCGAGGAAGTCGGGCGCGGCCTGCCGCCGGCAGCACCGCTCGCCACGAGTGAGGGAGTCGCATGAGACTGGTCGCGATAGACGCGTCCCCGGTGGGGGGAGGCCCCGTCACGCACGCCCTGACCTGCGCCGTGCAGGAGCTCCCGGGAGCCGATACGACGCGCGTGCGCCTCTACGACCTGTTCAACCGCACGTGCGCCACGTGCACCGCTTGCACTCGGACCGGGCGCTGCACGCGGCATCACACCGCCCTCGACGAGGCGATCGTGCTGCTCGCCGAGGCCGACATGCTCATCGTCGGCACGACGGGCCACCTCCACGCGCACGATCCGCGAGGGACGGCGCTGCTCGAGAGACTCGTGGGGGCGTTCGGCCATCTTCAGACGGCACGTGGGCTCGAGACGCGCGGCGGGACCGAGCCGGGCGCGCGCAAGCGGGCGGCGCTCATCTGCAGCGCGCCCCTGCTGCTGGGCCCGCTCGCCATGCTCGGCATGCTTCCGGCAGGAGTCGCGGGCGTGTGGAGGACGCTGGACCGCTCCGGCGTGATGGTGGTCGGCTGCGCCTCCGTCGGCACGCGCTGGTCGGGGCCCGCATCGCGCGACCGCGCTACCGTCTGCGCTCGCCGGCTCGGGCGTGCGCTAACTCCGCAGACGCGCGCGCCGCGCGTCCCCACGCCCGGCACTCACGGCCGGCGGGCGGCGGCGTCGCCGGCCCCGCTGTTCACCGCTGCGCCCAGCGCCTAGGGCTAGCCGCGCAGCAGCAGGTCCATGACCCCGCGGCCCGGGTCGATCAGCAGGCCGGTCGAAGTCGCCTGCTCCTCGTCGAAGGACGCCGCCCCGTTGTGGGTGAGGCCACTCCCCCGGATCACGAACGGGACCGGATCGGCGGTGTGCGTCTTGAGTGCGACGGGCGTCGGATGGTCGGGCATGCACAGCACCCGCGTCTCCCCGGCGAAAGCGAGGCACCGCCCGACGACCTCACGGTCGATGGCCTCGATCCCGGCGATCTTGCCCGCGACGTCACCAGCGTGGCCCTCCTCGTCCGGTGTCTCGACGTGGATGACGACGACGTCGTGGTCCGCCAGCGCGGCGAGTGCGCCCTTCGCCTGCGCGGCGTAGTCGTTGTCGGAGCCGTCGGTGACGCCGGCGATATCGAGGCCGTCGATGCCGGTCAGTGTCGCGAGTCCGCCGAGCAGGTCGACGCCCGAGGTGAGCGCGGCTGTCAGCCCGCGCTTCTCCGCGAACGGCACCAGGGAGCACGGCGCGGCGCCGGGCCAGAACGGCCAGATGTCGGTCGCAGGGGTCAGACCGGAGTCGCGGCGACGCACATTGACGGGGTGCCTCTCCAGGAACGCATGAGCACGACCCATGAGACCGGCCAGCAGCGCGGAGCCCGGTCCGGAGGGCAGTCGATCGTCCGCGGGCTGCCCGGAGATGTCGTGCGGCGCGGCATAGGTCAGGTCGAGCAGCCCGGGCTGTCCCTTCACGACCAGGATGTGCCGGTAGCTGACGCCCGGGTAGAAGCGGAAGACCGACCCGCCGAACGCCCTCTCGAGGTCCGCCACGATCTCGCGGGAGTCCTCGGAGGAGATCCTGCCGCACGAGTAGCTGTCCATCACTCCGTCGACGATGCTCACCAGGTTCAGGCGCAGCGCAACCTCGTCCTCCGCGAGGCGGATCCCCATGCCGGCGGCCTCGATCGCTCCGCGTCCCACGTAGTCGGCCACCGGGTCGTAGCCCAGGATCGACGTGCACGCGGCGGCGGACGAGGCCTCTGTCCCGAAGGGTACGGTGCGCGCGAGACCGACGGTCCCGGCCCGCGCCATCGCGTCGAGGTTCGGAGTTCGCGCCGCGGCCAACGTGGTCCGCCCGCCGAGCTGCTCGAGCGGCCAGCCGGCTGCGCCGTCCAGGATCACGATGATGTACCTCATGCCGCCCCTTCCGCGCCGACGCCGTGTCCGAACGGTACCGCACAGGCACCCACGCGTCATCCCGCCGACGGGGCCCGCGGCGGCCTCTGCTACCATTCGCGCATGGAGCCCATCCACTACCGCGACACGCGCGGCCTCGATCCCATGCCGCGGACCTTCACGGACACCGTGCTGCAGGGCATCGCGCCCGGAGGCGGCCTCTACGTTCCCGAGCGTCTGCCGATCCTGGCGCTCGCCGACATCCTCGCCCTCTCGAGCCTTCCCTACGCCGCGCGCGCGGCCGCGATCTACCGGGCCTTCAGCGTCGACGTGCATCCCGAGCAGGTCGAACACCTCATGGAGCAGGCATACGGCGACGCGTTCGACCACCCGCTGGTCGCCCCCGTCGTCGAGGTCGACGCCGACATGCACGTGCTCGAACTGTGGCATGGGCCGACGAGCGCCTTCAAGGACATGGCGCTCCAGTGCATGCCGCTGTTCTTCTCCGAGGCGGTCTCGATGCGGCTCGCCTCAGGGGAGCCGCTGGACGACTACCTCGTCCTCGTTGCCACGTCCGGAGACACCGGCAAGGCGGCGCTCGAGGGCTTCGCCGACCGTGAGCACGTGCGGATCGCCGTGTTCTATCCCGCGGACGGCGTGAGCGACATCCAGCGTCTCCAGATGGTCACGCAGACCGGCGAGAACGTGGCGGTCTTCGGTGTGCGCGGCAACTTCGACGACTGCCAGACGGCCGTCAAGGCCGCCTTCGCCGACGCCTCGTTCGCGGAGGTGCTCCACGGGGTCCACGGGCTGCGCCTGTCGAGCGCCAATTCCATCAACTGGGGCCGCCTCCTGCCGCAGATCGTCTACTACGCCTCCGCCTACGCGGACATGGTCGCGGGCGGCGGCGTTGTTGCGGGCGAGCCGATCGACGTGTGCGTGCCGACGGGCAACTTCGGCAACATCCTCGCGGGCTACTACGCCAAGATGATGGGCGTCCCGATCGACCGCCTGATCTGTGCGAGCAACGAGAACCGGGTGCTCGCGGACTTCCTCGCGACCGGCGCCTACGACATCTCCTCCCGCGACTTCGTCACCACGCCTTCGCCCTCGATGGACATCCTCGTCTCCTCGAACCTGGAGCGTCTCCTGTTCGAGCTGACGCACGACCCCGAGGCGGTCCGCCGCTGGCAGACCTCGCTGGCAGAGAACGGCCGATTCCTCGTCGACAGGGCTACCTTCGCGGCGATGCGCGAGCACTTCGCCGGAGACTGGGTCAGCAACGACGAGGCGCTCGACACCGTCCGCCGCGTCTGGCAGGACCACGGCTACCTGCTCGATCCGCACACCGCGGTCGCGTGGGAGGTCGCGGAGCGCATGCGGGCCGATAATCCCGTCCTCGTCGTGTCGACCGCCCACTGGGCGAAGTTCGGGACCGACGTCTACAAGGCGCTGGCGGGTCTCGACTACGACGCCCCGCTCCCCGCATCCGCCGCCTCCCTCTCGGGCGTCGCGTTGCTACACGCCGTCGAGGGACTCGCGCCCGGTGCCGCACCCGTTCCCGGATCGCTCGCCGAGCTCGAGGAGCTCCCGGAGCGCTTCTCGGCCGTCGTCGGCTCGAGGCGCGACGAGATCGAGGACGCCGTCGAGGGATGGCTGCGGGACGCCTGACGATCGTCAGGAACGCCCGACGACGACCACGTCCGAGAACACCAGGTCCCGCTGCCCCAGGTCGATCTCCGACTCCGTTCGCCCACTCACGGGATCGACGACCAGGAGCCGTCCCCGCTGCCGGTCCACGACGAGCAGCCGGTCGCCCCAGGTCGCCAGCGCACAGGGGACCCCGTCCACCCGCAGCGGCCCGATGTCGCGCAGGGTCGCGACGTCGAGAACACGCAGCACCCGGCCTTCCGGCTCGTCGCCCGTCCAGTCGCCGACGACCAGTCGCCCTCGCACCTGCGTCGCGCGCATCGGGCTGCGCGCGAGCCCGGTGACGACACCGGTCGCGGTCACCGAACCGTCGTTCGGGGCGATGACGGCCGCGATGCCGCGAGGGTCCTCCCGGCCCGCTCCTTCGCTCCCGAGCACGAGCGGACGTCCGCCCGCCACGGCCAACCCCGTCGGCGTCAGCCGATCGAGAGCCGACGTCGAGACCGTCAGATCGCGCGGGTCGATCCTCCGCAGCGACGGCTGCCCGGCTGCGTCCTCGCCGGTACTCCAGACGGCTCCCGCGGCCGAAGCCCACAGCCCCGGCGGCCCCGGAACATGCCCGGCGCCGACCACACGCCCCGCGGCCACGTCCACGACCGAGAACACCGCGCCGGACGAGTCGACCGTCGAGTGCAGCAGCAGTGCGCGCCCGCCGGCGCACGCAACGTCGCCGGGATCGATCGTCGGAAGGTCGACGTAGCGGACCGTCCCTGACCGTACGTCGGTCAGCGAGGCGGCGCGGTCGATCGCCGGCCCGAGACCGCCGGCCTGCGCGCCCACGACGAGACCGCTGGAGGCCTCGAGCGCGATGTCCGTCGCCAGCGAGCGCAACTCCACCCTGCGCACCACTCGGGCGCTCGGAAGATCGACCACGACCAGCCGCGATCCGGCTGCGCGCGGCAGCAGGACGACGGCGAGGGGGCCCGGAGGCACCGAGCCCGGCTCCCCCGCCGGCCTCCGCAGACCCAACAGTCCAACCGATCCCAGCGCCGCCACCAGCGCTGCAACGCCGCCGATCAGCAGCCACGTCTTCGCCCCGCCGTGCATGCGAAACCCCCCTCGTCCGGATGGGAGCCGACCCCGTCTGCGACGGGGCCGGCTCCGTCATGCGATGTCAGCCCCAGTACCCGATGAGCGCCGTGTACCGGCTGTTCACAAGGTCGATGGGCCAGACCCAGAAACCGCCGTCGGCGTCGAGGTCGACCCCCGTGATGTAACGGTAGGCCGCCCACGCCAGTTTCGAGCAGTAGAACGACGAGAGATCGGTCTTGGTCGCGAGTACCGAGTAGGGCTTGCCGAGCTGCCGCGAGGCCCAGTCGCGCACCGCGACGCGGTGCCCGTACTCCTGCGGAACGCGCAGCGCGTACGCGCACTCGTTCAGGCGGTACTTGGCGCACTTCTCATACTGGACACCGTTGTACGGCTCGGTGTTCGCGCTGAGCATCGCGTAGCTCAGGATGCTCGAGTAGTGGCTGCGGTCGAACAGGCCGGCGTGACCGGTGAAGTAGTTGGGGTCGGTCACGACGACGATGTCTCCATCGGTCAGGGACGTGAAGGAGATCGAGTTGGTGCCTGCGTTGCCCCCCGAGACGAGGGAGGCGGGTGCGATCGAGTTCGAGGTCTTGCCCGCCGCGGGCGACGCCAGCGAATCGATGGGCGCGGCGTCAGGGTGCGGCGGCACGTGCGGCTTGCCCAGCCCGAACGCCGACTGCGGGGCGATCAGGCAAACGACCGCCGCCACGAACGCGGCGCGGATGATGCTACGCATGGTCGAACACCTCCGATGTGGTCCGGAACTCCTGCACTTCCGGGGCATCGCCGGCGGCACGACCCGCCGGGGTGATCGTCGCGCCCGTCCGGAGGCACCTCCTCCACCCGCGCGGCAACCCACTGTGACCGTTCCGAAGCCGTCAGGGGCGGAGGCATCGCACCGGGAGAACACGGCTCGCGGACTTGCAGATCGGAGTGTGCGCGCCAGGCCTTACCGCCGCCTTGCGGGAGTCGGACCGGAACATGGCGTCCTACAGCGCGCGCCACCAGCCTGCGTGATCGCGCACGAAGAACTCGGCGCGTCCCTGCCGCAGCAGATCGGAGAGGTAGCCCTTGACGGTCGTGACTGCGAGCCAGTACTGCGCCGAGTTGT
>JANYKZ010000030.1 GCA_025361505.1 Coriobacteriia bacterium
CGTCGTGATCGGCTCGATGCTCTGGGTCACGAGCTGGGCCAGCCTGCACCAATCACTCGGCGCTTTCGCCCGCAGCGCGACGTTCCGCGACGTGCGGACGGAGCGCTACTTCACCGTGAACTGATAGGCCGACGTCCCGGCCATCACGAAGCTCTGCGTCCCGATGTAGGCGGTAGCGGCGTAGCGGTAGGTACCCTTGTGCGCGGGCGCGGCGATCTTGATCTCCCACCGTTCAGCCGTGGCCTGCTTGATGATGCGCTTCAGGGTGTAGGTGTGGTCGAAGGCGACGCCCGTCGTATGCGAGACCACCCGCACCGTGACCTTGGTGGGATGCCCCTTTACCCTCACGGTCAACGTGACGGTGCCGGTGGTCGAGACGCTGGACGGCGTCGCCGTGCGGGCGATGAACGAGACCGTCGCGCTGGTCGTCGTGGACGTCGGCGTTCCCTGCAGCGTGGCGATGGTGGCGTTCGCCGCCGCGAGGTCGGATGTGAGCTGGACGTTCTGCGCGGTGAGAGCGGTGATCGAGGCCTCGGCGCTCGCCAACTGCGACTCCTGGTCGACGGTAGAGGTCGTCCCCGTCGCGTTCAGCCGGTTCTGGAGGACCCGCAGCTTGTCCGCCGTCGACGCCCCGCTGATCAGCATGATGATCAGGCCGATCGCGAGCCCCACGAGCAGGGAGGCGACGACCCAGGCCCAGAACTTGTTCTCCGGCATCCGCATGTAGCGCATGAACGTCCCCCTTCAGCGCGCGCCGGTCCGGCGCGACTCACCAAAGATAGTAGACCGCGGGCCGCGAAAAGGGTAACGGCGGGCGTGGCGCCGCGGCTTCAGGCCCCGTGCACCGCCTCAGCGAGGAGGGTGACGAACGCCGCGACCTTCCCGGGGTCGCGCTGGCGCTTGACGATCGCGCTGCCCACGATGACACCGTCGGCGATGCGGGCGACGGACGCGGCCTGCTCGGGAGTCGAGACGCCGAAGCCGACGGCGATCGGCGGGCCATCCACCCGCTCGTGCCGCACGCGCTCAACGAGGTCCGCGAGCTCGGGCGGCAGGTCGCCGCGCTCCCCCGTCACGCCGACGCTCGACACGACGTAGATGAAGCCGGCCGACGCCTCGGCGACGGTCCGAAGTCGCTCCGGAGTGGAGGTCGGCGTCGCGAGGAACACGGTGTCGATGCCGAGCGGCTCCGCGGCCGCCAGCCACGTCCCGGTCATCCGGTTGTCGGGTGGCAGGTCGGGCACGATGAACCCGCCGATGCCCGCCGCGGCTGCGTCGGCGGCCAGGCGCGGCAGCCCGTAGCGCAGCATCGGGTTCAGGTAGGTCATCAGCGCGAGGGGCGGCATCGCTTCGTCGGCCGTCAGCTCCGCCGCGAGCGCGAGCGTCTCGGCGAGGCCGAAGCCGCCCTCGGCTGACCGCGCCACGTTCGCCGCGTCCACGATGACGGGGCCGTCGGCGAGCGGGTCGGCGTATGGGACGCCGAGCTCGATGAGGTCGGCACCCGCGGTGGCGGCCGCCCGTATCGACGCGATCGACGTCGCGCGATCGGGAAAACCCGCCACCAGATAGGTGACGAGGGCGGGACGCCCGTGCGAGAAGGCGTGCGCGAGTGCCTGTCGCGACTCGAGGGCCATGCCTACAAGCCCGCTTCGCGCACGATGTCGATGTCCTTGTCCCCGCGTCCCGAGACCGTCACGACCACGGTCGCCTCGGTCCCGAGCTCCGCGGCCAAACGGGGCAGCAGCGCCAGCGCGTGGCTCGACTCGATCGCCGGGATGATCCCTTCGAGGCGCGTCAGCTGAGCGAACGCCGCGAGCGCCTCCGCGTCGGTGACGGCCTCGTAGCGCACGATGCCCTCGTCCTTGAAGTAGGCGTGCTCCGGACCGACGCCGGGGTAGTCCAGCCCCGCGGAGATCGAGTACGCCTCGAGCGGGTTGCCGGCGTCGTCCTGGAGCAGGTAGCTGTAGAAGCCGTGCATCACGCCAGGCGTGCCGAGCGTCATGGACGCGCCCGTCCTGTCCGTGTCGAGACCCATGCCCGCGGCCTCCGCCCCGACCAGCAGCGGACGGTCGGCCTGCGGCACGCCCACCACGAACGGGTAGAAGGTCCCGATCGCGTTGCTGCCGCCGCCGATGCAGGCGACGACCGCGTCCACGCGGCCGATCCCCTTCTCGGCGATCTGGGCGATGGTCTCCTCGCCGATGACGCTCTGGAACGTGCGCACCATCGTGGGATACGGATGCGGCCCCACGGCGCTGCCGATGCAGTAGAAGGTGTCCTCGACGCGCTCGACCCAGTGGCGCAGCGCGGCGGTCACGGCGTCGGCGAGCGTGCCGCCCCCCTCCTCCACCGGCACGACCTCGGCGCCGAGCAGGCGCATCTTGTAGACATTGAGCGCCTGGCGCCGGATGTCCTCGACGCCCATGAACACGGCGCACTCGAGCCCGAGCAGCGCGCAGGTCGTCGCGGTCGCCACGCCGTGCTGACCGGCGCCGGTCTCGGCGATCACGCGCTTCTTGCCCATGCGCTTGGCGAGCAGGCACTGGCCGAGCGTGTTGTTGATCTTGTGTGCGCCCGTGTGCGCGAGGTCCTCGCGCTTGAGGTAGACGCGCCCCAGCCCGACGGCCGCGGCCAGGTTGTCGGCGCGGTAGAGCGGCGTCGGCCGCCCGACGTAGTCGCGCAGCAGGCCGGCCAGTTCGCGCTCGAAGGACTCGTCGCGCGCCTCGAAGGCGGCCGTGAGCTCCTGCAGCGCGGGCACCACGGTCTCCGGCACGAACGACCCGCCGTACGGGCCGAAGAAGCCCTGCGCGTCGGCGCCCTGATACGCCATCCCGGCACTCGGAAGAAGGTCGCTCATCGTCGTCCCCGCTCCTCGTTCTCCTGGTCGGCCGCGCGCACCTCGGCGACGAACCGCTTCATCTTCGCCTCGCTCTTGATCCCGGGCGCGTCCTCGACGCCCGACGAGACGTCCACGCCGGCGGGCCGCAGCCGGCGCACTGCCTCGCGGACGTTCTCGGGACGCAGCCCGCCCGCGAGATAGACCGGCGCGCCCTTCGGCACGTCGCGCGCAAGCTTGAAGTCGAACGACTTCCCGCTGCCGCCCGCGACACCCTCGACCAGCGTGTCCAGGAGCACCGCGGCGGCCGCGCCGCGGTAGCGCTCCATGCTCGCGGGATCGAACCCGGGGCCGACGCGGAAGGTCTTCACCACAGGCACGGCGATCGACGCGCAGTACATGGGGTCCTCGACGCCGTGCAGCTGCACCTCCGTGAGCTCCAGCTGCTCGACGGCCCGCGAGACGTCCTCGAGCGGGGCGTCCACGAAGACGCCCACCCGTCCGATCGTGTAGGGGATGCGAGAGAACACCGCGGCCGCCTGCTTCACCGTCAGCGAACGGGCGTGGCCAGGAGCGAGGATCACTCCGAGCGCGTCCGCGCCCGCGCGCACGGCGGCCTTCGCGTCGACCGCGCGGGTCAGGCCGCACACCTTGATCCTCGTCCGGGCCACGTTCATCGCCTCTCTTCTACTCGACTTCGCACAGGGTCGAACCTGCGGCGAAGTCGAAGTCCTTCAGGTCTCCCGCGTTGTAGGCGGCGTACGCGGCCAGGTCGAAGTGACCGTGGCCCGAGAGGTTGAACAGGATCGTCCTGTCCTCGCCGGCCGCCTGGGCCGCCTGTGCCTCGAGGATAGCGGCGAGGATGGCGTGGCTCGACTCCGGCGCCGGGAGGATCCCCTCGGCGCGCGCGAACTGCACGGCGGCCGCGAAGCACGCGGTCTGGTCGACGGCGATCGCCTCGGCCTCACCCTCGTGCACGAGCTGGCTCACCAACGGGGAATCGCCGTGGTAGCGCAGGCCGCCGGCGTGGATGCCGGCCGGGACGAAATCGTGCCCGAGCGTATACATCAGCATCTGCGGGGTCATGCCCGCCTCGTCGCCGAGGTCGTAGCGGTACTGGCCGGCCGTCAGCGTCGGGCACGCCTTCGGCTCGACCGCGAGTAGCCGCGCCTTGCTCTTGCCCTGGAGCTTGCGGTGGTAGTACGGGAACGCGATGCCGGCGAAGTTCGAGCCGCCGCCGACGCACGCGACCACCACGTCCGGCTCCTCGTCGGCGAGCGCCATCTGCTCGATGGCTTCGAGGCCGATGATCGTCTGGTGCAGGCACACGTGGTTGAGGACCGATCCCAGAGCGTAGTGGGTGCCGGGGTCCTTCAAGGCGACCTCGACGGCCTCTGAGATCGCGATGCCGAGCGAACCGGTGGAGTCCGGGTCCATAGCGAGCACGTGACGGCCGGCCTCGGTCAAGTTCGTCGGAGAGGCGTGCACGCTGGCCCCGTACGTCTCCATGAGGTTCCGGCGATACGGCTTCTGCTCGTAGCTCACCTTGACCATGAATACCTCGACGTCGATGCCGAACAGCGCGCCGGCTATCGCGAGCGCGCTGCCCCACTGGCCGGCGCCCGTCTCAGTGGAGATCTTGGTGATGCCCTCCTGCTTGTTGTAGTACGCCTGCGGGATGGCGGTGTTGGGCTTGTGCGAGCCCGCGGGGCTCACGCCCTCGTACTTGTAGAAGATCTTCACGCCCTCGGGCAGGCCGAGGACCCTCTCGAGCTGGCGGGCGCGCAGCAGCGGCGAGGGACGGTACGTCTTGTAGATGTCGATGACCGCGCCGGGGATGTCGATCCAGCGGTCGGGAGACATCTCCTGCTTGAGCACCTCCATGGGGAAGATCATGGCGAGACGCTCGCCGACCTGGTCCGGCGAAAGCTCGACACCGTCGGGTCCGAACGCCTTCGGCGGCGCGGGCGGGTTCTTGAGATCGGGCATCACGTTGTACCAGGCCTCGGGGATCCTGGTCTCGTCGAGTCCGAACCTCGTCTTGTCGGATGACATCGGCGTAGCTCCCTTCGTTCGTCGTGCTGCCGTCTTCTACGTGGTCACGGGCGTCGCGGGACGCCCGTCAGTTCCGCCAACACATCTTCCGGGAAGGTCGCCCGCATGAGCGTCTCCCCGACCAGGACCGCGTCGGCGCCTGCCGCCGCGGCCGATTCCACATCGGCCCGCGAGCGCACGCCGCTCGCTTGGACCACGGTCATCCCCAGTCGCTTCGCCGCCGCCACAACGATCGCGGCGGCTTCCCTGTCCACCTGCAGCGAGTGCAGGTCGCGGGCGTTCACGGCGACCAGGGTGGCTCCGGCGCGGACCGCGACGTCGAGCTCGGCCGGCGACACGACCTCCACCAGACACTGAAGCCGAAGGGTCGAGGCGAGGTCGAGGTACGAGGCGAGTTCGTCGCCCAGCACGCTCACCATGAGGAGCACCGCGTCGGCGCAGTGTCCCCGGGCGACGAACAGCTGCACGGGGTCGACCACGAAGTCCTTGCACAGCACGGGCACGTCGACGGCGTCGGCCACATCCGACAGGTCGGTGAACGACCCGAGGAACACGCTCGGCTCGGTCAGCACACTGATGGCCGCGGCTCCGCCGGCCTGGTAGTGCAGCGCCTGCTTGGAGGCCTCGGCCTCCGGCGCGATCGGGCCCACCGACGGCGACGCCTTCTTGACCTCGCCGATCACGCCCACGACCGCGGGGTTCCGGAGCGCCGCCTCGAAGTCGCGCGGCGTCCGGGCGCAGCAGGCGAGGCGCTCGAGGTCGGCCGGCGAGAGCCGTCCCCATGTCGAGGCGACGCCGGCGCGGCGGGTCTCGACGATCCGCTCGAGGAAGCTGGCGGCCACGTCGCTCACGGCCGCACCTCCTTCGCCGCGTCGGCCTCGGCGCCCAGCCGGTTCGTGAGGGCGACGAGCGCCTCGAGCACCGCGAGCGCGCGCCCGTCGTCGATGCTCCGGCGCGCCATCGCGACGCCTTCGGCGAGGTCCGCCACCTTCCCGGCGACCAGCAGTGCCGCGGCCGCGTTGATCAGCGTCGTGTCGCGCGGCGCGCCGTGCACGCCCTCGAGCACCTCGCGCAGGATCCGCGCGTTGTCCGCCGAGTCTCCGCCGCCGACCGCGCGGGGCGAGACGAGGGCGATGCCGACCGCTTCGGGATCGATGGTGTAGGTGCGCACAGCTCCGTCGACGTACTCCGCGACGGTGGTCGGGCCGGAGGCCGAGACCTCGTCCATGCCGGGGTGCCCGTGCACGACCATGACGCGCTCGGCGCCAAGCCGCCCGGCGACCTCGGCCATGACCGGCGCCAGCGCGGGGTCGTAGACGCCCAGGAGCTGACGCTTCGCCCCCGCGGGGTTGGTCAGCGGCCCCAGGATGTTGAAGACGGTGCGGATCGCGATCTCGCGGCGCGGCCCGCCCGCGTGGCGCATCGACGCGTGGAGCGACTGAGCGAACAGGAACCCGACGCCGAGCTCGTCGATGCAGCGCGCCATGTCCTCCGGCGAGAGATCGATGCGCACGCCGAGCGCCTCCAGGACGTCTGCGCTCCCCGCCTTCGAGGAGACCGCCCGGTTGCCGTGCTTGGCGATCGGGACGCCGGCGCCGGCGACCACGAAGGCGGTCGTGGTCGAGATGTTGAAGGTCGACAGACCGTCACCGCCGGTGCCGCAGGTGTCCAGCAGACCCTCCGCGCGCGGACGGACGACCGTGACGCGGTCGCGCATCGCGCGAGCGAACCCGGTGATCTCGTCGACGGTCTCGCCCTTCATGCGCATCGCGGTCACGAGCGACGCGATCTGGGAGGGGGTGGCCTCACCGTCCATGACGCGGCCCATGACCTCGGTCGCCTGCAGTTCGGTGAGCGTGCCGCCTGAGATGGCGACGCCGATGGCCGCCTGCACGGTGACCTCCTCGCCCTCGGCGATGGCCTTGGGGCCCGTCGCGCGCTCGGAGGAGGGCTCGGGCTCGATCTCGCCCGCGATCTCCAGGAAGTTGCGCATCATGACGGCGCCTTCGGGCGTCAGCACCGACTCCGGGTGGAACTGCACGCCGAAGATGGGCTTGTCGGCGTGCTGCATCGCCATGACGATCCCGTCCACCGTCTCGGCCGTGACGAGCAGGCAGCTCGGGAGCGACGAGCGCTCGACGATCAGCGAGTGGTACCGCGTCGCGGTGAACTCGGGAGGCATGCCCGTCATCAGCCCGGTGCCGGTATGCCGCACCGTCGACGTCTTGCCGTGCACGGCCTCGTCGGCCCGCACGACGCGCCCGCCGAAGACCTCGGCGATCGCCTGATGTCCGAGGCACACGCCCAGCAGCGGGATACCGGCCCCGGCCGCTGCGGCGACGATCGCCTCGCTGGCTCCGGCGGCGTCCGGAGTGCCGGGCCCCGGGGAGATGACGATGCCGTTCGGCGCCATCCCGAGCACCTGGCCGACCGACACCGCGTCGTTGCGCTCGACGCGCACGTCGGCGCCGAGCAGCCCCAGCAGCTGCACGAGGTTGTAGGTGAACGAGTCGTAGTTGTCGATGACGAGGATCACGACGCCACCGCCTCTCCGGCGCCCGAGCGCAGCCCGGCGGCGAGCTCCAGCGCGTGGTGAAGTGCGCGGGCCTTGTCCAGGGTCTCCTCGAACTCCTTCTCGGGTACGGAGTCGGACACGATGCCCGCGCCCGACTGCAGGTAGGCGCGGCCGCCCGCGAGGACGACGGTGCGGATGGTGATGCACATGTCCATCGCGCCGTCCGCGCCGATGTAGCCGACGGTGCCGGCGTAGGGGCCGCGAGCGGCGGGCTCCAGCTCGCGGATGATCTGCATCGCGCGGATCTTCGGCGCGCCGCTCACCGTCCCGGCCGGGAAGGTCGCGCGCAGCGCGTCGAAGGCGTCGCAGCCCGGCGACAGCGTGCCGGTGACGTTGCTCACGATGTGCATGACGTGGCTGTAGTTCTCGACCTCCATCAGCTCATCGACTCGGACGCTGCCCGGCAGACTGACGCGACCGAGGTCGTTGCGCCCGAGGTCCACGAGCATGACGTGCTCGGCGCGCTCCTTCTCGTCAGCGAGCAGGTCGGCGCGCAGCCGGCCGTCCTCGAGCGCGGTCGCGCCGCGGGGCCGGGTGCCGGCGAGCGGGCGCGTGAGGACGTGGGAGCCCTCGACGCGGACGAGCGGCTCGGGGCTCGAGCCCACGAGCGTGACCTCGGGGGTGCGGACGTAGAACATGTACGGGCTCGGGTTCACGGCGCGCAGTACGCGGTAGAGGTCGAGACCGTCTCCCTCGAAGGGAGCGGAGAAGCGCTGCGACAGCACGATCTGGAAGCAGTCGCCCGCGGCGATGTGCTCCTTGGCCTCGCGGACCGAGGCGACGAAGTCCTCGCGGGAGGTATGAGCCTTGAGCGGCACCGCGACGCTGGCGCCCACCTCGCCGAGCGGCGCCGTCAGGCACCCGCTGCGCAGTCCCTCGAGAACGCCGTCGATGCGGGCGACGGCGGCGTCGTAGTCCTCGCCGGGGTCGGAGCCCGGGCGAACGGGCGCGATGACCTGCATGATGCGGCGCGCGTGGTCGAACGCCACGACGGTCGACGTGAACATGAACGTGGCGTCGGGGACGTCGAGCTCGTCGACGGCGTGGCGCGGGATGGAGGGCTCGAACCCGGTCGCGGCCTCGTAGCCGAGGAAGCCGACGGCCCCGCCGATGAACAGGGGAAGCCCCGGCACGCGCGCGACGCTTCCCGCCTTCAGGCGGTCGGCGACGGCCGTGAGCGGGTCGGGAGCGGGGATGCGGTTGTGCGAGGGCCCGTCGACCACATCGGCGACTCCCCCGCGCACGGTGACGACGCGGTCCGCGCCGATTCCGAGGAAGCTGTAGCGCCCGAGGCGCTCTCCCCCCACGACGCTCTCCAGCAGGAAGGCGTAGGGCGCGTCGACGGCCAGCGCGAGGAACGCCGAGATCGGCGTCGCGAGGTCAGCGTAGACCTCCCGCGCGACCGGCACGGTGTCGTGCGTCGCGGCGAGCCGGATGAACTCGTCTCTGTCGGGCAGCAACATGGTCGTGTCCGTTCTCTCATCGTAGCCAGACGTTCCCGGCGCGCGCCTCGGGCTTCCCGTGTTCCCGGCGACCTCTCCCGGAAAACAAAAAGACCCCTCGTCCTCAAGGGACGAGAGACCTCTCTCGCGGTACCACCCTTGTTGACCCGCCACGTTCGGCGAGCCCACTTTGTGTCCGAGATACGGGAGGCGAACCTTTAAGTCTCCGATATCCGGTCCCTTGTATCGGTGGGAATCCGCCGGAACTAATCAGCTCTACTCAGCTTTTGCTCCGGAGCCTCGGGGGACCATTCTCGCCGATCGCTCACGCCGGTTTTCCACCAACCACCGGCTCTCTGGGCTTCACGATCGGGGTACTCTTCCCCGTCACAGGCGCACGCTCGATTCGATTAGGCGCAACGATACACGCCTTGCAGGGCACGGCGCAAGAGCCCGCCGGCGCTCGCCGCAGGGAATCCGCGCGGTCCTACGCCTCCGGATGGCGTGAGCGGTAGAGCAGGTACGAGTACGCGTAGGTGATGACGAGAAGGCCGAGGATGGCGCCCATCATCAGGCCGAAGGCCCAGGGGCCCGGCAGGAACGCGGCCACGATCGTGATCGCGCCGGCGGCGACGAACAGGTAGCCGCCCAGGCGGTTCGTCTTTCGCCACACCACCTCGTCGGAGAGCGTCCAGCTGACGCGGACACCGAAGGTCCAGTTCTGCTTCACGGTCGTCATGTAGTTGCCTATGACGGCGAACAGAAGTCCCACGGAGATGAGCACGACCTTCGCGACGTCGAACCCGTTGTTGAACGCCGCGATCATCGTCGCCGCGAAGACGACCGCCTCGAGGCCGACGACCGCGTCGATCACGATGTTGTAGGCACGGAACGAGAGCTTCAGGCTGCGCCGCTTGGGGTCCAGGAACGGCACCACGATCAGCAGTGCATAGAGTCCGAGCGAAAGCAGCGGCATGAAGAAGACGCTGCCGAGGGACTTGGGCGAGAAGGCATCCGGCGCCCCGCTGATGCCCCAGTGCATCGGTATCGAGGCCGGCAGCCGCGGGTAGAGGACCGCCCCGACGACGAACATCGCTGCGATCAGCAGCAGCGGCAACTTGGTGTAGTCGCGCAGGTGCGGCGGGGCCGGCAGTTCGTCGGGCAGCGGTGTCGTCGGGGCCTGCTTGAGCGGGTCACGGTCACTCATCGTCGCGCTCCTCCTCCGGGGCGGGGCCGAACAGCTCCATCATGTAGCTCATCGCGTCCTGGAACACCGTCGTGTCGAGCGAGTAGACGATCTCCTGGCCGCGTCGCTCGGCGAACACGAGCCCCGCGGACTTGAGCGTCGACAGGTGATGCGACACCGACGGCTTGCTCATCGCGAAGTTGTCGGCGATCGCGCCGGCCGTGAGTTCGCCGGTCTTCAACAGGCGCAGGATCTCGCGCCTCGTCGGGTCCGAGAGCGCCTTGAACACGTCCGGCACGGCGCACCTCCTTAGATGTTTAGGTATATGTCTAAATCTACGCGTGAGCGAGGGCGTCGTCAAGGGACCGGATGCTAGGCGGTGGCCGGCGCCAGCCCTTCGGCGCCGAGCACCTCGCGGAGGCGGCCGAGCCGCTCCATCTCGGGATCGTCCTCGGGCGCGTAGCCGAAGCCCGCCCAGCAGAAGAAGAGCATGGAGTACTCCTCCCCCGCCCCGGGCACGGTGTTATTCGCGTCGAGCGTGTGCTGCAGGCCGTCGAGCATCGCGTGGGGGTCCTTGAGCAGGAGCATGCCCTCGGCGTCCGCCTTCTCGGCGGCGACCATCGCGGCACGCTCGTGACCCGCCATCATGAGCTCCGTCAGCACCACGGCGAAGACGCCGAGGACGAACATCGCGACGATCGAGCCCGAACCGTCACGGCTCTGGGAAAGCGCGGCGAGACCGACCCCCTCGCCCACCTCGTCCGACTTCTCCTGGGCGCGGAACTGAGCGGTCCGGGTCGCCCATATCGGGCCCATCACCGCCGAGATGACGGTCGCCCACAGCGTGTCGCCCGACCTCAGGCGAGCCATCAGGTTCGCGAACGCCGCGCGCTGGTCGTCAGGTGAGAGACGTTCGGCGAACCCGCGCGTGACACCGACGACCGCGCCGGTCTCCTTGAGACCGACCGCGAAGGCGTTGATGCGGTCGCAGTCGTCGATCATCCACAGCTGAGGCGGGTACGCGTAGCCCGCCGCGACCGCCATGTCGTAGAGCGCGGACTTCGTCTCCGCGAAGGTGCCCGTCTGGGTCGGGACCGCTCCGAACTTGCCGGGGAGCCGGCGCTCGGGGTGCGCCAGCATGCGGATCGTGTGGGCGATCGCGAGCACGGCTCCGAGCACCACGGCCCCGACCATCACCCACGGCAGCGCCGAGAGGAAGGTGATGGTCCCGCCGCCGCGCAGCAGCACGACCGCCGCGAACACGCCCGCCAATCCCGTGAAGAGCGCCGCCGCCACGCCGGCGCACAGCACGAACGCGACGAGGAACGCCCCCGTCTTGAAGCGGTTGGCGTCGATGCGGTCCCATAGCGGCTCGACGCGGTCGCGCCTCACGCCGCTCGGCGTCCCGGCGGCCTCGATCACCTGCGACGGCCCGCCAGCTCGGCCGCGAGGTCGCCGGGCTCGACGCCCTCGCGCACCATCACGACCAGCAGGTGGTAGAGCAGGTCGGCGATCTCATAGCGCGTCTGGTCGTGATCGCGGTCGCGGGCGGCGATGATGACCTCGCCCGCCTCCTCCGCGATCTTCTTGAGAAGCTTGTCCTGCGGGCCGGTGAGCAGCTTCACGGTGTAGCTGTCCTCCGGCTCGTCGCGCAGGCGCTGCTCGAGCACCGCGTAGAGCTCCTCGAGGACCGTCCCGAGCGATAGCTGCGCGGTCGGCGTCGTGTCGGCGGCGTCCGTCATGGTCGTGGGAACCTCCTGCGCCGCGCCTTGCGGCGCGGCCTCGATCCTGCGGTAGAAGCACGTGCGCTCGCCCGTGTGGCAGGCGCCCGTTCCCTGCTGGTCGACGAGCAGCAGCAGCGCGTCGGCGTCGCAGTCGTAGCGCACGTCGACCACGTCCTGCACCGCTCCCGAGGTCTCGCCCTTCATCCAGTACGAGCGGCGGCTGCGGCTCCAGTACCACGCGCGGTCCTGCTCCAGCGTCCGCCGGAGCGCCTCGCGGTCCATCCACGCCAGCATGAGCACCTCTCCGGTGTCGTGCTGCTGGGCGATCACCGGGATGAGGCCGTCAGCGTTCCAGGAGAGCTCGTCGATCGTGAGGTCGGCCCGCTCGCGGTCCACGGCGCTCACTCCTTCCACGTCAGCGGCGCGGGGCGCGCGGGGTCGTCGGGCACGTCCACGATGCGCACGGGGATACCCGCGGCGGCCATGGCTCGCTTGATGTCGCGCACCCGGAAGGTGCCGTAGTGCAGGGTCGAGGCGGCGAGCACGGCGTCCGCGTCGGCCTCGATGACGACCTCGGCGAAGTCGTCGAGAGATCCCGCTCCCCCGCTCGCGATGACCGGGACGCCGACGGCGCGCGTGACGGCGCGGGTCAGCGGGATGTCGTAGCCGTCGTTGGTGCCGTCGCGGTCCATGCTCGTGAGCAGGATCTCGCCGGCGCCGAGACGCTCGGCGTGGGCCGCCCACTCGAGGGCGTCCATGCCGGTGTTGGTGCGCCCGCCGGAGACGAACACCTCCCACCGGTCGCGCCCACCCGCCACCCGCCGGGCGTCGATCGCCACGACGATGCACTGCGACCCGTAGATGCGGCTCGTCGTCGTGATGAGCGTGGGGTCCGCCACTGCGGCCGAGTTCAGCGAGATCTTGTCGCAGCCGGCCTTGAGCATCGCGCGGATGTCGTCGGAGGAGCGCATGCCCCCGCCGACCGTGTACGGGATGAAGACCTCCTCGGCGGTGCGCGTCGCGACCTCGAGCATGACGGGGCGCTCCTCGTGCGTCGCCGTGATGTCGAGGAAGACCAGCTCGTCGGCGCCCTCGGCGTCGTAGAAGCGCGCGAGCTCGACCGGGTCGCCGGCGTCGCGCAGGTCCACGAAGTTCACGCCTTTGACGACGCGCCCCTCGTGTACGTCGAGGCAGGGTATGACGCGCTTCATGAGCACGGCGTCAGGCCTCCGACCGGCGGGCGACCGCGATGGCCTCTGCGAGGTCCAGAGTGCCCTCGTAGAGCGCGCGGCCGGCGATGACGCCCTCGATGCCGTCGACCGCCTTCAACGCCCGTATGTCGTCGATGGTGGAGACCCCGCCCGACGCGATGACGGCGATGCCGGTGGACGCCACCAGCGCGCGGTAGGCCTCGAGGTTGGGGCCGGTCTGCATGCCGTCGAGAGCGATGTCGGTGTAGACGAGGCGCCGCACGCCCAGGTCGGCCAGCTCGGCGACCACGTCGGCGACCCGACGGGTGGTTCCCTGTTTCCAGCCCTCGATCGCGACGACGCCGTTGCGAGCGTCGATGCCCGCGACGATCCCCGGATAGCGCTCGCATGCGGCCGCGACCAGGTCCGGGTCGCTCACGAGCGCCGTACCGAGCACGGTGCGCGCGACGCCCGCGTCGTAGAGGCGCTCGAGCGTCTCGAGACTGCGGATGCCGCCTCCGACCTGGATGGGCACGTCGACCGCACGGGCGATCGCCTCGACCGTTGCGATGTTCATCGGCTCGCCGGTCACGGCGCCGTCGAGGTCGACCACGTGGATGATCTCGGCGCCCGCGTCGATCCAGCGCTTCGCCTGGTCGAGCGGGTCGGCGTTGTAGATCGTGACCTCGTCGAAGCTGCCTTGGCGCAGGCGGACCACGTGCCCGTTGAGGATGTCGATGGCGGGGATGATCTGCATGGCGGCTAGGACGCCTCCTCGACGATGGTCGCGAAGTTGCGGAGCAGCTTCAGGCCGGTCTCCGAGGACTTCTCGGGGTGGAACTGGACGCCGTAGACCGCGCCGGACTGCACGGCCGCGGCGAACGGGACGCCGTGCACCGTCCGGCCGATGACCGCCGACGGGTCGGCCGGCGCCAGGTGGTAGCTGTGCACGAAGTAGAACGCGCCGCCCTCGTCGATGCCGTCGAACAGGGCGCTCGGACGCGGGTAGTCGACGGTGTTCCAGCCGATGTGCGGGACCTTCACGCCGCCCATGAGCTTCTCGCACGTGCCCGGCACGAGTCCGAGTCCGTCCCACTCGCCGTCCTCGAGCCCGAGGGTCGCCAGCAGCTGCATGCCGAGGCAGATGCCGAGCAGCGGCACGCCGGCTCGCGCACGCTCGAGCAGGACGTCGCGCATGCCCGAGGCCGTGAGGTTGGCCGCCGCGTCGCGGAACGCCCCGACGCCCGGGAGCACGATGCCGCGCGCCCGTGCGACGACCGAGGGGTCGTCGGTGATCGAGACGCCCGGCACTCCGGCGGCCGCGAAGCCCTTCTCGACGCTGCGGAGATTGCCCATGCGGTAGTCGACGATGACGATCGCCGATGACGGCGCGTCGGTCACAGCACGCCCTTCGTCGACGGCACACCGGTGACGCGGGGGTCGGGTTCGACGGCCTCGCGCAGCGCGCGGGCGAACGCCTTGAACGCGGCCTCGATGATGTGGTGCGCGTTCTCGCCCGACACCTCGTGCAGGTGGACCGTGATCGCTGCGTTGCTCGCGACGGCGCCGAGGAACTCGCGCGCCAGCGTCGTGTCGAACGTCCCGATCAGCTCGATGGGAACCTCGACCTCGTAGGTCAGCGACCCGCGGCCCGAGATGTCGACCGCGGCCAGCACGAGCGCCTCGTCCAGAGGGACAGCGGCCGAGCCGAAGCGGCGGATGCCGGCCGTGTCCCCGAGCGCGTCGGCGAGCGCGCGGCCCAAGCAGATGCCCACGTCCTCCACGGTGTGGTGGGAGTCGACCTC
>JANYKZ010000052.1 GCA_025361505.1 Coriobacteriia bacterium
GCCCACCACGTATGCGACGGAGGCCCCGGCTCATCAGAGTCGGGGCCTTCTGCTGTTCCCCTCATTCGGGTTCGGGGTAAGACGTACCGTCAGAACGCAGAAGCGGGCGGCTACGTGTAGCGCAGCTGCCCCGGAGTGGGAGGTGCCACGAATGAAAGCACTTGGATCAGGGCGCCGGGTGAAGGCATGGGTCGGTCTCGCGATCGCCACACTCGTTGTGGTGGTGCTTCCGACCGTCGCTTCGGCCGCGGTCAACCGGTTCGACCGGGCAGGCAACCTTCTCATCGCAGACCAGTTCAACAACCGCGTGATAGAGGTTGCGCCGTCCGGCAAGATCGTGTGGAAGTTCGGTACCGGCAGCTCGGTCGCCGGCGCGCACACTACCGTGGCACCGAACGACGCCGAGCGCATCGGTGGCGGGATGACGCTGATCTCCGGCACGGGCGCGCCTGCGGGCACCCCGGGCTACCCGACCGGCGGTGCGATCGACAGCCGGGTGCTCATCGTCAACCACGGACGCCACATCGTTTGGCAGTACGGTAAGGCGGGCGTGAGCGGCAGTTCCTTCAACGAGCTCAATGCCCCGGTCTGCTCGGTGTACCTCGGCGGTGGAAAGGTGTTGATCACTGACCAGGGCAACCAGCGTGTGATCATCGTCAATCGTCAGAAGGCCATTACGTGGCAGTACGGGCAGACGAGCGTGGCCGGCGCCGACCCGGGCATGCTGAACAACCCGAACAGCGCCGAGTTGCTGCGCAACGGTCGAGTCCTGATAGCGGATGAGAACAACAACCGGGTGATCGAGGTCACGAAGGGCGGCGCCATCACCTGGCAGTATGGGTCGGTGGCCGACACCGCCACCCTGAACGCTCCCGCGTTCGCGAGTCGGCTCCCGAACGGCAACACCCTGATCTCCGATTCGTTGAACAACCGCATTGTCGAAGTCACCAGATCGAAGACGGTCGTCTGGACGTACGTTACGAATTCGCGGCCGGGTAGCGTCGCGGATCCGATTCCCACGAGGGCCGTTAGGCTGCCCAACGGCAACACCGTCATCTCCGATCAGTTCAACCATCAGGTCATCGTCGTCAACAAGGCGGGTGCCATCGTGCGCAGCTACGGGCACGTCGGCGTCCTCGGATCGGATCTGGGCTTCCTGAATGCGCCGTACGACGCGAAGGTGATCGGCACGTACTTCGGTCTCACGAAGCCGTGACGCCGAGAGTTGCGGGCTGTCACACTGCGGCACGGCGCGGACGCCGGCCCTGACTCGGTCGGTCACGTTCAGGTTCCGAGCTCGCACACGATGGTCCACCGCGTACATGACGAAGGCCCCGGCTCAGTAGAGCTGGGGCCTTCTGCTGTTTCGACCTGATCGAGCCGGGACGGCCCTGCGCCATACGGGCGCGCCCGTCGGTCCATAGGAAGTGCGGATCGGGAGTGACAGGGCGCGCCGGCGCGGCGACCGCGGCGCCGTTCGATCCGCGCGGCACGACTTGCATGCCCTTTGGGGAACAATCCGACACGACAGTGGGGCAAGGGTCGGCCTCATGGCTGACGGATGAAGGGCGAGAACGTATGGGGCCTTCCGATCACGTCTCGGCACGTGTGATGAACGATGTGGTCCACGATCTCAGCGCAGGCCTCGTGCCGGCGCAGGCACTTGCCCTATGGTTCGTACGGCAAGGCGCGCAGTCGGCGCTGGCACCCGATGCGTTCTCCGCGCTCGTGCGCGGCTGGTCGTGGATGGTACTGGTCGTCTTCGTCGCGATAGCCCTGCTGATCTTCACGGGATCGGTCCGGCTCGGGTACCACACTCGCAACCTGCGCCAAGACGGCGTGGCGGCCCAGGGACGCACCGCGCTCATCAAACACGCGGTCATGGCCGCTCTGTTCGTAGGGGGCGTCGTTCTCGCCTTCATGGCGATCCAGTCGTGACCGTACGAAGCCATGGGTGCGATACCGCTGTCGCAACGCACCGCGCACCTGGGCCCGCGGACCGGAAGATGCCGCCCGCACACAGTGGAGTGAGCGGTTGCGACGATGGGCATATCCGGATGGACCTGCATCGCGGACGAGGGAGCACACAGTGGACGAGTTCATCGAGCTGACGAGCATCGAGGGTTTCGAGAACGACACGATGCGTCAAGTCGACCTGGAGGGACACGAGTTCCTGGTCGCACGCGTCGATGGGGAGTTCTACGTGACCGATGCGCGGTGCGCCCACCTGGGAGGGCACCTGGCTCGCGGCGTGCTCGAAGGCACGGTCGTGACGTGCCCCCTGCACCACTCCCAGTACGACCTCCGTGACGGCAGCGTCCTTCGATGGACCGACTGGGAGGGTCTGGCGCTCTCGGCGGCGAAACTGGCACGGCATCCCCGACCGATCCGTGCCTACGCGAGCAAGGTCGAGGACGGCAAGGTCTGGGTCGGTCCGCAGAAGGCGTGCCCTCCGGTGGAGATCGCCGGGTAGCGTTTGAAGATCGAGAGCACAGCGAAAGGCCCCGGCACGCTCGAGTGCTGAACGCGGGGTCCTCTCGCCGTGGCTTCACACTCCGCACCGACAAGAGGAGCATCCGATGGATATCGACAACGTCGCGTCAGTTCGCACCCCGATCGCCGATGACATCGCTCTCGACGAGCTCATAGCGCGCTATCTGTCGGGACCCGCGCTCGTGCGCGACACGATCCTCGGGATGGATGAGGCCCAGCTGCACGCCCGGCCCATCGCCGGGAAGATGTCCACTCACGAGGTGGTCACCCACATCGTGGATTCCGAGGGCGGCCTGGGCGGACGCATCAAGCGTGCGATCGACGGCGAGGAGATCCCCGTCATGCAAGGCATGGGCGGACATCCCGAGCCCACGAGCGACCCGAGCCGCGATCTCGACGCGGATCTCCGTCGGCTCGAGGCGGCGCGGAACCGGATGGCGGAGGACCTTCGCAGACTTCCGGCGGAAGGGTGGGGACTCGCGGCGCTCCGTCGAGAGGACCGCGTCGTGACCGTGCGGCAGCTGCTGATCATGATGGTGCGGCACCTCGAGAATCACGTCACCGCGATCGAGGAGAAGCGCGCGGCGCTCGGACTATAGGACGCCGGCCGGCGCCATGTCTGGCGCGGGCTCGCGGGGGAGAAGAACCAACCGTCGGGAGTGCTCGAGTCGGAGGGGAGATCCGTCGGTGAAGCGAACGCGGCTCGTCGGTCTTCTGTGCGTCCTGGCGGTCGCCGGGACGCTCCTCGCCCCCTCGACCGTGGCGGGGCGCATCGGTGCGGTCCTTCGCTCTCACACGCCGATACGCGCGGCCGCGCCCTACATCGGTACCCGGCCCTCTTCGGGTTCGGGCGTAAGCGCCGCCGGGCTCAACATCCAAAGCACGAGCACGAACTGGTCCGGCTACACGGTCCAGACGTCGTTCCCGACCGGAGCGAGCGGTTCCGTCAGCGACGTCAAGGCGTCGTGGATCGTCCCCCAGGTGACGGGCGGCACGACGGACGCCTACTCGGCCAACTGGATCGGGATCGACGGCTACTCCAGCCCGACGGTCGAGCAGATCGGCACGGAGCAGGACTGGATCTCGGGAGCCCCGTTCTACGCCGCGTGGTGGGAGATGTATCCCGGTGGGTCGGTCTCGATCGACACGCTCGACATCGGTCCCGGCGACGTCATGAATGCCGAGGTGCGCTGGATCAGCGCCAGCCAGTTCAGCCTCACACTGATCGACGTGACGAAGGCACAGGGTTTCCAGACGGTGCAGACGATGCCGGGCGGCGCCCAGCGCAGGTCCGCGGAGTGGGTGGTCGAGGCGCCCGCCGACGCGAGCGGCATCCTTCCCCTCGCCGACATGGGACCCTCGTCGTTCACCTCGTGTGACGTGACGGTCAACGGGGTCGAGGGACCGATCGGCGGCGCGGGATGGGCGTTCGACGCCATGACCATGATCTCGGCCAACGGCGGGGCGACCTTGGCCAGGCCGTCGAGCCTGACTGCTGCGGGTACGGCCTTCGTGGTCACAGAGCCCGGCGGCGTGGACAGGGTCCCCCCCACGACGGTGTCGGACGTGGTGTCCTCGTACGACAACGTGGCGATCGCTCACCTCACGGCGGTCGATAATCCCGGTGGCTCCGGGGTGGCCGCTACGCACTATCGGGTCGACGGAGGCGCGACGCAGACGGGCGTCGTCGTCACGATCCCGACCTACGGCCCGCACGCGCTCACGTTCTGGTCCGTGGACAACGCGGGCAACGTGGAGACCGCCCACACGACGTCGCTCATGGTGAACGACACCATCCCGCCCACGACGGTATCCGACGCCGCGACGACCTACGCGGGCCCGGCGTCGATACGCCTGACGGCCACGGACAATGCGGGCGGCTCGGGCCTCGCCGCCACCTACTACATCGTTGACGGCGTCGTCCGTCAGACCTACGTCGGCGCTCCGGTGACGGTCACCTCCGCCGGTTCTCACACGATGACGTTCTGGTCGGTCGACAACGCAGGGAACGTCGAGGCGACGCGGTCGGCGAGTTTCGCCATCGTGGGTGTCCGGCGGACGACGGCGACACTGCGGGCCAGCGCCGGATCGCTCCTTCGCTACAAGTACGTCGGGCTCTACGGCACGCTCTCGGGAGGGGCGGCGGCGGGCGCGGTCGTCCGCTACGAGGTCCGCAAGCCGGGGTCGACGCGCTACGTTCTTGCGGCGACTCGGGTCGTGAGCGGCTCAGGCGCTTCGTCGTACCGGTACAAGTTGATGGCGCGCGGCACCTACTACTTCCGGCTTCGTTTCCTTGGGAGCCCGGGCTTTGCCGCGTCGACGTCCCCGGCGGTCAGGGTGGTCTCCCGGTAATCGCGTGCGGGTCGGCACCGTCTGCTGCTATCCTCGGAGCGTGCTGGCGTCCAGCGCCGTCGGACGGAGACCGTCCGGACGGAGCAACGCGAGGAGGGGGCTCGAGGTGGCCGGTCGCAACAGGTGGCTCGTGGTCCTGGTCTTGGTCTGGTTCGCCTACTGGGTGATAACCACGGCCTGGGCGGGAGTCGAGGTCGGCCGGTCGACCGTATCGTCCTACGTGCTCGGGACGAGTCAGTCCCGGTTCACCTCCGACGGCGCGGTGAACGCGAGGCTCGGTCACCCTGACGCCCGGACCCTCAAGGTCCTCGTGGCGGGAGTGGGCCTCGCTCCGAGCACCCCCACCGATCGGCTGCGCCCGATCATCACCTACGAGGTGCAGAACGCCGACATAGCGGTTCGCGTGCCTCGCATCGACATCCGCGTCACCCTGGAATGGAAGAGCGACGGCTGGCACGCGGCGGCGATGGACGTGCTGCCCTAGCCTCGACTCGTGTGATCCGGGCAGCCGTAGGCGCGCGCCGTGATGAGGAGTAGTCTGGAACGGCCAACGAAGAAGGGGAGGCGCGTTGCCGGTCAAGACCGACGTTCGTCCGCGCACCATGCCCTTGTGGGCCAAGGCACTCCTCCTGTTCGCGTCGTTCCTCGTCGCCTCCGAGATCGGCAACATGCTCTCGGTGCAGAGGACGTTCGCGACCTTCTGGCCTCCGGCGGGCCTCTTCCTCGGAGTGCTCCTCATCGCGGACCGCGAGGACTGGCCGATGCTCATCCTCGCCGCGATCGCGGCGAATCTCTCCTCAGACCTCCTGAACGGTCGCACTCTGCTCATGACCGGGGGCTTCGCGACCGCGAACGCACTGGAAGCCATCACGGGGGCCACCCTGGTCGCACGCCTGATCGGCAAGCGGCCGAAGTTGAGTTCCTTACGTCAGGTCCTGGCCTTCACGACGATCGGCGCGCTGCTGGCACCGGTCATCGGCGCGACCGCCGGCACCGCCGTGATCCTGCTGGCGGTCCCGGGCGCGACGTGGTGGACGACGTGGACCACCTGGTGGATCGGGGACGTGCTCGGGATCGTACTCGTGGGCTCCGTCGTGCTCGCCGCCGTGGGCTGGTGGGACGACTACCGTGACTCCCGACGCCGCGACCTGCGACGCAGGCTGAGGCCACTCGGTTACGCCATGCTGGCCGCCGTCCCGTTCGGCGTCGTGGGCAACGCGATCTTCGCACCTCTCGGCGGAGCGACATCGTGGAAGTTCCTCATGACTCCCGGCTACCTGATCGCCGGCATCGTGGGCGGGCCCCTCGGGGCGTCGGTCGGGTTGTTGACGATCGCGCTCGGCGCCCTGTCCGGTCTGGTGCGAGGGGCGCCGGTGGCGGGGCTGGCCGCGTCGTCCCTCGCCGTGAGCGTGTTCCAGGCACAGGCGTTCTTCGTCGTGGGCGGCATCGCCACACTGGCGCTGGCCGGGGTCATCGCGGAGAACCGGGAGAACGCGGCGAACGCCGAGGAGTCCGCGAGCCAGTTCCGGCAACTGTTCGACACGATGCGCGAGGGCGTCGCGTATTGCCGGATGATCTACGACGACGCGGGACGACCGGTCGACTGGATATATCTTCAGGTGAATGAGGCCTTCGGGGCGCTGACGGGGCTGCGGGATGTCGTGGGGCGCCACGTCTGGGAGGTTCTGCCCAGCCTGGAGGACACCAACCCGGAACTCTTCGACATCTACGGAGCCGTGGCGTTGACCGGCACCCCTGCGCTGTTCGAGTCCGAAGTGGTACCGCTGGAGCGGACGCTCCGGATCTCGGTGACCAGCCCCGCGAAGAGCGAGTTCGTGGCGGTGTTCGAGGACGTGACCGGTCGCGTCACCCAAGAGCGTGAGTTGGCGGCAAGCAACAAGCGGCTCGAGAAGATGGTCTACGACGTCGCCGAGGCGATGGGAAGCGTCGTCGAGGCGCGCGATCCCTACACGCAGGGCCACGAGGTCCGGGTAGCCGCCCTGGCGCGTCGGATCGGCGGGGAGATGGGTCTGCCCGAGGACGCCCTTGACGAGCTCGGGATGGCGGGACTGCTGCACGACATCGGCAAGCTCCGGATCCCGGCGGAGATCCTGACGAAGCCGGGCATCCTGTCGAAGGCCGAGTTCGCGCTGATCAAAGAGCATCCGGCACAGGGCTACGACATCCTCGCCCACATCGATTTCGGCTGGCCCGTGGCCGACATCGTGCTGCAGCATCACGAGCGCATGGACGGCAGCGGCTATCCGGCCGGTCTGATGGGTCCGGAGATCTCGGTACCGGCGCGCATCCTGGCCGTCGCCGACGTCGTCGAAGCCATGGCCTCGCACCGGCCGTACCGGCCGGCCGTCGGGCTGGAGCAGGCCATCAACGAGATAGCCACGCATCCGGACTCCTACGACAACGAGGCCGTGGCGGCCTGCATCCGGCTCTACGAGCGGGGAGAGACCGGGCTGTAGGTCGCTGCTTCCGCAACGGGGCATAGCGAAGGGCCCGGAGCTCGCGCACCGGGCCCTTCGTCATCCGCTGAGCCCGGATCGACTAGTGGATCCACGCGAAGGCGGTGGCCGCAGACGCAACGTGGGTCAGGTCGGCGTGCGACACGACGATCTTCCACGAGCCCTTCTCGACCGGCTTCCACTTCAGGCTCCACTTGGACATCTGCGAGTTCTGGTACGTCAGGGTCGCGATCCTGGGCTGCAGGTGCTGGACCCAGACGCTCTTCCTGAGGTGCCCGATGCCGTGCTTGCCGGGGACCGTCACGGTCTCGAGACGGAAGAATGTCACGGTGACCGTCGCGCCGTTCTCGGCCGGCATCATCTGGCCCTTGACCGTGTAGCCTCTACGGAAGCTGCCGTTGATCTGGGGCTTGACGAGGTTCGCCGCTACCGAGACGGTCGACGGATCGCTCATCATTCCGTCGTTGGTCCACGCCTTGTAGGCGGTCGTGACCTTGGGCTTGACCGAGAAGCTCGGATGGGCCGTCGTGACGATGGTGGCCGTCGTCCACGTGGCGCCGTTGGCGGGCATCGCAAGGATGGCCGCCGTCTCAGGGCCGGAGCCCGGGAACGTGACGGTCAGCGTGGCGTTGTGCGGGTACTTCACTGTCACGGCTGACGGGCTGATCGTCAGTACCGCGACTCCCGCCGACGCGACCGCGGCGACCGCGAACACGGACACAGCCGCGAACGCGATGGCCAATCTCTTTCCTGTGCGCATGGCGCTCCTTCCACCCGGACCCCGAAGGGTCGACGTGAGGCGGACTCTACACCTTCCGGACATTGGTGGCCTGCATGCGGCCGTTCTGCCCGGCGGTCTCCTCGAACTCGACTTCCTGACCTTCGTCGAGAGTCTTGAAACCCTCACCTTGGATCTCTGAGAAGTGAACGAACAGGTCCTCACCGCTCTCCTGCTCGATGAACCCGTACCCCTTGTCGGGGTTGAACCACTTCACCTTGCCGCGTGCCATGAGTTCCCGCCCTTTCGTGTTGCCGTTCGATGCTCTCTCTATGTACCCGCTGAGCGCGTCGGGCACGCGGCCGGAGCGACCCGCCGGGCGAGTGCAAGGCCCCTTTCGTCGGATCCGTCTGCGAGCCGGGGAGTGAACCTGCCGATAGGCGTGGGCATACCACCGTGAGGGTGCGGTGCGCAGTAGCCCGTCTCGGCGTCGACGGCAAAGGAGCCCCTATGGACCACTGGACGGCACACGCGTTCCACGCCACGGTGGTGTCGCCGCGCGGCATGTACGACGACGTGACGATGGGATTCAGCGACGGGTTCGTCACCTTCGCCGGTCGCCCTCTGCGGAACTGGCGAGCCTGGACCTGGATCGGGCTGGTCGTGCGTCTCGCGCTCCTGGCGGCGGGGCTTGTCGCTTTCGCCACGATGGTGGCTCCGGCGGTCCTGTCGCGAGAGCTGACCTCGGGCGTGGTCCTCCGGTCGGCTGCCGTGATAGGCGTATGGGCGCTGTCGCTCTGGATCGCGGGGACAACGCTGCGGAGGTTCAAGACAGCGACGAGAGCCCGTCAGCCGGAGCGCGTGGCCAAGGTGCCGGTGGGCGACATCGCGACCGTCGGACTGTCCGGGCGGACGCTCCTCGTGCGGGCGCCCTTCGACCAGCAGAACCGGTCAGGGCGCTGGCGTCTGAGGCTCGACTCGCGGGATCAGGGAGAGAGCCTGCTGACGCTGATCGGCCACCGCTGAGGTGTGCCGGTCGGCGCGTGCATAGACGTCGGCGGGTTCCGGCCCTCAGTGCACAATCGGGTCTTGCAGACAAGCCGGAAAGTATGTTGTATGCTTTCGCCGCGGACCGAATCGCGGGCCGTAAGTTTGCGGCCGGACGAATCGCTTTCGTTGCGGTCAGTCTGGTCGCTTTGTTTTGCCCTGATGGGGCGGAAGGTAGGTTTGGTATGGCTGAGGGTACCGTCAAGTGGTTCAACCCGGACAAGGGCTACGGCTTCATCTCCCACGAGGGTGGCGACGACGTCTTCGTCCACTTCTCTGAGATCCAGGGCGATGGGTTCAAGACCCTCGACGAGGGCCAGGCCGTCGTGTTCGACATCACCGAGGGCCAGAACGGCAAGAAGCAGGCGAGCAACGTCCGCAAGGCGTAAACTGGCGAGCGACTTGAGATCGAGCTTCGGAAGAGCGGCCCGAAAAGGGCCGCTCTTCTTGCGTGGACTCGCTCAGGCGGCGACGGACGCCGACGCGAGCGGTACCGACCCGAACGACCGATGCGATTGGTAGACTGCACCCTATGTCACTCACTCTTTCAGGCGTCACGAAGACCTTCGGCGAGCGCGTCCTGTTCCAGGACGTGTCCTTGCACGTCGCCGGCCGCGCGCGCGTCGCGCTGGTCGGACCCAACGGCGCCGGCAAGACGACGCTTCTCGAGATCATCGCGGGAGAGCAGGACCTCGACGCGGGGACGGTCACGGTCGGCAAGGGCGAGGTCGTCGGCTACCTGAAGCAGGAGGCCATCGAGATGGCCGGCCGCAGCGCGCTGGAGGAGGTGCTGACGGTCGCCGCGGAGGTGACGTCGCTCGAGCACCGCATCGGCGTCCTCGAGGCGGACATCGCCGACGAGACCGAGGAGGACGAACGCGATCGCATGCTCGCGGAGTACGCGCGCATCACCGAGCGCTTCGAGCACCTCGGCGGCTACACGATCGAGGCGGACGCGCGCGCCGTGCTGTCGGGCCTCGGCTTCCGCGAAGCGGACATGCAGAAGCGCACCGAGGAGTTCTCGGGCGGCTGGCTGATGCGCATCGCGCTCGCGAAGATCCTCCTGCAGTCCCCGGACATCCTGCTGCTCGACGAGCCGACCAACCACCTCGACCTCGAGTCCGTCACCTGGTTGGAGGGATTCCTGCGCGGCTACGACGGCGCGATCCTGCTCGTCAGCCACGACCGCGCCTTCATGGACGGACTGGTGGACCGCGTCGCCGAGATCGACCTGCGCACGCTGACGCTCTACCACGGGACCTACCAGAACTACGTCGAGCAGAAGGCCATCGGCCTCGAGCGCCTGCTGGCTGCGAAGGCGAACCAGGACCGCCAGATAGCCGCGCAGGAGAAGTTCATCGAGCGGTTCCGCTACAAGAGCTCGAAGGCGAAGGCCGTTCAGAGCCGCGTGAAGGCCGTCGAGAAGATCGAGCGGATCGAGGTGCCGGAGGAGCGCAAGGCCGTCCACTTCCGGTTCCCGCAGCCGCCGCGCACCGCCGAGACTGTCATCACGCTCGAGCACGTGAGCAAGTCCTACGGAGCGCTGAAGGTCTACGAGGACCTGACGCTGTCGCTCTACCGCGGCGACAAGGTCGCGCTGGTCGGCCCGAACGGCGCGGGTAAGTCGACGCTGCTCAAGGTCCTCGCCGGCGCGCTCGAGCCGGACACCGGGACGCGCACGCTCGGCCTGCACGTGACGACCGCCTACTTCGCCCAGCACCAGCTCGAGGCGCTCAACCCGAAGAACACCGTCTATCGTGAGCTCGACTCCGCCGCGCCCGCGTGGTCACAGGGCCAGGTGCGCGGGCTGCTCGGCGCCTTCCTCTTCCAGGGCGGCGACGTCGACAAGAGGGTCTCGGTCCTGTCGGGCGGTGAGCGGGCCCGTCTCGCCCTCGCCAAGATGATGGTCACGCCCGCGCCGTTCCTGTGCCTCGACGAGCCGACGAACCACCTGGACATCCGCGCGCGCGACATCCTCGAGCAGGCGTTGCTCGCCTACGAGGGAACGATGGCGCTCATCACGCACGACCGCCACCTCATACGTGCGGTCGCCACGAAGATCGTCCACGTCGAGGACGGCAAGGTCACCGTCTACGACGGCGACTACGACTACTTCCTGTGGAAGCGCGATCAGGCGGCGGATGCGACCGCCGCCTCCGCTCAGCACGCTGCCAAGTCGCTCTCGAAGTCGGTGGCCGCGACACCGGAGCCGGACGCGGGAGGCGCGCCGGCCGCGCCGCGTTCGAGCGGTCCGAAGACCAAGGAGCAGAAGCGCGCCGAGGCCGAGGCCCGGAACAAGGCGTACCGCACCGGGAAGCCGGAGCGCTCGCGGATGAGCGTCCTCGAGGAGGAGATGGCGAAGGCCGAGAAGCGCGACGTCGAGTTGCTGGCGCTTCTCGCGGAGCCGGAGCTGTACGCCGACAAAAAGGCGTTCGACAAGGCGATGGCCGAATACAACGAGCTGAAGTCGCGCCGCGCGAAGATGGAGGGGGAGTGGCTCGAGCTGACCGAGGCGCTCGAGAAGCTCGAGGGCGAGCCCGACGAGAAGCCCGGGAAGCCGGCCCGCAGGCACCACGGGTAGCCTCCTGACGGTGATCTGCGGCGACCGTGCGGACTTTGTAACTGCCGTGTACAAAGTATTGGGCCAATGCCTATAATCGATCCGCGAGGGCATAGACAGACCTGACCGGTTTCGCCCCGCTGTTGCGCGAACGGTCGTGTGTCCAGCGGCCGCGGCCTCAAGTCCGGACGGAGCGAGCATCTTGGCGGAGTCCACGCAGGCGTTTCTGTTCCTTCTGGGCGCCACCGTGGCTGCACTCGCGTTCGTCGGCCTGGTCTTCGCGGCGAACGCGCTGCTGTCTCCCCGCAACCCGAATCCCTCCAAGCTCGAGCCCTACGAGTGCGGCATGCCGCCCCAGGGCGACCCCCACGTGCGCTTCCCGCTGCGTTTCGCCGCCATCGCCGTGCTGTTCGTGATCTTCGACGTCGAGTCGGTGCTGCTGTTCTCCGTCGCCACCCGGATCCGTGGCGACCTCTCCGGCGGGCTGGCTCTCCTCGGCTTCGCCGCGATGCTCGCCTTCGGGCTGCTCTACGCGTGGAAGACGGGAGCGCTGCAGTGGCGCTCGTAGACTCGCTCACCTCCGCGCTGGAGCGCATCCCCGGCGGCGGCATCATCCTCACGAGCATGGATGCGCTGGCCGACTGGTCCCGCGGGCAGTCGCTGTGGGCGATGCCCATGGGCACCGCGTGCTGCGCGATGGAGCTCATCGCAGCATCGTTCTCGAAGTTCGACTTCGACCGGCTGGGCACGTTCCCGCGCCCCGACCCGCGCCACACCGACGTGATGATCATCGCGGGCACGATCACGAAGAAGATGCAGCCCGCGGTCCGGCGTCTCTACGACCAGATGGCCGAACCCAAGTACGTGATCGCGATGGGCAACTGCGCCGTCAGCGGCGGCATCTTCTACTACGACACCTACTCGGTGGTCCGCGGGGCCGACGCCTTCATGCCCGTGGACGTCTACATCTCGGGGTGTCCTCCGCGTCCCGAGGCGCTGCAGGACGGCGTCCTGCAGCTGCGGGAGCTGATTCGCACGCGCTCGCTGACGGACGCACCCACCTACGAGCGCGACCTGACCCAGCCGGGCCTCGACGCGGCGCGGGCCGGGTCCACCGACGCGGAGACGCTGATCGGCGATGTCCCGGAGCGTCCGGCTTCGGGCGCGGGGGAGTCTCTGTGACTGCCCGCAGCGGCGAGAGCAGCCTCGAGTACCTCCAGCGCAAGCTGTGCTCCGTCTATCCCGACCTCTGCCCGCTGTTCTCGATCGAGTTCGCCGACGGCGTGCTGATGGTGCCGCGTTCCGTACTGCACAAGGCGGCCGAGGACCTCAAGGAGATCGGGTTCGAGCGCTTCGGCTTCGTCACGGCAGTCGACCACGGCGACGACTTCGAACTCGTTTACCGCCTTCAGTCGGGGACGTTCGGCGTCGGCCTGTTCCTCAAGACAGAGGTCCCGCGCTGCGAAGCGGTCATGGAGTCGCTGACCGACCTGTGGCCCGCGGCGGGCTGGCAGGAGCGCGAGGTCTACGACATGTTCGGCATCGAGTTCCGGGACCATCCGGACCTCAGGCGGATCCTGCTGCCCGAGGACTGGGTCGGCTACCCCCTGCGCAAGGACTACAAGGACGATTCCGTGATCCCGCGGCCCGACTACATCTAGAGAGGAGGTGCGACGATGCCCGTAGAGGTGGAGAGCAAGCGTCCCGTGATCGACGAGCTCGGCCGCGAGGTCGACGAGCTCGTGGTCAACATCGGTCCGTCGCACCCCTCCACGCATGGGGTGTGCCGTATCATCGCCCACCTCGACGGCGAGATCGTGGTCAAGGCCGAGCCCGTGATCGGCTACCTTCACCGCGGGATCGAGAAGATGGCCGAGAACCGCACCTACCTGCAGGTAGTGCCGTTGACCGACCGGCTCGACTACGTCGGATCCATGTACGCGAACTGGGCGTACTGTCGCGCCGTCGAGCGGCTGGCGGACATCCGCGTCCCGGAGCGCGCCGAGTACATCCGCGTGATCGTGTGCGAGCTGCAGCGCATCGCCAGCCACATGATGGGCGTGGGCGCCTCGGGCGCCGACACCGGCGCTGCCACCGTCTTCATCTACGCCTTCGAGGTCCGCGAGCGGATCGTCGAACTGTTCGAGGAGCTGTGCGGAGCCCGGCTCACCTACAACTACGTAAGGCCCGGCGGCGTGTCGGCGGACCTGCCCGACGGCTGGATCGAGCGCTGTCGCGAGGTCGTGCGGTGGGCTCCCGACCGCCTGCTCGAGCTGGACCGACTGTTCTTCGGGAACTACATCGCCGCTGAGCGGATGAAGGGCATCGGCGTGCTCAGCCAAAGTGACGCGATCGCGTGGGGCGCTTCCGGCCCGACCGCCCGCGCATCCGGCGTCACCTTCGACATCCGCAAGAACGACCCGTACTCCGTCTACCCGCGCATCGACTTCCGGGTGCCGGTGGGAGAGAACGGCGACTGCTTCGACCGCGGGCGCGTGAAGGTGCTCGAGGCGATCGAGTCGTGCCGCATCGTCGACCAGGCGCTCGAGCAGATCCAACCCGGCCCGGTCGCGGCGGAGGGGCTGCCGCGCCTGCTGCGCCCGCGCGCCGGCGACGCCTACGACCACATCGAGTCCGCGCGCGGCTCGCTCGGCGTCTACCTCGTCTCCGACGGCTCGCCGCGGCCCTTCCGCATGCACGTGCGGTCGCCCGCCTTCTGTAACCTGCAGCTGCTCGGGCTGCTCGCCCGCGGCCACACGGTGAGCGACCTCGTCGTCATCCTCGGCTCCCTGGACCCCGTGTTCGGGGAGGTGGACCGATGAGTCCGCTGCTGTGGGGAGGGCTCTTCGGGCTGCTGTCGGGGACCGCGATCGCGCTGGCCGCGCTGTTCGGCGTGTGGTGGGAGCGCAAGGTCTCCGGACGCATGCAGATGCGGTTCGGGCCGCAGCAGGCCGGCCCCGCGGGCCTTCTGCAGACACTCGCGGACACGATCAAGCTCGTCCTCAAGGAGGATGTGACACCTGCCGCCGCCGACGCCCGGATCTTCCGGATGGCGCCGCTGCTGGTCTTCGCCCCCGTCGCGTTGTCGCTGCTCGTGGTTCCGCTGGTCACGGGCTGGGCGCCGCTCGATTCCGGCGTGGGAGTCCTGTTGTTCCTGGCCGTGCCCTCGGTATCGGTCCTGGGCGTGCTGCTCGGCGGCTGGTCGTCCGCGAACACGTACGGCACCCTCGGGGGCCTTCGCGGCGCCGCTCAGATGGTCAGCTACGAGATCCCGCGCACGCTGTCCGTGCTGGCGCTCGTCGTCGTCGCAGGCACGATGCGCCCCTCCGCCTTGATGGGCGCCTGGCGTCTGTGGTGGCTTCCGCTCTTCGCGGTGGCGTTCGTCGTCTACCTGATCTCGTCGATTGCGGAGCTGAACCGAGGGCCGTTCGACCTGCCCGAGGCCGACTCCGAACTGGTGGCGGGCTACTTCGTCGACTACACCGGCATCCGATGGGCGATCTTCATGATGGCCGAGTACGGCGGGATGCTCGCCTGCTCCCTGTTCGGCGCGGCGATGTTCCTCGGCGGGACGAACGGGCTCCCGGGGCTGCTCGGGGCGCTCGTCCTGCTCGTGAAGGCGGTCGCGATCGTGACCGTGATCATCTGGGTCAAGTGGAGCTTCCCGCGCTTCCGGCAGGACCAGCTCATGCGGCTCGCGTGGAAGGTCCTCACCCCGATCGCGCTCGTGCAGCTCCTTGTGGCGGGGGCGGTGGCGGTCGTATGGCTGAGGTGAGACGACCCGACGCGGACGCCACGTTCATGAACGCCACCGAGCCGGCGAAGACCGGGCTCGACGCGTTCGTGTCGGCGTGGCGCTCCCTGACCACCGGCCTTGCCATCACCGCGGGCCGTGCGTCGCACAAGCCCACGACCCTGCGCTACCCCTTCGAGAAGCTGTCCATGTCGCCCCGCTGGAGGGGCGCCCTGCGGCTGCGCGGCGTGCTCGGCCGTGACGACGTGGCGCTGCTCTCCGCCTCGCCGCCGCACCACAACGAGACGATCGCGGGACTGCTCGCCGTCGACCGTCTGCCCCCGTGCGTAGGAACGTGTCCGGCCAACGTCGACGCGCGCGGCCAGAACTACCTGATCGCCGACGGGCGCGTCGCCGAGGCCTACGAGCTGGTCCGTGAGCGCAACATCATGCCGGGCGTGCTCGGCCGCATCTGCCATCACCCGTGCGAGGGCGCGTGCACCCGCGCGCGCTACGACCAGCCGATCGCCATCCGCCCGCTCCACCGCTTCGCGCAGGAGAGCTACGCGGAGGTACGTGCCGAGCGCGTGAAGCCGCTGCCGGTCACTCAGGAGGCGCGCGTCGCGATCATCGGCTCAGGGCCGTCGGGCCTGTCCGCCGCGCTCGACCTGATGAGCCTCGGCTACGCGGTCTCGATGTTCGAGAAGGACGACAAGCCGGGCGGCGCCCTCTACTCGGGCGTCCCCGCCTACCGGCTGCCCCGCGAGGTCCTGCACTCCGAGATCGACGATCTCGTGACGATGGGGCTCGACCTGCGCTGCGGCGTCGAAGTGGGCAGGGACGTCACCCTGCCCGACCTGCGCCGAGACCACGCGGCGGTGCTGATCGCGGCGGGCCTGCAGATCAGCCGCATCCTCCCGATCCCGGGCGCCGACGCCGACGGCGTGCGCGGCGCGCTGGAGTTCCTGCGCAAGGCCAACTGGGAGGGCGAGGCGGGCGTGCGTGGCAAGCGCGTACTCGTGATCGGCGGGGGCAACGTGGCCGTCGACGTCGCCCGCTGCGCGCTGCGCGTCGGCGCCACCGAGGTGCGCATGGCCTCCCTCGAGTCGATGGAGGAGATCCCCGCGCACCCGTGGGAGATCGAGGAGGCGCTCGACGAGGGCGTCATCGCCACCTGTTCCGTAGGCCCCGAAGAGGTCGCGGTCGAGGACGGACACGTGGTCGGCCTTCGCGTGCGGGAGTGCCTCTCGGTGTTCGACGAGACGGGCCGCTTCGCTCCGAAGATGGGGGAGGCGACGCACGTGCTCGAGACCGATGTGGTCGTGTTCGCCATCGGTCAGGCGAGCGTGCTCGAGGCCGTCGTCGCGGGCACCGACGTCGAGCTCAACGAGCGCGGCAACCTGAAGGCCGACGGGACGCTGTTCACGACCAGCGGCGCGGGTGTGTTCGCCTGCGGTGAGGTCGTCACGGGCCCGGGCTCGGCAATCGGCTCGATCGCCACCGGTCACGAGGCCGCGCACTCTATCCACCGCTTCCTGCAGGGCGTCGACCTGGCGGCCGATCGGACGCTGAGGCCCGTGCCCGTGTTCGAGAAGTACGAGCGCGCGTCGCTCCAGGGTGTGGAGGAGGAGCGCCTCCGCGCTCCCATGACCATGGAGGATCCGATAGAGCGCGTGAAGGACTTCCGTCCGGTCGAGTCCGGCCTGCTGCACTCGGGGTCGCAGCATGAGGCGGCGCGCTGTTTGCGGTGCAGCTCCGAGGTCTGCGTGGGCTGCACGTTCTGCGCGCGGACCTGCCCCGACTACTGCATCACGGTCGAGCGTGTCGACACGCCGGGCGCGCGCTGCGTCACGCGCTACGATCTCGACCTCTCGAAGTGCTGCTTCTGCGGACTGTGCGCGGAGCAGTGCCCGACCAACGCGCTGACCCATACCGGGCAGTACGAGCTGTCCTTCTACCATCGCGAGCTCACTCTGTTCGACAAGGGCGAGATGCTGCGCGACCCGCTCCCGACGCGCGCCACGGGCCGTGACGGCATCGAGGCCCCCGCGTGCGACGTCCCGTCGGGGGAGGTCGAGCGCCCATGAGCGCGACGCTGCTGTGGTGGGGCCTCGCGGTCCTGACCGTCGCCGGTGCCGCCGTGGTGCTGCTCACGCGCGAGATGATGCGCATGATCCTCGGCCTCGGCGCGTTCCTGCTGGGCATCGCCGGCCTCTACGCCTGGCTCGGGTTCGGGCTGCTCGCCGTGGCCGAGCTCTTCGTCTACGTCGGAGGAGTGCTCGTGCTCTTCCTGCTGGCGATCACCGCGATGGGCCGCGACGCCGACGCCCGCGCCATCGTTCGCAGATTCGACCTCGGCGCCGCCCTGATCAGCATCGGCCTCGCCGTCGTGCTCGTCGTCGCGCTTCGCGGTCTGCTGCCCGCGGCGGTCCCGGTCTCCGGCGTCACGGTCGAGAGCACGGCCGACTACCTGCTGGGCGTCTGGCTCCCGCAGTTCGAGATCGCCGGCGTGGTGCTGCTCGCGGGGCTTGCCGCCGCGCTCGCCATCGTGCAGGGAGGCGATGACGAGTGACGACGCTCGTGCTCTCGTGCGCGATCGTGGCAGCCGGTCTCTACGGCGTGATGACGCGACGCGACCTTGTGGCCGTTCTCGCCTCGGTGGAGGTCATGCTCGGGGGCGCGTCGCTGCTGCTCGCCGCATACGCCGCGGCAGGCACCGCTCCCGCAGCCGGTCAGGGCTACGCGCTGCTCGTGCTCGCCGTCGGTGCCGCCGGGGCGGCGGTCGGGATCGCGTTGCTGGTCTCCCTGGTCCGCCGTGGCCGCTCGCGCACCGACCAGATCACGGAGGTGCGCGGGTGAGCATCCTGACGCACTCCGCCTATCTCGCGGTACTCGTACCGTTGCTGCTCGCCGCCCTCCTGGCCGTGGGGGTGCGGCTGTGGGGCCGCGGCGCTCCCTGGGTCGCTCTCGCGGGGCCTCTGACGGTGATCGGCATTGGAGTCGCGTCGCTTCGGGCCGGGGGAGACAGCGCCCGCATCACCTGGATACGCGTCGGGGAGCGCAGCCTGTCGCTCACCTACAACGCGGACGCGCTCGCGGCGGTCATGCTGCTGGTCGTCGGCGTGGTAGCGGCGTGCGTCATGGTCTTCTCGATCGGCTACATGCACCGCGAGAAGGGCTACGTCCGCTACTACGCGCTGTTGTCGCTGTTCACCGCATCCATGGCGGGCCTGGTCATCGCGGCGGACCTCGCGACGCTGTTCATCTGCTGGGAACTCGTCGGGGCCTGCTCGTTCCTGCTGATCGGCTTCTGGTACGACAAGCCGTCCGCAGCCGACGCGGCACGCAAGGCCTTCATGGTCACGCGCGTCGGCGACGCGGCCATGCTGGTCGGCATGGCCGTCCTGTGGCGGGCCAGCGGCGGGCTCGAGTTCAGCCTGATCCTCGGCGCGGCCGCACCGTTCGCGCCCGCCGTGGCGACCGCGGCGGCCGTGTGCATCCTGATCGCCGCGGTGGGGAAGTCGGCCCAGTTCCCGCTCCACATCTGGCTGCCCGAAGCGATGGAGGGCCCCACTCCGGTCTCCGCGCTCATCCACGCCGCGACCATGGTCGCCGCAGGCGTGTTCCTGATCGCCCGCACCTGGCCGCTGTTCGCGGCGGCTCCCGCGGCGAGGGACCTGGCGCTCGTCCTCGGAACGATCACCGCCCTGGGCGCGGCGAGCGTCGCGCTCGCGCAGCGCGACATCAAGAAGGTCCTCGCCTGGTCGACGATCAGTCAACTCGGTTTCATGTTCGCCGCCCTGGGCGTCGGCGCATGGCAGGTGGCGATCTTCCACCTGGTCACCCATGCGGCGTTCAAGGGGCTGCTGTTCCTCACCGCCGGATCGGTGATCCACGGGAGCGGGACGCAGGACCTTCGCGAGATGGGCGGGCTCGCCGGACGTATGCCGGTCACCGCCGCATGCTGGATCGCCGGCGCCGTGTCGCTCGCGGGCATTCCGCCCGCGGCCGGCTTCTTCAGCAAGGACCTCGTCGTCTCGTCGGTGCTGCATTCGGCACCGTGGGCCGGCGTCGCGCTGCTGGCCGCGAGCGCGCTGACCGCGGCCTACGCCGCCCGCGCGACCCGGTTGGCGTTCTTCGGAGCATCCCGGAGCGTCACGCCGGCGCACGAGGCGCCGTGGATCATGCTCGGGCCGCTCGTGGTGCTCGCAGCGGCCGCTCTCGTCCTGGGCGTCGCTGGCGGCCCGCTCGCCTCCGCTCTGGGGACCACCTTCGAGCCGCTCTCCGTCACGATCGCGGGCACCGCGATCGTGCTGGCGCTGACGGGCACGGTGCTCGGATGGCGCAGCGCGCGCCCGCAGGCGGCTTGGACGGTGGCGACCGAGGGCTGGCGCACATTCATGCGCGCCGCGGCGTCCGGCTGGGGTGTCGACGCGTTCGTCAGCCGGTTCGTGGTGACGCCGGTCACGGCGACCGCGCGGGCGACGGACGCGATGGGCGACCGTCTCGCCATCGACGGGCTCGCCGAAGGCGTGGCGGCCCTCGCGTCGCGTGTCGGGGCGCTGTTGACCGAGATCCAGTCCGGCGACGGTCAGTGGTATGCGGGGCTGATGGCGACCGGCGTCGTGCTCCTCGTGGCCGCGGCCGTCTGGCTGGTGAGGTGACGCCATGACCCTGACACTCCTGGCCCTCATCCCGCTCGTGGGGGCGCTCGTCACGTGGCTCGTGGGGCGTTCGCGACCGTCCGCCGCGCGTGTGGTCGCGCTGACCGTGGCGCTGGCGCAGCTCGTCTACACCGGGGCGGTCGCCGGACGCATGCTCGGTCTGGCGCCCGCGGCGTTGAGCGGCGGTGTGGGAGGTGTCCGCACGAGCTTCTGGCTCCTCCGCATCGACGGGCTGTCGCTGCCCCTGGTGGCCCTCACGTCGCTCCTGGGCGTGGTCGCCGTGCTCGCTTCGTGGCGCATCGACAAGCGCCCCGGGGTCCACTTCGCCCTGCTGCTCGCATTGCAGGGCGCGGTGACGATAGTGTTCCTTGCGGACAACCTCGTGCTGTTCTACGCGGCGTGGGAGGCCGTGCTCATCCCGATGTTCTTCCTGATCGGGATCTGGGGGCACGAAGGCCGTCGTCACGCTGCCATGAAGTTCTTCATCTACACCTTCGCCGGGAGCGCCCTGATGCTCGTCGCGCTGCTGATCGTCGGCTTCAGCACGGGCGAATTCCGGATGTCGGCGCTGGACGCCGGCGTACTCGACCCGTCGCTGCGGGCGCTGGTGTTCTGGCTGCTGGTCGCGGGTTTCGCGGTGAAGATCCCCGTCGTCCCGTTCCACACGTGGCTTCCCGACGCGCACGTCGAGGCACCCACCGGGGGTTCGATCATGCTGGCGGGCGTGCTGCTCAAGATGGGGGGCTACGGCCTGCTTCGGCTGGCGCTCCCGCTCACTCCCGAGGTCGCGCGTGCCGCGGCGCCGCTCTTCGCCGTCCTCGGGATCGTCGGGATCGTCTACGGCGCGGTGCTGGCATTGGCGCAGACCGACCTGAAGCGGCTCGTGGCGTACTCGTCCGTCGCGCACATGGGGTTCGTCGTGCTGGCGATCGCGACCGGCTCGCCGCTGGCGCTGAGCGCGGCGATGCTCGTGATGGTCGCGCACGGGCTGACCAGCGCACTGCTGTTCCTGCTCGTGGGGCAGCTCTACGACCGGACGCACACCCGTGCGCTCGCACGCCTCGGCGGCATGTTGGCGACGATACCGGTGTGGGGCGCGCTCTTCGTGTTCGCGTCGCTGGCGAGCCTCGGGCTCCCCGGACTCGCCGGCTTCCCCGGCGAACTGGTGGCCTTCCTCGAAGGCTTCGGCCCCTGGGGCTGGTGGATGGTCGCGGTCGCCGTGGGCGTCGTGCTCGCGGGCGCCTACAGCCTTCGCGCCGTCCGCGAGGTGGCCCAGGGCCCCGGTCTCGAGGAGTGGAGCGGCATCCGTGACCTGAGGGTGACGGAGATCGCCGCCGCCGCACCCCTCGCGGTGCTGATCGTCCTCATGGGCGCGTGGCCGGGACTCGTGAGCGGCGTGATGGCTCCGGTGGCCCGCGTCCTGGCCGCGGCGTTGGGGAGGGGATAGCGCTGATGAGCTTCCTTCCCTACGCACCGTTCGCGTTCGGGGTGGCCGCCGCCGTCGTGGCGATGGTCTTCGACGCGTGGGGAGACCGCAGGTCCGCGGTGGCCGGTGCGGTGGCGCTTCTCGCCGCCGGCGCGGCCGCGGCGGCCTGGACCGGCACGGTGTCGGGCCTGCAGGGCGAGGCGGTGCGCAGCGGCGGGTCGATGTCCCTCGCGCCCGCGGCGTGCCTGGCGCTGGGTGCCCTCGTCGTCGCGGGGTGCGCCCGTTCCCTGTCGACGGACCGCCGGGGATCGCGCATCGTCGCGCTCAGCGCACTGACCGCCGCGTCGTCCGCGCTCGTGGCCGCCGCCGGCGACGTCGGCGTGCTCTTCCTCGCGGTCGAGATGCTCGCCCTTTGCGGCTACGGGCTGGTGGCCCTCGGTGGCACCGACCGGGCGCGCGAGGCGGCGATGAAGTGGTTCGTACAGGGATCCGTGGCGACCGTCGTGTTCGTCATCGGGACCGCTGTGCTCATGGGGCGCACGGGCGGCTCGCTTCGCTACTCGGCTATCGCCGCGCTCGCGGCGGCCTCGCCCGACGTGCCGGTGGCGGTCGGCTTCGTGCTGCTGATCGCCGCGCTGGCCTTCAAGCTGGGCGCGTTCCCGATGCACAGCTGGATGCCCGACGCCTACGAGACGGCGGCTCCCGCGGCGGCCGCCGTCATGGCGTCCGCGGGCAAGGTCGGCCCGCTGGCGGCCGCGGTGTGGCTGGCCGTCGCCGTGACGGGTTCGGCGGGCAGTCGCGTGGTCCGCGTCGTCGCCGCGATCGCGCTCTGCTCGATCGTCTTCGGGAACCTCGCGGCACTGCGTCAGCGCTCGCTGGCCCGCATGCTGGCGTACTCCGGCATCGCGCAGGTCGGCTACGCGCTCGTCGGCGTGCCTCTGGGATCCCGGTCCTCGAGCGTCCTCGTCTTCGCCGTCCTCTACGGAGTGACGGCCGCCGCATCCTTCGTCCTCGTCGAGGCGTTGCACCGCACGGACGCCTCGTGGGACGGCACGATCGGGGGCCTCGCGGGCCTATCGCGCCGCAGCCCGGCGCTCGCCGCGTCGCTCGCCGTGATCATGCTGTCGCTCACGGGCATCCCGCTCACCGCCGGCTTCTGGGGCAAGTTCCTCGTGTTCGCGTACGCATCGGTCGGGGGATACCGCTGGCTGGCGATCGTGGCCGTGCTGGGTTCCGTCGTGTCCTTCGGGTACTACGGGGCGGCGATCCGTGCGGCGTTCATCGACGACGAGGCCACGGGCGAGGCACCTGACGAGCCTGTCACCGACGGCGTGCGGCTGGTGACGGGAGCGGTCGTGACGCTCTCCGCGGTCATCGTCCTCGCGGGAGTGGTGCCGCTCGCCACGGGGCTGGAGCCGGCGCTGCGGATGCTGATCCGCTAGGCGCGAGGGAGCCGCGCGTCGGTGCATCCCCGAGTGCATCAACGGGATCATCCTTCGTATGTACCGCTTGCGGATTCATCCTGCGGTCGTCTTGCACGCGGCAAACCACGCTGGTAACATGCTCCACAGGAGCGTTGCCTCGGCAACACCCTTACCCCTGAGCCTCAAGGTGCCGGCCTTGAGGCTCGATCTTTGTCCCGGGTCCTCCGTAGGCCCCAGTGAGAGTTCACTTATTGGGGGCGGAACGGGTCAAGTGAGCCGGACCACGAGCCGATACCATAGCCATGGACATCGAGACGGATCACACAAGTTCGAACCCCGTCGAACCGGGTCATGAGTGCCCCGGGATCGACCGTGACAGCGACTCGACGTCCGGCACCCTGCTGTTCACGAACCGCCACAGGATGATCTGCATGCCCTCCTCGCACGCGATCGCGGAGGCCATCATCCGCCGCACGGTCTCTGAGCTCAGGCACTAGCCGGATCGGCACGCGCGTCGCGCCCACCGCGCTCCCGCAGCGCGGTCGCTCGAGTCTCCTCTTCGCACCACATCGCGTTTGCCGACAGGGCCGGGACTTCGCGGCCGTGCTCCCCGCTGTCTCCCATCGTGCATAATCGGGAACGACAATCCCGGACGCTGAGCCCGACCCGGGCGCAGCCCCATGCCGATCAGGGAGCGTTGCCATGCGCGGGATCCTTCGCCTGTTGCTCACGATCGTGATGGACCTCCTGCTCGTCGCGGCCGCGCTCGTATTCGCGCGCATCGTCATCGCGTTCTTCGGGCACGTGTCGTCGGCGGCGTGGGCGAAGCAGTTCATGGACTACACGAAGCTGCTCGTCCACTCGTTCGGGCTCGGACACATGAAGACGCCGTATGGCGGGGTGTTCGACTACAACGCGGGAGCGGTCCTCGGTGTGGTGCTGGTCGCCGAGTGGGCCGTGGCGTTCGCGCGCAGATTCGTCCGATGACCGGGAACGGAGCTTCGCACATGACCCGAGCGCCACGCGCGATCGTCCTCGTGCTCGACTCCGTGGGCGTCGGCGCGCTGCCCGACGCCGCCGACTACGGCGACGAGGGCTCCAACACGCTGGGCAACACCGCCCGGGCCCACGGCGGTCTGAGCATGCCGAACCTCGCGTCAATGGGTCTCGGCAACATCACCGACATCGTGGGCGTCGCGCCGACGGTCACGCCCTCCGCCTCGTGGGGCCGCAACCTGGAGGCGTCTGCCGGCAAGGACACGACCACCGGCCACTGGGAGATGATGGGGATGCGGCTCACGCACGCGTTCCCGACCTACCCCGGTGGCTTCCCGCCCGAGGTCATGGACGCGTGGACGCGCGAGACGGGCCTCGGCTGGCTGGGCAACTACCCGGCATCGGGCACCGTGATCATCCAAGAGCTGGGCGACGAGCACGTGGCCAGCGGGAAGCCGATCGTCTACACGAGCGCGGACTCGGTCTTCCAGATCGCCGCGCACGAGGACGTCATCCCGATAGAGGAGCTCTACCGCCTGTGCCTGATCGCGCGGACGAAGGTGTGCGTCGGCGAGCACGCTGTCGGGCGCATCATCGCGCGGCCGTTCATCGGTCCCGACGCCGGAGGCATCTACCGGCGTACCCACCGCAGGCGCGACTTCGCGCTCGAACCGACCGAGCCCACCGCCCTCGACATCCTCGAGAAGGCCGGCACGCCGTGCTACGGCATCGGGAAGATCGGCGAGATCTTCGCGTGGCGCGGCATCTGCGAGTCTCCGCACTCCACCGACAACATGAACGGCTTCGACCACCTGCTGGAACGCGTGGCGCGCGACGAGCCCGGCTTCGTGTTCGCCAACCTCGTGGACTTCGACATGATCTGGGGGCACCGCAACGACGTCGAGGGCTACGCCGTGGGCCTGGAAGAGGTCGACGCGCGCATTGCCGAGCTGCTGGACGCCATGGTCGACGGCGACCTGCTGATCATCACGGCCGACCACGGCTGCGACCCGACAACGCCGTCCACGGACCACTCCCGCGAGTACACGCCGCTCATCGCCAAGGTGAAGGGCGTCGATCGGGGCGCACACCTCGGCGACCGCGCGACCTTCGGGGACATCGGCGAGACGGTGCTCGACTTCTACGGGCTTGCAGGGACCTGCGGGCGCGGAACATCGTTCCTGGCGGAGGTCCGCAATGCCTGAGCGCACCATCGAGGAGCTCATCGAGGTCAAGCGCGACGGCCGGCGCCACACGCGCGAGGAGGTCGTCCAGCTGGTGACCTCCTACGTCGCGCACGCGATGCCCGACTACCAGATGGCCGCGTGGATGATGGCCGCGCTCTTGCGCGGACTCGATCACGATGAGACGGTCTGGCTCACCGACGCCATGGCGCACTCCGGGAAGGTCATGGACCTTTCGAGCATCCCGGGGCTGAAGGTCGACAAGCACTCGACCGGCGGCGTGGGGGACAAGACGACCCTCGTGCTCGCGCCGATGGTCGCGGCCTGCGGAGCGCCGGTGGCGAAGATGTCGGGACGCGGCCTCGGCCACACGGGCGGCACGCTCGACAAGCTGGAGTCGATACCCGGGTTCCGCACGAGCCTGACCAGCGAGGAGTTCGTCGCGCAGGTGCGGCGGATCGGCGTCGCCGTCATCGCGCAGTCGCCCGACATCGACCCCGCCGACAAGCAGATGTACGCGCTGCGCGACGTCACGGGCACGGTGCCCTCGGTGCCGCTCATCGTCGGCTCGATCATCTCGAAGAAGGTCGCGGGCGGCGCGCACGGCGTCGTCCTGGACGTCAAGGTAGGCTCCGGCGCCTTCATGAAGGACGTGGAGCACGCGCGGGTGCTGGCTCAGGAGCTGAAGCGGACCGGGGAGGCGCTGGGGCTCAGTGTCGAGGTCCTGCTCACCGACATGGACCAGCCGCTCGGTTGCGCGGTAGGCAACGCGTTGGAGGTCGCCGAGGCGATCGCCACGCTGCGCGACGACGGTCCGGAGGACCTCTTCCAGGAGTGCCTGGCGCTCGGCTCGCGCATGCTCGTGCTGTCCGGAGTCGCGCGCGACCTCGACGACGGCCGGTCGCGCCTGGTGGGCGCTGTCGAGAGCGGCGCCGCGCTCGAGAAGTTCCGGCGCTGGGTCGAGGCGCAGGGCGGCGACCCCCGCGTCGCGGACGACCCGTCGCTGCTGCCGCACGCCGCGTTCACGCGGGAGGTGCTCGCCCACGAGGCGGGCTGGGTCAGCCACTACGACGCCGAGTGCGTCGGCCGCGCGGCGATGGCGATGGGCGCCGGCCGCGCGCACCTCGACGACGACGTCGACCCCGCCGCCGGGCTGGTGCTGCACGCGAAGGTCGGCGATCGCGTGGAGGCGGGGGCGTCGCTGGCGACGCTCCACTCGTCGCGCGAGGAGCTGCTGGACGCGGGCGAGGAGCGGTTCCGCAACGCGCTGTGCATGTCGGAGAAGGCCGTGGGGCAGCGGGACCTCGTCATCGAGCAGTAGGAGCGGGGGAGGCGCGGTGGCCGCGCGTGACGGCATGACGATCGTCGCGGGGCACGTGAACCCGGACTTCGACGCGTACGGATCGATGGTCGCCGCCACCAAGCTCTATCCCGGCGCGCGGGCCGTCTGGGCCGGCACTCAGAACGCCAACGTACGCGAGTTCCATGCGCTGCACGGCGAGTTCCTCGCGTTCACCGACCTCAAGGGCTTCGACCGGAGGCCGGTGACGCGCCTGGTGATGGTCGACACGCGTGAGGCGGCGCGCCTCGGCGAACTCGCCCCGCTGGCCGACGACGAGCGCGTCGAGCTGGTCATCTACGACCATCACCCGCGAACGGAACTCGACGTCGCGCGAGGCGACGACCGCAGCCGCCCCGTGGGCGCTACCACGTCGATCCTCGTGCACGAGGTACGCGAGCACGAACTCGCGCTCACCCCGCTGGATGCCTCCGCGATGTTGCTCGGTATCCACGAGGACACCGGTTCGCTGACCTACCCGGGAGCGACCGCGTACGACGCCGACGCGATCGCCTTCCTCATGGCGCAGGGCGCCGACCTCGAGGTGGTCGAGCGCTTCCTGAACCGTTCGCTCACCGTCGAGCAGCGAGCACTGCTCGAGGAGCTCACCGCCTCCGTCGAGGTATGGCAGGTCCACGGTCGGCCGATCGCGGTCGCGGTGGCCTCCGCGCCCGGCTACGTCGACAGCGCGGGTCTGGTCACCCACCACCTCGTCGAGGACCTGGGTCACCGCGTCGCCGTTGCCGTCGTGTCGATGCCGGAGCGGGTGCAGCTCGTGGGACGCAGCCGATTGCGCGACATCGACATCGCGGCCGTGCTCTCCCATCTCGGCGGCGGGGGACACCCGCAGGCGGCGTCCGCGGCGCTGCGGGGGGCCGAGGTCGGGCAGGTGCTCGCCGACCTGCGCGACGCCCTCGAGCTCGAGGTGCCCGCGCAGCTGACCGCGGGCGACATCGCGACGACGCCCGTTCGCACGATCACGGAGGCCGACACGATGGACGAGGCATCCGAGGTCATGGGGAGATGGGGTCACGGGCTGCTGCCCGTGATGGCGCAGGGCCGGATGCGGGGCTACGTGACGAGGCGCGACGTCGACAAGGCGGTCCGGCACGGCCTCGGCCACGCGCCGGTGACCGGATTCATGACGCGCTCGCCCGTGACGGTCGCCCCAGACGCCGATCTCGACACGCTCGAGCATCTGATGAGCGCGGACGCCGTACCGGCGGTGTTCGTGGCGAGCGGCGGGATCCTGTGGGGACTGGTCACGCACGCCGACCTGCTGCGCGCCGAGCACGGATCCTCCTACCTGGCCACCCGCGCTGCGCCCGCCCGGCAGGAAGCGGCCGAGCGGTTCCGCGAGTCCTTCGACACGCTCCTCCCGCCCGAGGTGCGGGACACGGTCCGCGAGATCGGTGCCGTCGCGCAGGAGGAGGGCGTGCGCGCCTTCGTCGTCGGCGGGTTCGTGCGCGACATGCTGCTGAGGCGCCGCAACCTCGACGTCGACATCGTGGTCGAGGGGGACGGCATCGCCTTCGCGCAGCGCGTGGCGCAGCGCCTGGGCGGGCACGTGCGGGCCCACGCGCGCTTCGGCACGGCCGTCGTCGTGCTGGAGCGGGGGCTGCACGTCGACGTGACCACGGCGCGCACCGAGTACTACACGCGACCCGGAGCGCTGCCGACCGTGGAGCGCTCGAGCCTGCGCCGCGACCTCCTGCGCCGCGACTTCTCGATCAACGCGATGGCGGCGGAGATCGACCCCTCGGAGTTCGGCTCGATCGCCGACCCGTTCGGCGGGCTCGCCGACCTGCGCGACGGCGTCGTGCGCGTGCTGCACCCGCTGTCGTTCATCGAGGATCCGACGCGCGTGATGCGCGCCGCGCGTTTCGAGGGGCGGTTCGCCTTCTCAATGGACGAAGGCACCGAGGGCCTGGCGCGGCGGGCCGTCGCGATGGGACTGCTACAGGAGATCTCCGGGGCGCGGCTTCGGGAAGAGCTGCTGGCGATCCTGGAGGAGGACGACCCGGCACCGCCGCTGGAGCGCCTCGAGGCGCTCGGGGCCCTTCGCGCGGTGCTGCCGACCGGTGTGGCGCCCCACGAGGCCGTGGCGGACGTACGCGCGGTGTTGGAGTCGCTCGAGGAGATGCCGCGGCGGGCGGGACGACCGCCGCGGCGGGTCACGTCGCTGCTCGTCGCGCTGGCCGGCCGCGGCGCTCCCGCGAGCGTCGAGCGCTGGGTCGAGCGCCTGCGGGTGGGCCACGACGCGGGGACGTCCGCGCAGCAGGCCGCCAGCCGCGTCCCCGCGCTGACGCGGGCGCTCGACCGCGTCGCACCTCTGCGCGATTCGCGCCTGCACGCGCTGCTCGACCCGCTCGCTACCGAGACGCTGGTGGACCTGCGTGCGGTCGGCTCCGCGCGGGTGCGGGAGCGGGTGGACCGCTTCGCGGGGACGCTATCGCACGTTCGGCTCGAGGTGTCGGGCGACGACCTGATCGCGATGGGTGCGGAGCCGTCTGCGGCCTTCTCCGATATACTGTCCCGCATCCGGGCCCGCCGTCTCGACGGCGCGGTCGCCGGCCGCAAGGCCGAGCTCGACGAACTCCGCAGGCTGGCGCTACGCGCCGGACTGGTACCGCGCCACTAGACGAGGAAGTCACCGCATGCAGTCAAGCCCGCTGTACGTCGTCCTGGAGATCCTGCTCTTCGTCCCGGCGATCATCCTGCACGAGGTGTCGCACGGCTACGTCGCCTATCTTCTGGGGGACCCCACGGCCCACGACCGGGGGCGGCTGACGCTGAACCCGATCGCGCACGTCGACCTGTGGGGCACGATCCTCATGCCGGCCGTCCTGCTGCTTGCCTCGGGCGGCCGGTTCGCCTTCGGCTACGCCAAGCCCGTGCCGATCGACCCTCGGCGCATGACCCGCACCACTTACCAGATGGGCATGCTGCTCACGGGCGCGGCGGGCCCCGTCACGAACATCGTGCTGGCGATCTGCTCCGGGATCGCCTTCCGCATCGGCGTGCTGTTCCACGCTCCCGACATCGCGCTCTTCATCTTCGAGTTCTTCGCGCTGATCAACCTGGTGCTGGCGTTCTTCAACCTGATCCCGATCCCGCCGCTCGACGGCAGCCGGGTCGTCCAGTACTTCCTGAAAGGTGAGGCGCTGCGCGCCTACAGCCAGCTCGAGCGCTACGGCTTCGTGATCGTCCTGGCGCTGGTGTTCGTGCTGCCACAGCTCTTCCCGAGCATCAATCCCATCGGCTGGTACTTCGACCATACGGTCTACCCGGTGCTGAGCCTGCTGCTCGGGGTGTAGCCACCCGTCTCACACCTGTCGTCTTCCACGGTCGCACAGCAGTCTCGCAACGCCCCGGCAACCGCGCAGCGCCCTGTGTTGGCCGGATCCGCCCAATCGCTACGATCGTTCCTAGAGCGCGATCGCGCTCACGGGGGTCGGCCATACGGGGGTACGGGCGATGGAAGACGGGGGAGTCGCGGCCACGCACGCAGTGGAGGACGCGGGTCGCGGTGACGAGGGGCTGAGGAAGGCGCTGCGCAGTCTGCGGCGGTGGACGATCGCGCTCACGGTCCTTGTCGCGATGGTGCTCGGTGTCGTGGGCGGCGTGGCCGGCGTGCAGGCATGGCAGGACTATCAGAACAGCCGGCCGGACGGCGACGTCGGGCCCAATCCCGCAATGATCAAGCCGCTCACCGACGGCATCGTGGGCATCTACGGCACCGACGCCCAGTTCGTGGACGTCTACCAGGTGGCGTTGACCTACGCGGATCAGTCGTCTGCGCCGGACCGCCCCTTTGCGGTCAGCTTCCAGCTCGCCGGCCCGGGCGTCACGGTGTGCGGGCTGGTCGACAACGTGGCGGCGCTCGGCACGAGCGGGCTTGCCCCGACGTGGGGCGACATCGAGAGCCAGCTGAGCGTGAGCGAGTACAACAACCTCGCTACGACGTGGAAGGCCCTCAGCGCCAAGCCGATGGGCTTCGCCTACGCGTACACGTCAGGCGCCAGCAGCGATCAGTACTCGGCCGGCGACACGATCACGATCGACGGCAAGGAGTACCTTGTCGATCACCTGTGGTGCGTGAACGAGGGATGGATCCCGCCCCGCGGTTCCGACGTGAGTTGGGACGCCGTCCCGGACGTGCGCGCCCTCGTGTTCCTTCGCGACGCCAAGACCGGGACCTTCACCTACATCGGCAGCGAGCCCGCGCCGGCGCCGGTCTACAGCTCCGCGGACGGAGCCTGCTGACCGGCCGACGGCCCGTAGCAACACAGAAGGGCGCCCCCGAGAGGGCGCCCTTCGCGTGCCGGATGACGAGGATCGTTCGGACTAGTCGCGGTGCCTCGAGTGCCGGACCACGTGGTGCTTCTTGTGGTGGTGAGGCTTGGCGTGGTGCTCGTCGCCGGTGCCGGGAGCGGGCGCCGGAGCCGGAGCGGTGATCGTGAAGGTCACCGTGTGGGCGACTTCCACGTTGCCGGCCGCGTCGACCGACCAGAAGGCAAGCGTGTGCGAACCGACAGCGCCGACTGTGACGGACGTGCCCTCGACCTGGACTCCGCCGTCGAGCACGTAGTACGTGTGCGCGACGCCGACGTTGTCGGTGGCGGAGAGATTGATCGTCGCGGTTCCGGCGTAGGAGGCCTTGGCGCTGGACGTGGTGACGGGCGCGGCGGTGTCAGCGACCGGCACCGGAGCCGTGATCTCGAATGTCACATTCGAGGCGGTCTCGATGTTGCCGGCGGCGTCGACCGACCAGAAGGACAGGGTGTGAGAGCCGAGGGCGGTGACAACGATCGTCGAGCCCTCGAGCTGCGTCCCACCGTCGAGCACGTAGTAGGTATGCGCGACGCCGACGTTGTCGGTGGCGCTGAGCTTGATACTGGCCGACGAGACGTAGGTCGCGACGGCGTTGGACGTGGTCACCGGCGCGATGACGTCGGGGATCGGCGCCGGAGCGGTGATGGTGAACGTCGCGGTGTTGGCGACCTCGATGTTGCCCGCGGTATCGACAGACCAGAAGGCCAGCGAGTGCGAACCGAGGGCGGTCACTGTGACGGACGTACCTTCGACCTGCATGCCGCCGTCCAGGCGGTAGTAGGTGTGGGTGACGCCGACGTTGTCGGTGGCGGTCAGCTTTATGGTCGCCGAAGAGACGTAGGTGGCCAGAGCATCGGACGTGGTGACCGGAGCCACCGAGTCGACGGGAACGGGAGCGGTGATGGTGAACGTCGCGGTCTTGGCGACCTCGATGTTGCCCGCGGCGTCGACCGACCAGAAGGCCAGCGAGTGCGAACCGAGGGCGGTCACCGTGACGGACGTGCCCTCGACCTGAGTGCCGCCGTCGAGGCGGTAGTAGGTGTGGGTGACGCCGACGTTGTCGGTGGCGGTCAGCTTGATGATCGCCGAAGACACGTAGGTCGCGATCGCGTTGGACGTGGTGACCGGAGCGACGGTGTCCGCAGGCGGCGCGGGGGCGACGGGACTGATCGACGTTGAGCCGAGGCCGTCCGAGGTCGTCGGGCCCTTGACCGCGTAGACCGAGTAGGTCTTGCCGTCGGTGACGGAGAACGTGCCGCTCGTGGCGGTGAACGTGAAGAGCTTGGTCGTGCCATCGAACACGGCGATCGCCGTGGCGGTCGGAGCGCTCACGCTGTACGCGGCGGTCCCTCCGACGTTCGACGTCTGGGTAGCCGTGACGGGCACCGTGGCGCCACTATGGCAGCCCACGCAGGGCGTGGTCTTGGTTGGGTAGGCCGACGCGCTGGTCGCGAACGCGGCTACTAGGCTGGCGGTCGCGATCACGAACGTTGAAGCCAGCAGGAACTTCTTCAATCTTGCACCTCCATTGTCGTTTCGGGGCCTCGGACGATCCGGCTCGGCCGAATGCTCCGCGATTCGGGGGGCGAAATGCACCGTGCGTGCCACTCACTGCTAACTAAGACAACCCTCACCGCCATGCGTGACGAGCGGCCAAGAGCAGGCACGGGTGCATGAGAGCGGCGGCTGTCCCTCGTGTGACGGAGCGGCGCGACGCTCGCGTGCCATTCGGGGGTATACAGTGTCGATTCGCGATCCCCCGAGACTCGGTAGCTTCGCCTCCTGGGCGATCACGTGGAGAGGCCCCTCGCGCGGAAGCGCGGGGGGCCTCTCTGCACCTCGAGTGCGGCGGACGGTCAGTACCGGAACACCGCCGCGGCGCCCTTGATCGGCGAGAGCTCGCCGCGGTAGGCGCGCACCTTGCCGCCGTGCTTCAGCGTCTCCGCCGCGGCTAGGTCGACGAGGTCCCAGCCGCAGTCGAACAGGTCGGGGTCAGTGGGCGTCTCGGCGGTGTCGCGCAGGTAGCGCGGCTCGAGCTCGCACAGGTGCGTCGTCTCGAACGTCGTGCGGTCGAACCAGCCCCACGGGCCGGCCGAGTCGTCCATCAGCAGTGTCTTGACGCGTCCCGAAGCGGCGGCGGCGACGATCTCGGCCGGGTCGTCCGACGCGCGCATCGAGGCCGCGAACTCCTGATACTCCTCGAGGTCGACGGCGCGCTTGGCCTCGAGGCGCGGGCCGATGGCGACGAGCACCGCACGGTGGACGTCGGCGGGGGACAGGTAGTCGGTCGCGCCCAGAACCTGCTCCTTGGCGACGTGGGAGTACGCGCTCACCTCGCGGAAGTCCTGGACGAGGTAGTCGACTCCCAGCAGCACGAGCGGGTCGGCGCTCTCGGCGCCGATCCCCTTGACCACGCCGCGGGAGAGCTCCTGCATGAAGCGCTGCCGCTGCATCTTATCGACGTCCTTGCTGCCGCCGTGGCCGTGGAACATCGCCGCGTTCGAGCCCGGCGAGACGCCCTCCGGCGTCGCCCCCGGAACGGTGTGGTACTGCAGCGATTCGTCTCCCTGGTCGTACTGCATGTCCTCGGCCATCGAGACGGGCGTGCCCTCGGGGAGCGGGACCTCCTCGATGTCGGTGCGGTCGAGCCGGAACAGCCGCGTCTTGTTCGAGTCGATGGCCAGCGCCCACACCCGGGTGTCGTCGGCCATCGCGCCGTAGAGCGGGCGCAGGTAGAAGCGGTCGCCGACGACCATGACCTCGGGCGGGTCGGCGTCGAGCCAGAAGGTCTCCGTGCCCTCGGCGTCGGAGAAGATCGCCACCCCGTTCGGGCCGCCGCCCCACAGCGAGCCGTCGGCTGCGACTTGGATGGCGCCGGCGAGCAGGGCGTCGATGTCGCCCGCGCGCTCGCCATCGGCCACGAGGCGGTCGTGCGCGTCCTTGATGAGGTTGCGCAGCCGGATGCGGTCCGCGTCCGTCCGGATCCCGAGGTGGTCGGTGGGCAGGAAGATCGAGACGGACGGCCAGCGGCCGTGTCCGGCGAGTCTGAGGATGGTGTCGCGATCGATCGCCTTCATGGGGTGGGCCTCCATCGACGTGGTCCGACGTGTCACTTCAGAGGTTTCCCCCATCGGGTACGGTAGAATCCATCCCGCACACCCGAGTCCGTACGAAAGGCCGCCTCAGCATGGCCCGAAAGCGCATCCTCACCGGCTATCGTCCGACCGGCAAGCTCCACCTCGGACACTGGTTCGGCAACCTGCAGAACATGCTCGCCCTCCAGGAGGAGTACGACGCGTTCTACTTCGTCGCCGACTGGCACGCGATGACCACGATGTGGGCCGACACGCACGAGATCCGCCGCTACACCGAGGAGCAGGTGCTCGACTGGATCGCGGCGGGGCTCGACCCGGAGAAGTGCACCATCTACCGGCAGTCCGACGTCCCCGAGGTCAGCGAGCTGGCGCTCTACTTCACGATGGTCACGCCGATGTCGTGGCTGGAGCGCGTACCCTCCTACAAGGAGCAGCGTGACCAGATCACCGACAAGGACCTCGGCAACGTCGGCTTCTTCGAGTACCCGCTGCTGCAGGCCGCCGACATCACCATCGTCAACGCCGACCTCGTGCCGGTGGGCGAGGACCAGCTGCCGCACGTCGAACTGACGCGCGAGATCGTGCGCCGCTTCAACAACGTCTACGGCGGCGGCGCCGACGGCACCGGCTACATCCGCGAGCCGCAGGCGCTCATCGCCAAGACGGGCGCGCGCGTGCCGGGCACCGACGGCCGCAAGATGTCGAAGTCCTACGGCAACGCGATCTTCATCTCGGACGAGCCCGACGAGATCCGCGTCAAGGTCATGTCGATGATCACGGACCCGGCCCGCAAGCTGAAGACCGACCCGGGCGATCCCGACATCTGTCCGCTGCACCAGATCCACAAGCTCATCGGCTCTCCCGAGGCGATCGCCGAGTGGGACGGTTGCTGCCGGAGCGCCGAGTGCGGCTGCGTCGCGCACAAGAAGGCGCTGGCTCAGGAGCTGGCCGACTACCTCGGACCGTTCCGCGAGCGCCGCAAGGAGCTTGCCGCGCGTCCGGGCTACGCTTGGGAAGTGCTCAAGGCCGGCGCCGAGCGCGCCCGCCCGGTGACGAACGAGGTCATCACGACCGTGCGTCGCCTGACGCACATCGAACCCTAAACCACAGGGTCAGGGATATCCCGGATGACCGCCTACAAGGTCAAGACCGACATCTTCGAGGGGCCGTTCGACCTGCTGCTGCACCTGGTAGGGCGGCAGAAGCTCGACGTCCGCGACATCCCGATCGCCGAGATCGCGGACGAGTTCTGCGCGCACATCGAGCGGATGCAGGACCTCGACCTGGACGTCGCGAGCGACTTCCTGCTGGTGGCGGCCACGCTGCTTGAGATCAAGTCCGCGGCGCTCATCCCCAACGAAGGCGACATGGACCTCGACGAGTTCGAGGACCTCTCGCCGGAGGAGGCGCGGGCGCTGCTCGTGGAGCGGCTGCTCGTCTACAAGCAGTTCAAGAGCGTGTCGGGCGAGCTGGCGATGCGCCTCGAGTCCGAGGGGCGCATGCACGCGCGCGCGGCGGGCATCGAGGAGCCGTTCCTCAAGCTCATGCCGGACTTCCTGGAGGGCGTGACGCTGCGCGGGCTGGCGGTGCTGTGCGCGGACCTTGTGCAGAAGCGCGAGATCTTCCTGCTGCAGGCCGAGCACGTCGCGTCGATGCCGGTGCCGCTGGAGCTCCACATGGAGTCGGTGCGCCGCAGCGTGCGCGGCGAGAAGGAAGTGCGGTTCTCGGAGCTGGTGGCCGCGGGCGCGTCGACCGAGATCATCGTCGTGACGTTCCTGGCGGTGCTCGAGCTCTACAAGCGGGGAGTCGTGTCACTTCGCCAGGACGCGCTCTTCGGGGACATCGTGATCAGCGAGTGCGAAGGTGGGACGGACGATGAGTGACACGCTGCGCGGCACCCTCGAGGCGCTGCTGTTCGTGACCGACGAGCCGATGCCGGTGGCGAGGGTGGCGACGCTGCTCGAGCTGCCGCAGGCCGACGTGTTGAAGGCGCTCGAGGAGCTGGCCGCCGAGTACGCGCGCGACGAGCGCGGCTTCCAGGTGCGCGAGGTCGCGGGCGGGTGGCGCATGTACTCGCACCCGGCGTACCACCCCGTGATCGAGAAGATGGTGCTGTCGTGGGACACGCGGCGCCTTTCGCAGGCAGCGCTCGAGGCGCTGGCGGTCATCGCGTACCACCAGCCCGTCACGCGCCAGGGCGTCAACGCGGTGCGCGGCGTGAACTCCGAGGCGGTCATCAGCTCGCTGGTGGAGAAGGGCCTCGTGCGCGAAGCCGGGCGCGACCGCGCGCAGGGCAACGCCGTGATCTACGGCACCACGCGCACGTTCCTGGAGAAGTTCGGCCTCAAGGACCTCGCGGAGCTGCCTCCTCTCGAGGAGTTCGCGCCGGACGCCGCCACCGAGACGGCGATCCGCGAGCGCCTCAACGCCATCGAGGGTCCGGAGGTCGAAGATGACGACGAATCCATCGCAACAGTCGACTGACGGTCGGGACGCGGACGGCCGCATCTTCCCGATGCGGCTCCAGAAGTTCCTGGCGCGCGCGGGCGTGGCGTCGCGGCGCGGCAGTGAGGACATCATGACCGCGCAGCGGGTGACCGTGAATGGCGTGATCGTCACCGAGCTGGGCGCCAAGGTCGACCCGCAGATCGACGAGGTCGCGGTCGACGGCAAGGTCGTCAAGCTGGCCGACGAGCCTGCGTACTTCGCGTTCCACAAGCCGATCGAGGTCATGACGACGATGAGCGACCCGCAGGGACGTCGCACGGTCGCCGAGTTCTTCCCGCCCGACGCGCCCGCGGGGCTCTTTCCCGTGGGCCGGCTCGACTACATCTCCGAGGGATTGCTGTTGTTCATGAGCGACGGCGAGCTCGCGCAGCTGCTGCTGCACCCGAAGCACCACGTGACCAAGACTTACTTGGCGACAGTGAAGGGCGTGCCGTCTCCGGCGACGCTCGCGCACCTGCGTCAGGGCGTGGAACTCGACGACGGCCTCACTGCGCCGGCGAGCGCGACGCTCGTGTCGAGCACGGGCGAGCGGGGGAGTGAGGGCGGTCGCGCGGTCGTCGAGCTGCGCATCAGCGAGGGCAAGAAGCGCCAGGTGCGCAGGATGTTGAGCGCGGTCGGCCACCCCGTGACGCGCCTCGTGCGCGTGGGCTTCGGCCCGGTGCAATTGGGAGACCTGCCGGTGGGCGCTGTCAGACCGCTGGAGAAGAATGAGATCGAAGCGCTGAAGTGGGCGGCGCGGTAGAGGCTCATCACCCGAAGGTCGTCGGTTCGATCCGGCCCCGCTACCAAGGAACGAAATCAGGCCAGATGCCGTTTCCGGTATCTGGCCTGATTGTGGTGCACGGCCGGAGTGGTGGCCGCTGAGTCCTACCTCACCGTCACCGACTTGGTGCTGCTCGTCGAACGCCGGTAGGTGGTCGGGCCACTCACGCCGCCGGCGTAGACGGCGACCATGCGCCAACTGCCCCTGTACGCCAGCTTCACGCTGCAGCGGTACGCCCCGTTGACCACGGTGGCGCGGACGCTGCCGGCGCTCCTCCACGTGCGGCCGACCTTGCGCTTCATGGTGATGGTGACCCTGCCCGGGCCTCCCGGGGAGACCGTGCCGCTGAGCTTGAGCGTCGTGTTCCTCCTGACGCTCGAGCTGCCGGACAGGCGGGTGATCGTGCTCACCACGTTGGCTCCGAAGGTCGCGGAGATGGTGTGCGATCCCAGCACGTTGTTGAGCCGGTACGAGGCGATCGCGCCTTGCGAGACGCCGTCGAGCGTCACGTTGACGATGTGGTAGCCGGCGTCGGGAGTGATGGTGACGGTGGTGTTGAAGCCGGCAACCCCGGTGGCGGGTCCGGACGCAGTGACGTGGCCGTGTACGCCGGCGACCGGGGTGATCGTGTAGACAGGCCACGGCGCGGTGGTGTAGCCGTTCCAGGTGCCCGGGACGGTACCCCACGACGCGTTACCCGGGATCACGTAGATCGTGAGACCCGCGGGTGTCCCGGCGAACGCGTCAGTACCGATCGTCGGCGCATCACCCCGGAACCACGCAGCGTGGACGCCACTGCTCTTGAAGGCCTCCTGACCCACGTCACTCACGCTTGGGGGGATCGTGATGGTGCTGAGGCTGGTGCAGGACTGGAATGCGAAGGACCCGATCGAGGTGCACCTGCCGGGGATATCGACGGTGCTCAAGGCGCTGCAGTGATCGAACATGCCGCTCTGCAGGGTGGTGAGGCCGTCCGGGAGATCGACCGACGTCAGGTGGCTGCAGTAGGCGAACACGCCGTCGCCAAGGGCCGTGATGGTGTTGGGGAAGGAGATCGACTTCAGGTTCGTGCAGTACATGAATGAGTTGAAGGCGACGTCGGTCACGCCCGCCGGGATGGTGACGGTCGTGATCTCCGTGCAGTTGAAGAAAGCGCCATGGTCGATGAAGGTCACCGGGTAGCCGCCGAGTGTCGACGGGATGTTCAGTGTCCCGGCGGCATCCGGATCGCACTTGTCGAGCCCGACGGTGTGGTCGGGGTAGACCGTGTAGGTGTAGGGCGCCGAGTAGTCCGCGAAGGCGGGCTGCGCGGACGCGAGCGCGAACACGGCTGTCAGCGCGAACGCGACAGCGACCACGATGACGCGCCCCGAGGCCCGCGATCGCGACCGCGCCTCGGTCTGGATCGAACCGGTCCCTGCCGCCGAGTGCGAAGATTCCATGCCAGACTCCCCCTTGCGAAAGAACAACTTCCGGCCGGACCCCCCGAGCGGCATGTTGTCGACCGCGTTTGCAGCGGCGCCTCAGACTAGCACCCAGGGGCCGGGCGAGGGCGCCGACGTGCGTCGAGGCGTGTCAACGCGGTGTCAACGGAATCAGCCGCAGTGGGGTGTACTCAGCCGGGCGGGCAAGGTCATGTCCCCGGCCCGACCGCAGCTCAGAGGGCATGGCACGTAGTCAGAAGGAGCCGCGTGGAAGTCGCCGACGCTCCAATATGACCCGAAGTTCGTCGGTTCGAAGAAGTCTCGCCTCCATGAGCTGAGATCCGGGTCGAGGCGACGGACCGGTGCCCGACTCTGCTACACTCCCAACCGTTCACAACCGCACAACGCACCCCCGACGGGTGCCCGCCCGGTCCAGCGCCACGTAGCGCTGAACCGGCGGGAGAATAGGGAAGTCGGTGAGAATCCGGCGCTGTCCCGCAACTGTGATGGACCGCACGTTGGTCATAAGCCAGGAGACCTGCCCGATCGGGAGCGACCGCACGATGAGGCCTTCGAGGAAACGAGGCCCGCGTCGCCCGGCGGGCTCCTCTCGATCTTCGCGAGGCGTCCACGCCACCCGGACAACACGGAACCCTTCCGAGACGGCCCCCGCACACCGCGGGGGCCGTTCGCGTTCCCTTCGACGTCTTCGCTCTTCGTGCGGGGCGGCTTACGTGGGCCGAGGACAGCCCGGACGACGACAGGGACGGAACCAAAGATGAACGGCACAACGAGCACGGCACGGAGGGTCACCTGCGCGATCGCCGCGGTGACCATCGCAGCGGCCATGGCGTTCGCGCTCACGGGATGCGGCGCGAAGACCCCCGGCAGGCCTCTCAGCACGACCAAGCCGGTGGCCGGCTTCCCGGTCACTATCACCGACGACGCCTCGCGCACCGTCACGATCGACTCCGAGCCGATGCGCATCGTCTCGCTCGCCCCGGCGAACACCGAGATCGTCTACGCGCTGGGCATCTTCGACCGCATGGTGGGAGTCACCACCTGGGACGACTACCCGCCTCAGGTCAAGGGCGTCGCCAAGATCGGCGACTTCACCACCCCGAACCTCGAGGCGATCGCGGCCGCGAAGCCCGACGTCATCCTGCTGACCGGCGGCGTGCAGGCCGACGTTCTCTCGAAGCTCGAGGGTCTCGGCGCCAAGGTCGTCGTCGTCGATCCGCAGGACCTCGAGGGCGTGTACTCCGCCATCGGCACGGTCGCGAAGATCACCGGCACCGCCGCCAAGGGCGACGAGGTCGTCGCCGGCATGAAGAGCAAGGTCGCCGACGTCACGGCCAAGCTCGCCGGCGCCGCTCCGACCCGCGCCTTCATCGAGATCGGCTGGAACCCGCTGTTCACCGCGGGCCCCGGCACGCTGCTCGACGACCTGCTCGTCAGGGCCGGCGGCCAGAACGTGGTCACCGAGAAGGGCTACGTCGGCTACTCCGTCGAGCAGCTCGTGAAAGACCAGCCCGACGTCTACCTGGGGACGCTGAGTTCGATCGGGACCACGGCGACGCTTGCCAAGCGTCCCGGCTACAGCGCGATCTCCGCGATCAAGACGGGGCGCGTGTTCTCGCTGACCGACGACCTCGTGTCGCGTCCCGGCCCGCGTGTGGTCGACGGCGTGTTCGAGATCGCGAAGGCCCTGCATCCCGACCTCTTCAAGTAGGGAAGGACCGACCGTGGGACGGACCGGGACAAGGCGCGCGGCGTTCGTGCTGCTCCTGCTGGGGGGTGTGCTGGTCGCGGCCTGCGTGGCGGGCGCGTCGTTCGGCGCCGTCCCAGTGTCGGCGGCCGACGTGTTCGGCGCGCTGAAGGGCGCGCTTACGGGCGCGTCGCTCACGCCTTCGCAGGCGCTGGTGATGGACCTCCGGCTGCCGCGCGTGGTGCTCGCCGCCCTCGTCGGCGCGTGCCTCGCCGCGGCCGGCGTCCTCTACCAGGCCCTCTTCCGCAACGCGCTGGCCGATCCCTACATCCTCGGCGTCTCGTCGGGCGCGGGGCTCGGGGCCGCGCTGGCATTCGCCGCAGGCGGCACCGGCGCGGCCGCGCTGTGGGCGCCTCCGCTGGCGGCGTTCGCGGGCGCGCTGGCGACGATCCTGCTCGTGGCGGCCCTGGCCACACGGCGCGGAGTCATGGAGACGCTGTCGCTGCTGCTTGCCGGCGTCGCCGTGTCCTACACGCTGGCGGCGATGACCTCGTTCGTGCTCGTGCTGCGCCGCGAGCAGATGTCGCGGATCGTCTTCTGGATGATGGGTGGTTTGCAGGGCGCGACGTGGCAGCAGGTCTGGATCGTGGCCGGGATGCTCGTCGTCGGGCTGGCCGTGCCGCTCGTGTACGCGCGGGAGCTCAACATCATGCTGCTGGGCGACGAGCGCGCCGGCGAGCTGGGCGTCAACGTCGAGCGCGTGAAGCGCATCATCCTCGCGGCCGCTTCGCTGGTCGTCAGCGCAGCCGTCTCCGTGAGTGGCCTGATCGGGTTCGTGGGGCTGATGACACCGCACGCCGCGCGCATCGTGCTCGGGCCCGACCACCGGCTGCTGCTGCCCGCCTCGGTCATCTGCGGGGCGATCGTGATGGTGCTCGCCGACCTCGTGGCGCGCGTCGTCCTCGCCCCCGTGGAACTTCCCGTCGGGATCATCACCGCGCTCGCCGGCGGTCCGGTCTTCGTGTGGCTGCTCATCCGCTCCAACCGGGGGGCAGCCCTGTGAGCGCCGGGCTCCGCTACGACGCCGTCTCCGTCGGCTACGACTCGGCCGTCGTGACGGACGCGACCTTCGAGGTCCGTCCCGGCGAGATCGTCGGCTTGATCGGTCCCAACGGCGCCGGCAAGACGACGCTCGTGCGCGCGGTCACCGGCGGCGCGCGCGTCTTCGGCGGGTCGGTCACGGTCGGCGACCGCGCCGTCCACGCCTACTCGCGTCTGGAGCTGGCCCGGCTGGTCGGCGTGCTCCCGCAGACCTCACCGACGTCGTTCGCCTTCACCGCCAAGCAGTTCGTCGAGATGGGGCGGCACGCGCACGTCTCGCGCTTCGGCGACCTCGGCCCGCTCGACCACGCGGCGGTCGACCGCGCGCTGGCGCTGACCGACACCGCATCGCTCGCGCACCGGCGCGTCGACGAACTCTCCGGCGGCGACCTGCAGCGGCTCACACTGGCGCAGGCGCTCGCGCAGGAGCCCTCGGTGCTGCTGCTCGACGAGCCGACCAGCCACCTCGACCTCAACCACCGGCTGCAGGTCCTCGACGTCGTGCGCTCGCTGGCCGACGGAGGACTGGCCGTGCTCGCCGTCTTCCACGACCTCGACATGGCCGCGCGCTACTCCGACCGGCTCGTGGTCGTCAGCGGCGGGGGAGTACGCGCTCAGGGGACACCCGAGCAGGTGCTCACGCGCGAGACGCTGGCGGGGGTGTTCGGCGTGGCCGCCGTGATCGGCACCGACCCCGTCACGGGCTCAGTCCAGGTGCTGCCGGTCGTCCGCTCGCAAGGGACCGGCGTGGCCTCGCGTGGCGTCCGGGTGCACGTGGTCTCAGGCTCCGGGACCGGAGCCGCGATCATGCGCCGGCTGGTGCTCGACGGCTTCGAGGTCTCCGTCGGCGCGCTGTCGTCGGTCGACACCGACGGCGCCGTTGCGGGCGCGCTCGGACTGCCCATGCGCGAGATCGCGCCGTACGCGGCGATGAGCGTCGAGGACGAGTCCTCGACCCGTGCGCTGGCTGCGGTCGCCGACGTCGTCGTGGCCGTCGCCACCCCCTACGGGCCCGAGAACCTCGGCAACCTGCGCGCGATCACCGGCCGCGCCGCCTCGACCGTCCTGGTCGGCACGATGACGCCCGACATGGACTTCTCCCGCGGTGAGGCCACCGCGCTGTGGAACGCCCTCTCCGACGCGGGGGCGCGCACGTGCGCCGACCCGCGCGACCTTGTCCGCACTATCGAGGAGGTGCACGCCTCATGAGTCTGGTGGTGCTGACCGGAGCCGTCCGCAGCGGCAAGTCCGCCATGGCGGAGGAGCTCGCCGCCTCGCGCGGCGTCGACGTCGTCGCGGCCGTGGCCGGCTGGGACGGCGACGACGAGATGGTCCGCCGCATCGACGCCCACCGGACCTCGCGTCCGGGCGAGTGGACCACGCTGCATGTCGACGCCGACCCGAGTTGGATCGCCGCCGTCGCCTGCGACGCCGTGCTGCTGCTCGACTGCCTCGGCACCCTCGTCTCGCACCTGTGCTACGACGCCGTGGGTGACTCAGACATCGCGCCCGGCGGGGCCGAGGAGGCCGTCGCCGCGCGCGTCGACGCGCTGCTGACCGCGCTGCTCGCCCGTGCCGGCGACACGATCGTCGTCACCAACGAGACCGGCTGGGGCGTCGTGCCCGCATGGCCGAGCGCCCGGATCTTCCGCGACGAGCTCGGTCGCGCCAACCGTCGCCTTATCGCCGCCGCCGACGCCGCCTATCTGGTGGTCGACGGCCGCTGTCTGGACCTGAAGAGCCTGCCCGAACGGCCAGCGTGGCCGTCCACTCACGAAGAAGGAGACCGATGACCGACCAGCAGTTCCTCTACGAGGCCGTTGCCGCCATCCCCGTACCCGACGAGGAGTGGGGCCCCCGCGCGTGGGCGCGCCTCGACTCGCTGACAAAGCCGGCGCGCTCGCTGGGCCTGCTCGAGGAGCTCGCGCAGCGCGTCGCCGTGCTGCAGAAGACCGAGCGCCCCGCCGTACCGCGGAAGGCCATCGTTCTGATGGCCGGTGACCACGGCGTCACCGCCCAGGGGATCTCGTCGTACCCGAGCGAGGTCACCGTCCAGATGATGGCGAACTTCTCGGTGGGCGGAGCGGCGATCAACCAGCTCGCCAAGCATGCGGGCGCATCCGTGCGCATCGTCGACGTCGGCGTCGCGAGCGACCTCCTGCTGACCGACGGTATCGTGCAGGCGCGGGTCGCGAACGGGACCGCCGACATGAGCGAGGGCCCCGCGATGACGCGCGACCAGGCGCTCGCCGCCATCCGCGTCGGCATCGAGCAGGTCCGCGAGCTCGCCGCGGAGGGCCTCGACCTGGTCGGCACGGGTGACATGGGCATCGGCAACACGACGGCGTCCTCGGCCATCACGAGCGTTCTGACGGGCGCGGACGCCGCGGACGTAGTCGGACCGGGTACCGGCCTGGACGAGGCCGGCGTGGCCCACAAGGTCGACGTGATCCGGCGCGCCATCGCCGTCAACGCCCCCGACGCGACCGACGCGCTCGACGTCCTCACCAAGGTCGGCGGCCTGGAGATCGCGGGCCTCGCGGGCGTGGTCATCGGCGCGGCCTCGCTCGGCATCCCGGTCGTCAGCGACGGCTTCATCTCGGGAGCGGCCACGCTGATCGCGCTGGGGATCGCTCCCGCCGCCCGCCCGTGGGTGTTCGCGTCGCACCGCAGCGCCGAGCCCGGACACCGGATCGTCCTGCGGGCCCTGAGCCTGAGGCCCGTGCTCGAGCTCGACATGCGCCTCGGCGAGGGTACGGGCGGTGCGCTGGCCATGGAGATCATCGACGCCGCATGTGCGGTAATGTCAGGCATGGCGACCTTCGCCGAAGCCGGCGTTTCCGAGAAAGAGGCCTGATGTCCGAGCCCGTCACCGAAAAGGTCCCGCCGCGCCCCCTGTCCGACTTCGCGTCGGCGGTCGGCTTCCTGACGCTGCTGCCGATCGGCCGCACCTGGCCGGACGGCCGCCCGCCGCGTTCGGTCGGCTGGTACCCGTGGGTCGGCTGGGTCCTGGGCGGTGGCGTGGGTCTGGCGCTGTGGTCGCACGAGCGCTTCTGGGGACCGCTCCATGGGTCGCTGGCGCTGCTGGCCGGCGTCGGCATCGTGGTGGTCTGGGGCGTTCTCACGCGCTTCCTGCACTGGGACGGGCTGGCCGACTCCTTCGACGGGCTGTGGGGCGGACAGACGCCCGAGCGGCGCCTCGAGATCATGCGCGACAGCCGCATCGGCTCCTTCGGGGCGGCCGCGATGCTCATGGTCGCGCTGCTGCAGGTGGCCGCCGTCACGGCGCTCATCGAGAAGGGCGCGCTGTGGGTGATCGTCGCCGCGCCCGTCATCGCGCGCTTCTCTGCGGCGCTGGCGGCCTGGGAGCTGCCGAACGCCCGCAAGGACGGTCTCGGGCTCACCGCGATGGGGGCCCCGGGGATCTACGATCGAGCCGTGGCCGGTGTTGCCGCGTTGGCTCTTCTCGGGTTCGTGTTCGCGGGGCTGCCCACACACACCTTCATCTGGGTGGTGGGGATCGGGTTCGTCTCCGGGCTGATCGTGCCTCGCCTACTCTCGAAGCCGGTCGGGGGGATGACGGGCGACCTGTTCGGGGCTACGGTACTGCTCGTTGAAGTCTGCGTCCTCGTCACGGGAGTGATCGTCTAGATGACCGACACCATCGCCATCGGCGCACACGCCGAACCCGCCCGCGGCATGCCCGTCGAGGTGCTGCTGGCGCGCCACCCGCAGGTCCAGGCCAACGTCGACGGGCGCTTCGTCGGCACGGGGGAGTCGCCCTTCACGGAGCTCGGGGAGCGGCAGTGCGCCGCGCTGGCGGCCCACATCGCCGCCTGGAAGCCGTCCTCGGTCCACAGCAGTCCCCGGACCCGCGCACGCGCCGTCGCCGACCTCGCGGCGTCACAGGCGAGGGTGCCGGTGCACGTCGACGACGACCTCGCCGAGATCGACTTCGGCGCGGCCGAGGGACTCACCTACGATGAGGCGCTCGCCGCGGGAGTGACGATCGACCTGCTGCAGGGCCCGCCGGAGTCCCGGCCTTTCCACGACGGCGAGACCTGGCGAGCCTTCACCGACCGCATCGCGCTCGCGGCTGAGCGCATCGAGACGTGCGGACCCCGGATCGCCGTGGTCGCCCACGGCGGCGTCGTGCGCGCGTTGATGGCGTACTGGCTCGGGATGCCGCAGTCGGCCGCGTGGAGGTTCGCCGTTCCCAACGCCTCGGTCGCGACCATCACGCTCTGGGACGGCACCGGCACCCTGCGCACCTTCGGGTTCGAGCCCTGCGGGGAGTGCGAGGACGGCTCGTGAGGTCGCTCCACTTCGACACCGACGCCGCGCTGTGGTTCGCCGTCGCGTACATGGGCGCCGCGTTCGGCATCCTTCCCGTGATGCTGGCGGGGCTCGCCGCCACCGGCGCGCCGCTCGGCCCGCTGGGCTACATCGCCGCGAACGCGCTTGTGCAGATCGCGGCGTTCGGGACGGCCTCAGCCCTGCTCGTGCGCGCCCAGCCCGTCCGTCGCCTGCGGGACCTGCTCTTCACGTTCTGGCTCCTCTACGTCGCAGCCGCGTCCGCGATGGCGGTGCTCAACTTCGTCCGAGCGCCACTGGCCACGCCGATGATCCTCGCGGCGCTTCTGGCGCCGCTGACGCTCGGCGCCGTGCAGGTCGTCAGCCTGTCGCCGCTGCGCTTCGCGGACCCCGACATGTGGGCGGCGGCCGGCGTGTGCGTCGGGTTCCTCGTCGGGCGGGGCTACCTTCGCCTCCGCGGTCGCGCCAGCGGCTCCGCCGCCGCGCACGGCGTGACGCCGATGCGCTTGCCTTCGGCCGAGCCACGCGACACAATCAACACCCACACCTGACGCACCGCTCCCCATCCCTCCGGAGCACAGACGCAGGCGGGAGGGGACAGATGGACTGGGACGCGTTCATACGGCCTGAGCTGCAGGGCATGACCGCGTACGCGCCCGGCCTGCGCGCGGAGCAGGTGCGCGAGCGCAGCGGCCATGACGAGATCCTCAAGCTCTCCAGCAACGAGTACCCCCTCGGGCCGACACCGCGCGCGATCCAGGCAATGGCCGCGGTCCTCCCCGAGCTCAACCGCTACCCCGAGGGCTCCTGCGAGGCGCTGCGGAAGGGCCTGTCGAAGCACTGGCACGTCGGTGCCGAGTTCATCGCCGTCTCCAACGGCAGCAACGAACTGCTGCGCCTTCTGGGCCAGGCGCTCCTTCGCCCCGGCGACGAGGTGGTGTTCGCATGGCCGAGCTTCGTCGTCTACCCGTCGGTGGCCCGGATGTACGGCGCCACGCCCGTCTCGGTGCCGCTGACGGCGGACCTTCGCCACGACCTTCCCGCGATGCTCGCCGCGATCACGCCGGCGACGCGCATGGTCACGCTCTGCAACCCGAACAACCCGACCGGGACCTTCTACACGCGCGCCGAGTTCCAGGGCTTCATGGCCGAGGTGCCGGCACACGTGCTCGTGGTGGTCGACGAGGCGTACTTCGAGTTCGCCGACGACGCGAACTACCCTGACGCGCTTGCCTACTTCGACGGCGAGCGCCCGCTGGTCGTACTGCGTACCTTCTCCAAGATCTACTCGCTCGCGGGGCAGAGAGTCGGCTACGGCTTCATGCCCGAGCCGCTGCGCGCCGCGGTCGACAAGGTCCGCGAGCCCTTCAACGTGAACTCCGTCGGACAGGCCGGCGCGCTCGCCTCGCTCGACGATCAGGTCGAGATCGTCCGCCGCAAGCACGAGAACCGAGAGCAGAAGACCTACCTCTATGCGTGCTTCGACCGGCTGGGTATCGGCTACGCGCCGTCCCAGGCCAACTTCGTCTGGATAAAGACGGAGCGACCGGTCGAAGTGTTCGAGGCGCTGCTCGGCGAGGGCATCATCGCACGGGACTTCGGGAACGCGCCTGCCCTGCGGCTGAGCATGGGAACGCCTCACGACACGCGCGTGATCGAGTCCGCGCTGGAACGGATCGTGGATCGGCTGGGCAGCATCTGACCCCGCCGCGCGGTCCGGACGCGGGGGAGCGTGGCCCCGAAGGGGACGACAACGACCGCACCACAACGACGGAACCGGGAAGCAGGCCGCAACCATGCTCATCGTGATGAGGGACCACGCGTCCCCTGAGCAGATCCAGCACGTCGTCGACCATCTCCACGCGTCGGGCGCCGAGACCCACCTCTCCCAGGGCGAGGTCAAGACCGTCATCGGCGTCATCGGGGAGCGCGAGCTCATCTACACCCTCGACATGGAGGGCTTCCCGGGGGTCTCCGAGGTCATCCGCGTCCTCAAGCCCTACAAGCTCGTCGGGCGCGACTTCCAGTCCGAGGACACCGTGGTCAGGGTGGGCAACGCGTCCGTGGGCGGCGGCGCGTTCGCCGTCATCGCCGGGCCGTGCTCGGTGGAGTCCGAGGACCAGATGATGACCGTCGCGAGCGCCGTGAAGGCCGCCGGCGCGACGATGTTGCGGGGCGGCGCGTACAAGCCGCGGTCGAGTCCGTACGCGTTCCAGGGTATGGGCCTCGACGGGCTGAAGCTGCTGCGCGCCGCCGGCGATTCCGCGGGCCTCCCCGTCGTCACCGAAGTCCTCGACGTCCGCGACGCCGAGACCGTGGCCGAGTGGGCCGACGTGCTCCAGGTCGGCGCGCGCAACATGCAGAACTTCATGATGCTCGAGGAACTCGGTCGTATGAACAGGCCGGTCCTGCTGAAGCGCGGGCTGTCCGCGACGATCGAGGAGGTCCTCTCGAGCGCGGAGTACATCCTCAAGGGCGGGAATCGCGACGTGATCCTGTGCGAGCGCGGCATCCGCACCTTCGAGACCTACACGCGCAACACGCTCGACCTGGCCGCGGTCGCCGCGTTCAAGGTGCTCACGCACCTGCCCGTGATCGTCGACCCGTCGCACGCCACCGGCCGCCGCGACCTGATCGCGCCGATGTCCCGCGCCTCGGTCATGGCCGGCGCCGACGGCCTGATCATCGAGGTGCACCCCGACCCCGAGCACGCGCTGTGCGACGGGCCGCAGTCGCTCGATATCCCGACCTTCGAGAAGCTCTCCTCGTCGCTGACGCCCCTGGTGGAGTTCGAGGGGAAGCACCGGTGACCCGGCCGTTCGACACCGTCGTCGTCGTCGGGATCGGCCTCATCGGAGGCTCGCTTGCGGCCGCCCTGCGCGCGCTGCCCGAGCCCCCGCGTGTGATCGGCGTGGACCCGGACGAGCGCACGCGCGCTCTCGCCCGCGAGCGCGCGATCGTTCACGACGCGGTCGCGCCGGCCGAGGCCGACACGGCGCTCATGGCGGCGGAGCTCGTCGTGCTGGCCACACCGGCGGGCGCGGCGGGTGAGTGGCTCGCGCGTCTGGGCCGCCTCGGGTACGCGGGCGTGGTCACCGACGTCGCCTCCACCAAGACGGGGATCACCGCCGACGCGGAGCGGTCGCTGGCCGACGATGCGACGTTCATCGGCGGTCACCCGATGGCCGGATCCGAGCGCAGCGGCATCGAGGCCGCCGACCCGGAGCTCTTCCGCGGCGCGTACTACGTGCTGTGCCCGTCCAACGACACGCCGATCGACGCATACAGCCGCCTGCATCAGCTCGTGACGTCGATCGGCGCGCGCGCCATCGCGATCTCGCCCGACGCGCACGACCGGGCCGTGGCGGCCATCAGCCACGCCCCGCACATCGCCGCCTCCGCGCTCACCAATCTGGCCGCCGAACGCGCCGGTGACGGCGAGGACGTGCTGCGTCTGGCCGCCGGCGGCTTCAAGGATATGACCCGCATCGCAGCCGGTTCGCCCGACCTGTGGGCCGGCATCTGTCTCGACAACAGAGACGCCGTGATCGGCGCTCTGGGCGATCTGTCCGCGCAGCTCGGTTCGTTCTCGGCGCTGTTGGACGCGGGCGACCGCGCCGGCCTGCGCGAGTGGCTCGACCGCGCGGCGCAGGTGCGCCGCGCGCTGCCCGCGCAGTGGGTGCCGGCGTCGGCCCGCCTCCGCGAGCTGACCGTGGCCATGACCGACCGCCCCGGCGCGGTGAGCGCCGTCACGCTGGCCGCCGCGCGCGCGCGGTGCAACGTCGAGGACATCGGCATCGACCACGTCACCGAGGACACCGCGCTGCTGCGCCTCGTGCTCACGGACGAGGGCGACGTCGACGCGCTCGTGAACGGGCTGCGGGCAGACGGCTTCGACGTGACGCTGGCGCCGCTCGACCCGGAGGCGCAGGCATGATCCACACCGCGATGCCGGCCGAAGGACCGCTCGCCGGCACGGTCCGCGTGCCCGGCGACAAGTCGATCTCGCACCGCGCGGTCCTGTTCGCCGCGATGGCGGAGGGCACGAGCCGGCTGACCGGCGTGCTCGACTCGGCCGACGTCCGCTCGACCCTGAACGCCGTCGCTGCGCTGGGGGCCGTGGTCGACGTCTCGCGGGGTCACGGGCACGGGCTCGACGTGACGGTGACCGGCTGGGGCGAACGCGGCCCCCGGGAGCCCGACTCCTCGATCCACTGCGGCAACAGCGGGACCACGTGCCGGCTTCTGATGGGCGTGCTGGCCTCATGGCCGGGAACGTTCACGTTGGACGGCGACGACTCGCTGCGAAGGCGTCCGATGCTCCGGGTCACCGATCCGCTGACGCTCATGGGCGCGACCTTCGCGACCACGGAAGGACACCTCCCGGTCACGGTCAGCGGCGCCGCCCTGCGCGCCCTGCGCTACGAGTCGCCAGTCGCCAGTGCTCAGGTCAAGACCGCCATCCTCATCGCGGGACTCCGCGCGCAGGGAGTCACCACGGTCATCGAGCCCGCCCCGAGCCGCGACCACACCGAGCGGCTCCTGCCTGCCTTCGGGGTCGGGGTCGGCCGCGACGCCGGTTCCCGCGCGTGCTGGGTCGAGGGGCCCGAGGCGTTGCAGGCCAGCGATGTCAGCATTCCCGCCGACCCGTCCTCCGCGGCGTTCATCGCGGGTGCCGCGGTGGTGGTCGCGGACAGCCGGGTCCGCATGACTAGCGTCGCCCTCAACCCGACGCGCACGGGCTTCCTGCGCGTGCTCGAGCGCATGGGCGCGGACGTGGAGACGGTCGTGGGGAACGCCACCGGCGCCGAGCCCACCGGCACGGTGATCGTCGGCTACGCCGTTGGCCTGCACGGAACGACGGTGCGGGCCGACGAGATCGCGTCTCTGGTGGACGAGGTCCCGCTGCTCGCCGTAGTCGCCTGCGCCGCGACCGGCGTCACGCGCTTCGACGGCGTCTCGGAGCTGCGCGTGAAGGAGTCCGACCGCCTGGCCGCGATCGCGGACGGGCTGACCGCCCTCGGGGCGACCGTCCGCGCCGGCGAGGACTGGCTCGAGGTCGACGGTCCGGCTCGGCTCCATGGCGCGCGCCTCTCGAGCCTGGACGACCACCGCTTGGCCATGGCGTGGGCGGTAGCCGCGCTGACGGCCGACGGCCCCGTCGAGATCGAGCCCTGGGAGGCGGTCGACGTCTCCTACCCGTCGTTCGCGGAGGACCTGGCCTCGCTCGGCGCACGCTAGGCTCCCGTCGGTCAGGCACGGCGTCTGCTACCCTTCTCAGCGGAGTCGAAGCACCACGTCCGAAGGAGCCCCGCGCATGATCGTTGCCATCGACGGCCCCGCGGCCTCCGGCAAGTCCACCGTCGCCAAGCTTCTGGCCACACGGCTCGGCATGGCGTACCTCGACACGGGCGCGATGTACCGCGCCCTGGCCGTCGAGGCGCTGGAGCGCGGAGTGCACCTCTCCGACGCGGACGCGCTCACGGCGCTCGCTCACGAGGTCGAGGTCTCCTTCGAGCACGAGTCCGGGTCTCCGCTGCCGACCAGGGTGTTCGTCGACGGGCGCGACGTGACCCGCGAGATCCGCACGCCCGAGGCCGATTCCGCTGTGAGCCCCGTGTCCGCCGTCGCCGGCGTCAGGGCGGCCATGGTCGACCAGCAGCGCCGCATCGCGCGGGCGCCGCTCCACACGGTGCTCGAGGGGCGCGACATCGGAACGGTCGTCTTCCCGGACGCGGACGTGAAGGTCTTCCTCACCGCGGCCACCCACGAACGCGCGCGCCGTCGCACCATCGACATGCTCCACCGAGGGCTGCCCATGACCCAGGAGGACGTGCAGGCCCGTCTCGAGTCCCGCGACCTCTACGACACGACACGCGAGGCCTCGCCTCTCATGTGCGCACCGGACGCCTTCGAGATCGACACCACCGGCATGACCATCGACGAGGTCGTCGACGCCATCATCGGCCTTGTGGAGGCGCGCCGGTGAGCCGCGTGCCGAACCCGCCGCACAACTTCTGGGTGGCGCACACGGTGCGGGCCACGCTCGGCGCGTTGCTGGCCACGCTGTTCCGCACGCAGGTCGTCGGGCGCGAGAACCTGCCCGCGACCGGGGGAGTCATCCTCGCGGGCAACCACATCTCCTACGGCGACCCGATCCTTCTGTGGTGCCGCTCGCCGAGGCCCGTGCACTTCATGGCGAAGATCGAGCTGTGGGACAGCGGCTTCCTCGGGTGGTGCCTCGACACGTTCTGGGCATTCCCGATCCATCGGGGTGCCTCGGACCGCGCGGCGCTGGCGAAGGCGAGCGCGTACCTCAAGGCCGGTGACGCCGTGGGTATCTTCCCTGAAGGCACCCGAAACATCGACGGCGACGCCGAGGCGCAGGGCGGCGCCGCGTTCCTCGCGATGCGCAACGAGGTCCCGGTCGTCCCCGTCGGGTTGGCCGGCACCGACCGGATCAAGCCGCCCGGCAGCAAGGGCATCCAGTTCCCGAAGGTCGTGATCTCCTTCGGGAGGCCGATCGATCCCGCCGCGTTCGAAGGCGGGCGCAAGGAGCGCGTGGAGGCCATCACGGTCGAGACCATGCGCAGGATCGGCGAAGAGGTCGCGCGCGCACGAGAGGTGGCGGGACAGTGAAGGTGACGGTCGCACGGCACGCCGGCATCTGCTACGGCGTCGAGCGCGCCCTCAAGCTCGCCGACGAGGCCGCGGCCACCGGTCGCACCGTTCACACGCTCGGCCCCCTGATCCACAACCCCCAGGCCGTCGATGCGCTCAGGGCGCGCGGCGTCGGCGTGGCCGCCAGCCTCGATGAGGCGGACGAGGGCATCCTGGTCATCCGGTCGCACGGGGTCGACCCGGCGATCATCGAGGCCGCTCGCGAGAAGGGCCTCGACGTCATCGACGCGACCTGCCCGTTCGTCTCGAGCGCTCAGCAGGCGGCGGCGCAGCTCAAGGCCGACGGCTACACGGTCGTCATAGTCGGCGAGGCCGATCACCCCGAGGTCGAAGGGATCGTCGGGCTCACAGGAGGCGACGCGCTGGTCGTGGAGGAGGTCACCGACATCCCGGAGCGGCTGCCTTCAAGGCGCGTCGGCATCGTCGTGCAGACCACCCAGACACTCGAGCGCCTCAACGAGGTCGTGGCGGCGCTGCTCCCGCGTGTCAGCGAGCTCAAGGTCCACAACACGATCTGTTCCGCCACGGGCAAGAACCAGCGCAGCGCGCAGGACCTGGCGCGCACCGTCGATGCGATGGTCGTCGTCGGCGGCCACAACTCGGGCAACACCTCGCGCCTTGCCGAGATCTGTCGCGCCGTGAACCCGAGGGTTCACCTGGTCGAGACGGCCGACGAACTCGACCCTGCGTGGTTCAAGGGCGTCCGCACGGTGGGCGTCAGCGCCGGCGCGTCGACGCCGGACAAGCAGATGGCCGGAGTGGTCGGGGCGATCGAGGCGATGTCGGATGACGTATCCGACTGAGGCGCCGCCCGCGGGGCCCGGAGGCCGCGTCGTCTCGGTCGAGCCGGGCGGTCCCGCTGCGCGCGCGGGCCTGCACCCCGGCGACGTACTGGTCTCCGCCGACGGCGAGCCGCTGCGCGACGTCATCGACTGGATGTGGGTCGCCGACGCAGGCAGCGTCGAGGTCGGCGTCCGGGACGCGCGCGGCGTTGAGAGAGAGGTCACGCTCGAGCGCGAGTGGGACGAACAGTGGGGCTTCGAGTTCGAAGGCGTGGTCTTCGACGGCGTGCGCGAGTGCGACAACGCCTGCTCGTTCTGCTTCGTCGCCCAGCTCCCGCCCGGGATGCGACCGTCGCTCTACGTCCGCGACGACGACTTCCGGCTCTCGTTCCTGACGGGGAACTTCGTCACCCTCACGAACCTCGACGACGCGGACGTCGACCGCATCATCGAGCAGCGGTTGAGCCCGATGCACGTCTCGCTGCACGCCGTGGACGAGGATGTGCGCCGGCGGCTGATGTGCCCGACGGCCGACGACCGCGCGCTCGAGTTCACCGACCGCCTACTCGACGCGGGGATCTCCGTCCACGTCCAGATCGTCCTGGTGCCCGGCGTCAACGACGGCGAGGTGCTCGATCGCTCGCTCGCGTGGCTCGCCGAGCGCGAGGGCGTCGAGTCGGTCGGTATCGTCCCGGTGGGGATGACGCGGTACCAGACGCGGATCTCGGCGGGGTACGACACCCCCGAGGCCGCCGCGGCCGTGCTCGCCCAGCTCGAGCCGTGGCGCGCCCGCATGCGAGCCGAACGCGAGCTGTCGTGGGTGCACGCCGCCGACGAGTTCCACCTGCAGGCCGGCGCCGAGTTGCCCGCCTGGGACGACTACGACGGCTTCCCGCAGTTCGAGAACGGCATCGGGATGGTGCGCGCGTTCATCGACGAGGCGGGGGAGGAGCTCGACGAGCTTGGGCCCCGGAAGGCTCCGCTCCCTCCGGACGCGCCGCGCGTCACGCTCGTGACGGGCACGTTCTTCGCGCCCGTACTGGAAGCGCTCGCTCCCGGGATCGCGCGAGCGGGATGCGTCGTCTCCGTGCTGGCGGTCGCGAACGACCTCCTCGGAGGCAACGTCGGCGTGGCGGGCCTGCTCGGCGGGGCGGACATCGCGAGGGCGGTCGCGGCGCACGCAGGGGAAGCCGACGTCTTCCTGGTCCCCGACCTCGCGATCAACGATGACGGCCTGTTCCTCGACGACCTGACGATCGCCGACGTCGCCGCTCAGGCGGGTGCGGACGTGCGTCTGCTATCATGCGACGCCGCGGGGCTCGTCTCCGCACTCTTAGAACTGTCCACACCCAAGAGCGGGTGATCCTCATGTCTCTCCCCATCGTGGCCGTCGTCGGCCGCCCCAACGTCGGAAAGTCGACGCTCGTCAACCGTCTCGTGCAGGGCTCGGACGCCATCGTCCACGCCATGCGCGGAGTGACCCGCGACCGCAGCTACCACCGCACCGACTGGAACGGCCGCGAGTTCGTCCTCATCGACACGGGCGGCATCGAGCTCATCAGCGATGATGCGTTCGGCGAGTCGATCCGCAAGCAGGCAATCATGGCCGCCGAGGAGGCCGACGCGATCCTGTTCGTCGTCGACGGGCAGGCCGGCATCACCTCGGGTGACGAGGACGTCGCCCGCATCCTGCAGCGCAGCGACCGGCCGGTCTTCCTGGTGGTCAACAAGTCCGACAACCCCGGCAACTCCAACGACTCCTTCGAGTTCTGGAACCTCGGCATCGGCGAGCCCTGGGCCATCTCGGCGCTCCACGGCCACGGGACCGGCGACCTGCTCGACGACCTCGTCAAGGCGCTTCCCGAGGCCGAGCCCGAGCCCGAGACGTCCGAGATCGGCATCGCCATCATCGGTCGGCCGAACGCCGGAAAGTCCTCGATCTACAACCGGCTCATCGGGGCCGAACGCTCGATCGTGAGCGGTATCGCGGGCACGACGCGCGACTCAATCGACACGGTCATCGAGCGCGACGGCAAGCACTACCGCCTCGTCGACACCGCCGGCCTTCGCCGGCAGTCCAAGATCGACGAGTCGGTCGAGTACTACAGCTTCGTGCGCGCCATGCGCGCGATCGACCGCGCCCAGGTCGCCCTTCTCATCGTGGACGCCTCCATCGGCATCACCGACGGCGACCAGCGCGTCGCCCGCTTCGCCGAGGAGCGCGGATGCGCCATCGTCGTGGTCCTGAACAAGTGGGACCTGCTCCCCGACGACGACGCCCGCGAGGCGGTCGAGGAGGACATGCCGCGCAAGCTCGGGTTCATCGACTACGCGCCGATGATCCGCACGTCGGCGCTGACGGGGCGCGGGATCGCCAAGCTCTACGACCTCGTGGACCTCGTCTACGGCAACTACATGCAGTCGGTGTCGACCAGCAAGCTGAACCGCTTCCTCGCCGACCTCCGCGAGACCGGGCACACCATCTCGCGCAGCGGCTCCCAGCTCCGCGTCAAGTACGGCACGCAGACGCGCCAGGGTCCTCCGGGCTTCACGTTCTTCGCGAACCACCCCAAGCTCGTCGACGAGAACTTCCGTCGCTACATGGAGAACCGCATGCGTGAGGCGTTCGACTTCACGGGGACCCCGGTGACCCTGAAGTTCCGGCAGAAGGACTAGGTCGCGATGGCCGTCACCGTCTTCCGGGTCGTCCTCGCGATCACGTTCGCCTACTTCCTCGGCGGCATCCCCTTCGGGGTCGTCGTTGCGAGGCGCCTGCACGGCGTGGACATCACCCAGCTCGGCTCCGGCAACACCGGGGCCACGAACGTCTTTCGGACGCTCGGGTGGCGTCCCGCGCTCATCGTCGCCGTCCTCGACGTGGCGAAGGGCGCCATCGCCGCGATCTTCGCCCTGCTCCTGCTGCCGCCCGCGCTCTTCGGACCGAACCTCAGCGACCTGTTCGTGATCGTCGCCGGCGCCTCGGCCATGGCAGGGCACATGTTCTCTCCGTACTTCCGCCTCCGCGGCGGCAAGGGCGTCGCGACGGCGGCCGGGGCCATCCTCGTCCTCATGCCCGCGACGTTCCTGGTCCTGCTGGTGGTGTTCGTGGGGCTCATCCTCACCACCCGGATCGTGTCCGTGGCCTCGATCGTGACGGCCTTCGTCTTCCCGGTCGCGATCGCCGTGCTCTACCACGGCCAGGACCGCCCGATCCTCTTCGTCTTCGCGTTGATCGCCATACCGCTCGTTGTGTGGTCGCACCGAGCGAACATCGGGCGGATCCTCCGTCGCGAGGAACCGAGGATTACCATGGGACGCGCAGGCGCCTCGCACGGGAAGGACGGATCGTGAGCAAGGTCGCAGTCATCGGAGCGGGATCCTGGGGGACCTCCGTCTCGTGGCTTCTCGGCGGCAAGGGCCATGAGGTCTCCCTGTGGGCCCGCGAGCCCGAGATCGCCGAGGGCATCAACACCACGAGGCACAACCCGCAGTTCATGACCGACGTCGTCCTGCCCCCGAGCGTGTTCTCCACGCACGAGATCGGGTTGGCGCTGGAGGGCGCCGAAGCGGTCGTCATGGTGACGCCGAGCGTCGGCGTGCGGACGACCGCCGAGGCCATGAAGCCGTTCCTCGGTGAGGACGTCCCCGTCATCATCCTCAGCAAGGGCGTCGAGAACGTGACACTGATGCTCATGACCGAGGTCCTCGAGGATGTCCTTGGCAACCGGGGCCGCCTCGCCGGTCTCTCCGGCCCGAACCACGCCGAAGAGGTGGGGAAGGGGATCCCGTCCGCCACCGTCGTGGCCGCGTACGACGATCGTGTCGGCCGCGTGTTCCAGGACCTCTTCATGACCCGCTTCTTCCGCGTCTACACCAACCCGGACGTCGTCGGCGTCGAGCTGTGCGGCGCGAGCAAGAACGTGATCGCGGTCGGGGCCGGCATGTGCGACGGCGTGGGCTACGGAGACAACACCAAGGCCACGTTGATGACGCGAGGGCTGGCCGAGATGAGCCGCCTGGGTCACGCCATGGGCGCCAACCCGCTCACCTACATGGGCCTCGCCGGCGTCGGTGACCTCATCGCCACCTGCACCTCGCGCAACTCCCGCAACCGCGCGCTCGGAGAGTTCATGGGCCGCGGCGGCACCCTCGATGGGTTCCGCGCGCAGACCAACATGGTCGCCGAGGGCGCGTTCGCCTGCATCGCGGTCGAGGAGCTCGGCAAGCGTCTCGGCATCGAGCTTCCCATCACGCGACAGGTCCGCGCGGTCCTCTACGAGGGAAGCTCGCTCGCCGACGGCGAGGATGCCCTGCTGGGCCGCGCCGCCCGCGACGAGCTCCACGGACTCGGCCTCGTCGACGACTGACGCCGTCACCGACCGCACGCGAAGGAGACGCTCGTGACCGATCGCATCCTGATGTCGCCCTCGCTGCTGTCGGCGGACTTCACCCGGCTTGCCGAGGCGGTGACGCTGGTCGAGGCCGCCGGAGCCGACTTCCTGCACGTCGACGTCATGGACGGCCACTTCGTCCCGAACCTCACGATCGGCCCCCCGGTCATCCGGGCGCTGAAGCGTGTCGCAACCCGCCCCCTCGACGTACATCTCATGATCGACGACGCCGACACGACCGTGGAGTGGTACCTCCAGGCCGGCGCCGACTGGGTGACCGTTCACGCCGAAGCCTGCGACCACCTGCACCGCATCGTGCAGCGCATCCACGCGGCCGGAGCGAAGGCCGGCGTCGCGCTCAACCCCGCCACCCCCGCGTCGGTCCTCGAGGAGATCCTGCCGGAGCTCGACCTCGTGCTCGTCATGAGCGTGAACCCCGGGTTCGGCGGCCAGGCGTTCATCCCGTCGGCGGCGCCGAAGGTCGCCGCGATCGCCGCGATGATCGCCGCATGCGGCTCCCGCGCACTGATCGAGGTCGACGGCGGCATCGACGAGACGACCGCCCCTCTGGTCACGGCCGCCGGCGCGCGCGTGCTCGTCGCGGGCAACGCGGTCTTCGGACGTCCGGACCCGTCGGCGGCCCTCGCCGCGATCCGGGCCGCGGGACAGGCTGCGCTACCCCGTGGCTGACCTCGGCAACGGCCTGCGCAACCTGAGCGACCGGTTCCTGTCGCCACGCGGCGCCAGACGCTACACCACGAACCGGCTCGAGAAGCGCACCGCTATGGCGCGTCAGAGCTGGCCCGAGTTCTGGCGCGACCTCGGGATGCGCTTCCTCGTCGCGATCGCGGCCGTCCTCTTCGTCGTGCTGCTGATCTGGCTGCTCGGGCTCTTCGTCCACTGATGGCGGCGCCGGCAGCTTCCTGCTAGAATCGCGGCACGTTCTTCAGGGCGGGGTGAGATTCCCCACCGGCGGTGAAAGCCCGCGAACCCCTCGCGAGAGGGGCCGACCCGGTGAGATCCCGGGGCCGACGGTAGAGTCCGGATGGAAGAAGAAGGTTCTGCACGATGACGCGCCTCTTCGGCGACGCCTACGCGGCCGTGACCGACCCGTACCTGCGTCGCGCTATCGATCTCGCTGAGCTCGGCCGCGGCTCGACCGCGCCCAATCCCGTCGTGGGGTGCGTCCTGGTCCGCGACGGAGCGATCGTCGGTGAGGGCTGGCACGAACGCGCCGGCGGTCCGCACGCCGAGGCCGCGGCCCTCAGCGCGGCCGGGTCCGCCGCCCGCGGCGCGACCGCCTACGTCACCCTCGAGCCGTGCTCCCACGTCGGGCGAACGCCGCCCTGCGCCGACGCCCTCGTCGCGGCCGGGGTCTCCCGGGTCGTGATCGGCCTCGCGGACCCGAGCCCGCTGGCCGGCGGGGGAGCTGCCGTCCTGCGTCGCGCCGGCGTGGAGGTCGAGTTCGCGCGGGACCCCGCACCTTTCGCCGCCCTCGACGAGGAGTGGCTCCACCGCGTCGCCACAGGACGGCCGTTCGTGCGGGTGAAGGTAGCTCTGACGTTGGACGGCAGGCCCGCTCTTGCCGCCGGAGTCCGCAGCGCGCTCACCGGCCAGAGCGCCCGCGAGCTCACGATGCGCCTGCGCGCCGAAGCGGACGCCATCCTGGTCGGCTCCGGCACCGTCGCGGTCGACGACCCGTCGCTCACCGTGCGCGACGCCGACGGTGCGCTCGCGCCGCGGCAACCACGCCGCTACGTCCTCACCCGCACCGAGCAGCCCTCCTCCGAGTCCCGCATGTTTCGCGACGCTGCCGGGTCCGTCGGCGTGCTCGTGCCGGATGCCCTCGACTTCGAGCCCGAGCTGCTGGCTGCGGGTGCGCGGTGCGTCCCGTGGGACGCGTCCGAAGGGCTGACCGGCGCCTTCGAGTCGCTGGCCCGTGACGGCGTCGTCTCCGTGCTCGTCGAGGCGGGTCCCCGCCTCTTCAGCGCGCTGGTCGCGGCCGGTCTCGTCGACGAGCTCATCGTCCTGCATGCGGGAGGACTCGCCGGCGAGCAGGCGCCCTCGCTCTATGTGGGAGAATCGCAGGAGGACCCGTCGACGCTGCAGCGCGACTTCCGCGCGACCGGCGCCGGTGTGGTGGGGAGCGACGCCGTGACGGTTTGGCGTCCGCGCCGAGAGGAATCGTAGGCAGTAGGGGACGGTCCGTTCTTGCCCGAGTCGCCTGAAGGAGACTGGATCACATGTTCACCGGGATCATCGAGACCAAAGGTATCGTCGCGCGCACGGAGCGCGTCGCCGGCGGCATGCGCCTCGAGCTCTACGCGCCCGACTTCGGCCGTGACATGACCATCGGCGACTCGGTCGCCGTCGACGGCGTGTGCCTTACCATCGCCAAGTTCCTGCGCGGGTCGTTCGTCGCCGACGTGAGCGACGAGACGGTCCGGCGATCGACCTTGTCCGACCTGCGCCAAGGAGCGAGCGTCAACCTCGAGCGCGCGCTGCGCCTGTCCGACCGCCTCGGCGGCCACATCGTGACCGGCCACGTGGACGCCGTCGGGACGATCTCCCTGCGCCAGCCCGCGGGCAACTCCACGCTCTACCGCTTCACAGCCCCTGCGGAGGTCCGCGAGTTCCTGGTCGAGAAGGGCTCCGTCGCCGTGGACGGCATCTCGCTGACAGTCGCGCGCCTCTTCGACGACGGCTTCGGGGTCTCGGTGCTGCCACTGACGGAGCAGACCACCACGCTCGGCGACAAGCCGAACGGCGGCCGCGTCAACCTCGAGGCCGACATGTTCGCCAAGTACGTCCAGCGCTACGTCCGCCAGTACATGGGCGTGCCCGAGGCCCGGGACGAGAGTCCCGCCAAGCGCAGCCTCGGCGACATGCTGAAGGACCTCGGTGAGGGCCGATGACGCCGACCGATCCCGTTTTCGCGAGCATCGACGAAGCGATCGAGGAGATCCGCGCGGGGCGGATGCTCATCGTCGTCGACGACGAGGACCGGGAGAACGAAGGCGACTTCGTCATGGCGGCCGAGAAGGTGACGCCCGACGACATCAACTTCATGGTCACCAACGGCCGCGGGCTGGTGTGCGTTCCTCTCTCCGCCGACCGCGTCGAGGCGCTGAAGCTCCCTCCGATGGCACAGACCAACACCTCCGAGCAGGGGACCGCGTTCCACGTCTCCGTCGGGGCCAAGGGGCTCATCACCACGGGCATCTCCGCCAAGGACCGCGCGGTGACCGTCCACGCGCTGGTCGACCCCGCGACCCGGCCCGAGGACCTCTCGATGCCCGGTCACGTCTTCCCGCTGAAGGCCCGTCCCGGCGGCGTGCTCGAGCGCGCGGGTCACACCGAGGCGGCCACCGACCTCGCCCGGATGGCGGGCCTGGCCCCCGCCGGCGTCATCTGCGAGATCCTCAACGAGGACGGCACGATGGCGCGCCGGCCTCAGCTCGAGGAGGTCGCCAAGCGATTCGGGCTGAAGATGGTCACCGTCGCCGACCTCATCCGCTACCGCCGCCGCACCGAGGTGCTGGTCGACCGCATCGCCACGGTCAAGATGCCGACGCGCGCCGGAGAGTTCACCGGCTACGGCTACGAGAGCCGCGTCGACGGCACGACCCACCTGGCCCTCGTCGTCGGCGACGTCGCGCACAGCGAGGATGTGCTCGTGCGCGTGCACTCAGAGTGCCTCACCGGCGACGTGTTCCACTCGCTGCGCTGCGATTGCGGAGCGCAGCTCGAAGAGGCCATGCGGCGCGTCCAGGCCGAAGGGACCGGAGTGATCCTCTACATGGTCGGCCACGAGGGCCGCGGCATCGGACTCGCGAACAAGCTGCGCGCCTACGAGCTTCAGGAGGCCGGCGCGGACACGGTCGAGGCGAACGAGGCCCTGGGCTTCCCGGCCGATCTGCGCGACTACGGCATCGGCGCGCAGATCCTGGTCGATCTCGGAGTCACGACCATGCGCCTCATGACGAACAACCCCAAGAAGATCAGCGGCATCGAGGGCTACGGCCTGAGGATCACCGAACAGGTGCCGCTCGAGATCTGCGCAGGCCCCGACAACATCGCGTACCTGCGGACCAAGAAGGACAAGATGAGCCACAGCCTCGACCTGGGCGACGCGGCTCGTGCCGACATGAAGAAGGAGGACTAGATGAGCGTCTTCGAAGGTGACCTGATCGGTTCAGGGCTCAAGATCGGTATCGTCGTCAGCCGCTTCAACGAGCTGCTGTCGTCGCGCCTGCTCGGCGGCGCGCTCGACGCGCTGGGACGCCATGGTATCCCTGAGGAGAGCGTGGACGTGGCCTGGGTCCCGGGCGCGTTCGAGATCCCGCTCGTCGCCCACAAGATGGCCGCGTCGAAGAAGTACGACGCCGTCATCGCACTCGGCGTGATCATCCGCGGAGCCACCCCGCACTTCGAGTACGTCGCGTCCGAGGTCTCCAAGGGCGTCGCGCATGCCTCGCTCAAGACGGGCGTGCCGGTCATGTTCGGCGTCGTCACCGCCGACTCGATCGAGCAGGCCGTGGAGAGAAGCGGCACGAAGCACGGCAACAAGGGCTGGGACGTCGCGGTGGGCGCCATCGAGATGGCGAACCTGCTCAAGGGCCTCTAGGCCGCCCGGAGGACTCCCGTACACGGCAGAAGCCCCGATGCGCACGAGCGCGTCGGGGCTTCCTGCATCTCCCGGGAAAGAATCCGGAGGGTCCTCGTCACCCTGTGACTATCGACCTCGGATCCACACCCTTTGCGTCATCGAAGGTCCTCCCCCGAAGACGTGGGAGCACAAACTAACACGGCGGTGACACTCCGCGCAACGGGTCGTACCTGCATCGCGCCCGACGGGAGCTCAGGCACCCCCGGCGGTACCGATGGGGTCTCGGGCGGTCACAGCTTCCCGACGCACGAGTCGGAGGGACCGGACGACGCCCGCATCTCCATCGTCTGTCCATTGCGCGGGGAGCCTCGAACCCATATCATACGAAGCCAGTAGGGATTGGATCCGGGAGGAGGCCGATGACATGCGTCTCACCGCTCGCAGCGAGTACGGACTGCTGGCACTGATCGATCTCGGCGTCCGTTTCGGCGAAGGCCCGGTGAGCGCGCGCGGCGTCGCCGAACGCCAGGGCATCCCCATGAAGTTCCTCGAGCAGCTGCTCGCGGCTATGCGCAAGGCGGGCCTCGTGAGCGCCTCCCGCGGCGCGCACGGCGGCTTCACCCTCACGCGCGACCCGTCACAGATCTCGGTCCTCGAGGTCGTCGAGGCGCTCGAGGGTCCGCTGGCCCCCACGAGCTGTGATGGCGGGCAGCTGTGCGGCCGCAGCGGCGGTTGCGCCGCGGCGAGCGTCTGGTCGAGAGCGACCGAGGCGTTGCGCGACGTGTTCACCACGACCAGCGTCGGCGACCTGTGCACGCGACAGTCAGCCTTCGATAGTGCGGCGACCGGTACGACGAGAGAGGGAGCCTGACCCCTATGAGTGACGCCACCCCGAAGTCCATCTACCTCGACTACGCCGCCACCACGCCGGTGGACGAGCGCGTCGTTGCCGCGATGCTGCCCTTCTTCACGGAACACTACGGCAACCCGAACAGCCTGTACGCGCAGGGCCGCGACGCCTACCGTGCCCTCGAGGCCGCCCGCGAGTCGTTCGCGACGAACATCGGTGCGGCGAATCCCGCGGAGGTCATCTTCACGGGCGCCGGGACCGAGGGTGACAACTCCGCGGTCCTCGGGATCGCCCGGGCCGCCAAAGCCCGCGGCAAGGGCGACCACGTCATCATCTCGGCCTTCGAGCATCACGCCATCCTGGAGCCCGCGCATCGGCTCGCCAAGGAGGGCTTCGAGGTCACGGAGCTCAAGCCTCGCGCCGACGGC
>JANYKZ010000074.1 GCA_025361505.1 Coriobacteriia bacterium
CCGAGCCGCGCACCGATGCCTGGTTGCGCGGCTCGGCGTTGGCCTTGCGCAGTTCCGAGACCATCTCGGTGAGCACGCTCTTGGCGTCGCCGACGATGGGCACGTCCACGGCCTTGTTCTTGCCGATCTCGGCCGGGTCGATGTCGACGTGGATGACTTTGGCCTTGGACGCGAAAGCAGCCAGCTTGCCCGTCACCCGGTCGTCGAAGCGGACGCCGACCGCGATGAGCAGGTCGGTCTCGGTGATCGCGTAGTTCGCGTACTTGGCGCCGTGCATGCCCGGCATGCCGAGTGAGAGGTGGTGGTCCTCCGGGAAGACGCCCTTGCCCATCAGCGTCGCGACGACCGGGAGCTGCATCAACTCGGCGAGCTCCTTGAGCTCCTTCCAGGCACCCGAACCCAGTACGCCGCCGCCGGCGTAGAGCAGCGGCTTGCGCGCCTTCGCGATCAGCTGGACCGCCTGCTTGATCTGCTTGGCGTGGCCGCGGTAGGTCGGCTTGTATCCGGGCAGGTTGACGCTCTCGGGCCAGTGGTACTCGACGTCGCCCTTGCTCACGTCCGCCGGCACGTCGATCAGCACCGGGCCGGGACGGCCGGTCGTCGCGATGTGGAAGGCCTCGGCGATCGTCTCGACGAGCTCGTTGGGGTCCTTGACCAGGTAGTTGTGCTTCGTGATCGGCAGCGTGATCCCCGTGATGTCCGACTCCTGGAACGCGTCCGTCCCGATGACGGGCGTGGCGACCTGGGCCGTGAACACCACCATCGGGATCGAGTCCATGTACGCGTTGGCGATGCCGGTGATCGTGTTCGTCGCGCCGGGCCCGCTCGTGACGATCACAGCCGCCGCCTTGCCCGTGACGCGCGCGTAGCCGTCGGCCATGTGAACGGCGGCCTGCTCGTGCCGCGGCAGCACGCTGCGGATCTTCGTGCTCTGGTCGAGCGCGTCGAAGATGTGGAGCGCAACGCCGCCGGGATAGCCGAACACCACCTCGACGCCCGCGTCCTCGAGCGCGCGGACGAGCGCCTGTCCTCCGTTCATCTTCATGCCGTCACCTCCCTGGTCTGGTCGTACGCGCGGAAGCGCGCTGATGCGTGCGTGTGGTCGCCCGTCGGGCTCATCCGAGGATCGCCCCCCTGTCGGCACTGGAGACCTGCGCCGCGTAGCGGGCAAGGTACCCGGTCGTGACACGGGGCGCAGGCGCCGCCCAGGCCGCGCGCCGCGCCGCCAGCTCTTCCTCGCAGCGGAGCAGGTTCAGCGTGCCGGCGTCGATGTCGAGTTCGATGGGGTCACCTTCGTGGACCAGCCCGATCGTGCCGCCCAGGGCCGCCTCGGGAGAGACGTGGCCGATCGCGGGGCCCTTGGTCGCCCCGGAGAAGCGGCCGTCGGTGATGAGCGCGACGCTGGTCGACAGCCCCATCCCGGAGATGGCGCTCGTGGGGGTGAGCATCTCGCGCATGCCGGGACCGCCGCTCGGGCCCTCGTAGCGTATGACCACCACGTCGCCGGAGACGATCCTCCCGCCGAGGATGGCCGCGACGGCGTCCTCCTCGCAGTCGAAGACACGCGCGGGACCGGTGTGCTGCCGCATCTCAGCGGAGACCGCCGACTGCTTCACGACAGCGCCGTCGGGGGCCAGGTTGCCGCGCATGACGCGCAGGCCGCCCGCGGCCGCGTACGGGGAGGAGATCGGATGGATGACCGCGGCGTCGCGCACGGACGCCTTCGCGAGCGTGGCGGAGAGCGGCTGCCCGGTCACCGTAAGGACGTCGCCGTCGACGAGCCCGGCCTCGGCCAGCTCGGCCATGATCGCGGGGATGCCTCCGGCCGCGTGCAGGTCCTGCATGTGGTAGTCGCTGGCGGGCGAGATCCGAACCAAATTCGGGGTGTGGGCGCTGACGGCGGCCCAGTCGTCGAGCGTGATGTCCGCGCCCGCCTCGTGTGCGATCGCGGTGAGGTGGAGCACGGTGTTCGACGAGCCGCCGAAGGCCATGTCGAGTGCCATGGCGTTGCGCACGGCGGCGGGCGTCATGATCTGTCGCGCGGTGATGCCGCGCTCGAGAAGCTCCATGATCCTCATGCCCGCGTGCTTGGCGAGGCGCAGGCGCTCGGAGTAGACGGCGGGGATCGTGCCGTTGCCCGGCAGGGCCATGCCGATCGCCTCGGTCAGGCAGTTCATGGAGTTGGCGGTGAACAGACCCGCGCACGACCCGCAGGTCGGGCAGGCGTCGTTCTCCAGCTCGCAGAGCTGCTCGTCGGTCATCTGACCGGCGGCGTGCTTCCCGACCGCGGTGAAGACGGTGTCGAGGTCGACGTCCTTGCCGCCATGCCGACCCGCGAGCATCGGCCCGCCCGACACGACGATCGCCGGGATGTCGAGGCGCGCCGCGGCCATGAGCATACCCGGCACGACCTTGTCGCAGTTCGGGATCAGCACCATCGCGTCGAAGGCGTGCGCCTGGACGACCAGCTCGACGGAGTCGGCGATGACCTCGCGGCTCGCCAGCGAGTAGCGCATGCCGGCGTGGTTCATGGCGATGCCGTCGCAGATGCCGATCGTGGAGAACTCGAGCGGCGTGCCGCCGGCCATGCGGATGCCCGCCTTGACGGCGTCGGCCACGTTGCGCAGGCCGAGATGGCCCGGGATGACCTCATTGGCGGAGTTGACCACGGCGACGAGCGGCCGCGCGATCTCCTCGTCGGTGAGGCCGTCAGCCTTCAGGAGGCTGCGATGAGGAGCCTGTGAAGGCCCCGTCTTCATGCGGTCGCTGCGCAGTTCCATCCCACAACCCTTCGCCTGTAGGCGTCAGGGTGTGACAGGAGCGCCACCACCGCACGAGGGTGTGAGTCGAGAAGAGTGGAGCCGATGGGCTCCGGGGTTCGGCCGACGGCTTGGGAGTCAGGCCGCGGAACGCAAAAACCGCGGAAAAGGACAGACTCCGTCCCCGGCCAGGGACGAGAGATCATGCCTCCCGCGGTACCACCCCGATTGGCGCCCCGCGTCGCCGCTCCCGTCGCGAGCATCGCGAAGGAAGCGGACCTGAGAAGCGCCCACTCGTGCGGCTGGTAACGGTGCCACACCGATCCGGCGTACTTGTCGCTGCCCCGGGCGAAGATCGTCCGCCGACTCGGGTCAGTCCCGTTCTTCCGGATGGCTCAGGGGCCAGATTCGAAGCGTCCCGCACCGGGTTCCCACTGTCCCCGGCTCTCTGTTGCTGGGATTTGCCTCTACTACTCCCCGTCATAGCCTGATGCCATGTTCGATTGGGCGAGAGTATAGACGACGCCGGCGGCGCCACACAACCACGAAGGTCGCGTTCCGAAGGGCCGCCCGGTGGCATACACTCCCACCAACCCGGGAATCCTCCCGACGCGATGCCCCGACGGGACGCAGATGGCACCGAACCGCCTCGCCGATCTCGATATCGACGATCTGATCGAGCCGATCACCGCGACGCTCGAGGCCCACCCCTCGGTGGTCCTCGTGATCTCCGTCGCCGCTACGCTGGGGGCCGCCTGGATCGACCGGGCAAGCGGCTCCGAGCTGTCGCTCGCCGCGCTCTATCTGGGTCCGGTCGCCCTCATCGCGTGGTTCTTCGGCCGGACGCCGGGGCGGGCCTGGTGCCTGCTGGTCGGGGCCGCGAGCCTGCTCGCCGAGATGACCACGCCCGGCACGGCGACCGCTCCGACCGTCGTCGCTTGGAACACTGCGGCCGTCATGATGCTGTCCCTTGTGGTCGTCGAGGTCCTCACGCGTCTCCACCGGTCGCTTGAGATCGAACGCGACCTCGCGCGCACCGACACGCTGACGGGCGTGGCGAACACGCGCAGCTTCAAGGAACTCGCGGAGGCGGAGCTGGAGCGCGCGCGCCGCTACGGCAGGACGTTCACCTTGGCCTCGCTGGACCTCGACCACTTCAAGAGCGTGAACGACACCCTCGGCCATGCGGCCGGAGACCGCCTGCTCCACGACGTGGGCCAGGCCGTCCGCCGGAGGCTGCGCAAGGTCGACATCGTGGCGCGCGTCGGCGGTGACGAGTTCGTCGTGCTCCTTCCCGAGACCGACGCGGCAGCGGCAGGCGTCGCCCTCGACCACGTCCGGGAGGCCCTGCGTACCGTCACCGACGGCTACGGCTCCGAGGTCACCGCGTCGTTCGGCGCGGTGACCTTCGTCTCGCCCCCGAACTCGGTGGAGGAGATGCTGCAGCTCGCCGACGTGGCGATGTACCAGGCGAAGAACGCCGGCCGCGACCGCATCGAGTCGATGACGATCTCGCGGGAGCCGAAGCCCCCTTCGATCGACTAGAACTCTGCGATCAGCGCGTCCGCGTAGGCCTGCGTCCCTACGGAGCCCGCCGTGCTGCCGGTGACGGAGCGCCTGATGTCGTAGGTGACCTTCTCGCCGGCGCCGATGACCTTCCGCACGGCCGAGAGGATGCTGTCGGCCGCGTCCTTCTCTCCGAGGTGCTTGAGCATCAGCGTGGCCGAGAGGATCTCGGCGGTGGGGTTGGCCATGTCCTTCCCCGCGTACTTGGGCGCCGAGCCGTGGGTGGGCTCGAACACCGCGCAGTCGACGCCGATGTTGGCTCCCATCGCGATGCCCAGCCCGCCGATGAGCCCGGCGGCGAGGTCGGAGACTATGTCACCGTAGAGGTTCGGGAGCACGAGCACATCCCACCACTCGGGGTGCAGCACGAGCTGCATGCAGGTGGCGTCCACGATGTAGTCCTCGAACTCGATCCCGCTGTCCGCGTACTCCGCGGCGACCTCACGGGCGACCCTGAGGAACAGCCCGTCGGAGTGCTTGAGGATGTTCGCCTTATGCACCGCCGTGACCTTCTTGCGGCCGTTCGCGATCGCGTAGTCGAAGGCGTAGCGCACGATGCGCTGCGTCCCGGAGATCGAGATAGGCTTCAGCGAGATGCCGGAGTCGGGTTTGATGATGCCGGCGCCCTTGGCGGCCGCGAACTCGATCAGCTCGCGGGCCGCGTCGCTGCCCTCGGCGAACTCGATGCCTGCGTAGAGGTCCTCGGTGTTCTCGCGAACGATGACGATGTCGATGTCGTCGTAGCGCGCTCCGCTTCCCTTGATCGAGAACGCGGGACGCAGACACACGTAGAGATCGAGTTCCTTGCGGATCGCGACGTTGACCGAGCGGAAGCCGCCGCCGACGGGCGTGGTGATCGGACCCTTGATCGCGACCTTGTTACGGCGGATCGACTCGAGCACGTGCCCGGGCAGCGGCGTGCCGTACTTCTCGACCACACCCGCGCCGGCATCCACGACGTCCCACTCGATGTCGACGCCGGTAGCCTCGACGACACGGCGCATTGCGCTCGTCAGTTCGGGACCGATGCCGTCGCCGGGGATGAGGGTCACGGTGTGCTTGGCCATGGAGGAGGCTCCTCGAGTCGGATGCGTTCAGGAAGCGGATGCGCGCGTACACGCGCGGATACGCATTGTAGAACACCATCCGGTGCGCGCTAGCGGATCACCCAGGCGGGCCCGTCCGTCGCGGCCAACCGGGCACGCCACAGCTCCTCGAGAAGGCGAGTCTCCTCAGCGGCGTCCGCGGCAGGGTCGTCCGACGGCTCGAGCGTGTCGAGCACCTCGAACACGAACGCCTCGGGACCGTCCTCGGACCATGCGCGCTGCAGGTCGCGACAACGCTCGCGCCCGAGTTCAAGGCTGAAACGATGGCGGTTGAGGATGCCGGGCAGGTTGAGGCTCGATCCGAGGAAGTAGCCACCCGTGACCGTGTCGAGGACGCGGTAGACACCCGCGGGCGGAGGAGTCTGCTTGTACGCGCGCAGAAGTTGCTTGCGATCAGTCACAGCGACGCCCCCTCGAGCCAGGCCGGATCGTCCCCGCGCTCCAGGCAGGCGCGGTACTCGAGCAGCATGTCGTCCATCTCGCGGTGGCTCGCCACCTCGTTGGCGCGGCGGCGGACCGTGGTCGCACCGGGCATGCCCGTGATGTACCACGCGACGTGCTTCCTCATCCGCGCGAAGGCGTTCTCGCCGCCGAACGCGACGAGCGCGGCGGCGTGCTCGCGCGCCATGTCGATCCGCTCGAAGGCGGTGGGAGGATCGAGCTCCTCACCACGGTCGAGGAGAGCGCGGGCCTCCCGGAAGATCCATGGATTCCCCTGCGCCCCGCGCGCGACCATCACGGCGTCCACCCCGCATCGATCGAGCATCGCCTGGGCGTCGGCGGCGCAGAAGACGTCCCCGCTGCCGATCACCGGGACTCCCACGGCCGCCTTCACCTCGGCTATGACCTTCCAGTCGGCCGGCCCGCGGTAGAACTGGTCCCGTGTGCGGCCGTGGACCGTGATGGCCCCGGCGCCCGCATCCTCCATCGCCTGCGCGAACGCGACGGCGTTGAGTTCACCGTCGCTCCATCCCTTGCGGAACTTCACGGTCACCGGCACGCCTGATGCGCCGGCGACGCGCCGCACGATCTCGGCTGCCAGCACCGGCGTGCGCATCAGCGCGCTGCCCTCCCCTTTCGAGACCACCTTCGTCACCGGGCAGCCCATGTTGATGTCGATGCACGCGACGTCCGCTCCGTGACGCTCGACGATGCCGCGCGCCTGCTCGGCCATGATGTCGGGGTCCGCTCCGAAGAGCTGGACGGCGCACGGCACCTCTTCAGGAGCGAAGGTCAGCAGCGCCTTCGACACGTGGCCGTCGGGGTTGTAGTGCAGGCCCTTCGCGCTGACCATCTCGGTGAAGGTCAGCCCCGCGCCCATCCGCTTGCAGATCGCGCGGAAGGGGGCTTCCGTGATGCCGGCCATGGGGCCGAGCACGACGTTGCCGGCGGCGAGGATCGCACGCATGTCCGCCTGAGGTGTTGTCATGCCCCGATGATAGTCCGCGACGACACGCGAGGTCGCCGTCAGACCTCGTAGTCGCACATCGTCCGGTCGATGCGCAGCGCCACCGTGGACTCGGCGACCGCGACGTGATCGGGGTGCGCCATGTAGGCGTCGAGCGCCTGGCGGTCGGCGAACTCCGAGTAGAGCGCGACGTCGGCCGAGGCGGACGTTCGGCTGAAGTCGATGCCGACCTCGAGCCTGAGGAGCCCGGGAACCAGGCCCTCGAGCGCCTCGAGGCGCCTCTTGATCTCGGCGGCGTTCTCCGCGGCTGTCCGACCCTCCGCGAACGGCTGGAGCTTCCATACGACGATGTGCCTGATCACGTGCGCTCCTTCGGATCGGGGGCGCCGCAGGATCCTAGATCCACCTGCGGACGCGCGTCTTGTAGTCGGTGTACGGGGTGCCGAACAGGTCGCCGAGAACATGCTCTTCCGGTTCGATCTGGAACCGATCGATGTAGAGGACGAACAGCGGCGTGAGAGCCAGCGCCACGGGGTTCCACAGATACACCGCCCATGCGAGCAGGACCAGAAGGTCGCCCAGATAGATCGGGTTGCGCGTGACGCGGTAGACGCCCGTCGAGACGAACCTGCACGCCCGGCCGGGGTGGATAGGATCGACGGTCGTCCTCGCGCGGATCAACGACGCCGCGCCCGCGAGCTCGACGACGAGACCGGCGGCGGCGAGCATGAGCGCCGCGCCGGTCCGAACCATGCCGGGAGCGTGCGGAACGGGGACCAGCCGGACCGCCCCGTACATCACCGCGGCCAGGACCAGCGTCACGATCGGGGGCGGGACCCTAGTCTCGAGGAAACTCATCGTCCTCCTGCGGGCAAGCGGGGAACGTTCAGCGGATGAAGCGTAGCCGCCCGCGCGCCGTTTGTCAGGTTCCGCCTCGGACGACGAACAGGGCGACCCCGAAGGGCCGCCCTGATCTCAATCAGTCACGCGAGTGCAAGTGCGAACTAAAGTGCGCGCACCTGGGTCGCCTGCTGCTTGCCGTTCTGGCCAGTGGCTTCCGTGAAGGAAACGGCCTGACCCTCGTCGAGGGTCTTGAAGCCCTCGGTCTGGATCTCGCTGAAGTGGACGAACAGATCGTCGCCACCCTCGCGCTCGATGAAGCCGTAACCCTTGTCGGCGTTAAACCACTTGACTTTGCCTTCTGCCATGAAAATAACCATCCTCTTCTTGTCCCCGAGGGGACAAAACAAACGGCGTGACTGCTCCGCATGAATGCGGCTTGTCACGTCGCAATCCCGAGCCCCTATGGCTCGCGTGGTGGAAGTATAGCACGCGTCCACGCTACGTGCCGAAACCCGCAACAGGGCCCGTTCAGTCGCGCCGGTCGGGCTCCGGGATTGCGAACCTGCTCTCCATCCACCTGTCGAACGGGATGACGACAAGGAGCCCTCCGACCACGCCGAGGACGGCCCCAAGGGGCAGTCCCTGCAGCCTGAAGCCGAGCAACACGAGCGGGACGACGACGATCGCGGCCGCCCCCGGGACCGCGACCCAGTAGAACCAGCGGTGCGCGAACCGGAGCTTCGCGCCGCACAGCGGGCAGGACAGCTTGCCGAGTGGCGCCTGGAAGTACAGGCGCCACGTCAGCGCGAACCGACCGCCACATTCAGGACAGGTGATCACAGCCCCGCTCCCTCCCCTACGGCCCGACAACGGCCCTTGGCCTCTCGGGCGACCCGACCTTGGCGCGACAGACGCTCACGTATCAGTTCCTCCTGCGCGTATCGGAAACCAGCGCAGCCAGCTTGAGCACCGTCGACCAGTTCCGAGCGGTGACCACGTCCGCCATCGCGGATCCGACCGCACGGGAGACGCGGCTCGTGGCGATGCCCGCGGGACACCACAGGTAGGCGACGCGGGTCCCGACCGCCAGCGCCTCCGGCGCCCAGTCCTGCTGCGCGAGCGGCAGCAGCCGAGCGCGGTCGGCGGGATCGGCGAGGAAGACCACCTGCAAGCGTGACGGCTCGCCGGCCCGGTCCGGGAACGGGTTCTCGGCGATAGCGGCGGCGAGGTCCGCGGCCGTGACCGCCACGACGCGCGCCTCCACGTGCAGCCGTGCCGCAAGTCCGTGCCGGATGCTGGCCGCGATCTCCGTGGCTGTCTTCCCCGACGCCGAGAGGGCCGCGTTGCCGCTGTTGAGGAGCGTGCGCACGTCGAGATAGCCGAGGTCGGCGAGCAGGGCACGCAGGTCCGCCATTGCGACCCGGTTCGCCCGGCCCACGTTGATCCCCCGGATGAGTACGACGAACGATTCTTCCACCCTCGACTCCCTGCTCGATCGGACATCCCCGCCCCACTCTACCGCTCTCCGACCGGCGCCGGTCCGCGCTCAGCGCTTCACCTCACTCACCGGCGCGTAGCGGGACTGCACCAGGCCGCTGGGATACGCGACCGTCTCGAGACGCCGGAGCCGTTGCCGGGAGCCGGGTGCGCCGAACAGCGGTATGCCGTCCCCCAGGATGACGGGGATCGTCGAGACGATGTACTCGGTGATCAGCCCCGCGGAACGGAAGGAGGAGGCGAGCATCCCGCCGCCGACCAGCCAAGCGCGCCGGATCCCGCGCGCCGAGAGCTCCGCGACGACGTTGGCCGGGTTCTCGCCCGTCACCGTGAGATCCGGTCCGGCCACCGAGAGCATCGTGCGGGAGAAGACCCACGTGGGCTTCCCGGGGTACGGCCACTCGCCGAAGCCCACAGCGGTGTCGTAGGTGCGACGTCCCAGGAGTACGGCGTCGACCGACGCGTAGAACTCCGCGTACCCGTAGTCCTCCTCCCCTCCCTCGAACGGGGCCAGCCACTCCAGGCCGCCGACGGCGGTGGCGATATAGCCGTCCAGGCTCGAGGCGACGTAGTAGACGACCTCCGGCATCATCGGCTCCTATGCCTCAGCGGCTTCGAGATCCCGAAGCACCCCCACGGCCCACTCCGCGACGCGCTCGGCGTAGCCTTCGACGCCGCCGTCCAGGACCTCGGAGACGTTCACGCTCCATTCGGTCACCGTCCGGACCGGGACCACGTCGCCTTCGCACCGCGTTACCCGCCCGGCCGCCGTCGCTCCCCGCTGCGCCCGTTCGCGAAGGTCCGGGATCCCAACGGCGCCGTCCAACGCGTCGGACACCGCGGCACGCAGGCCGGCGAGGGCGGAGACCGTCAGCCGCATCGACTCCGGGTGCTGCAGCTGGTAGGTCGCGACCGCGTAGAAGTGCGGCAACCTGCCCGGCCCGCCGGGGACGAGGGACTCGAGCGCGAGCAGCGCGTGGAAGGTGTCCCGACACACCGCGCCTTTGGCGACGGGGGCTCCACACTCGGGGCATCGCGCGGCCGCTACTTCCCCGTCAGCGAGCAGGTCGATCCGCCAGTCGTTGCTGCGCATCATCGTCCCCTTGGGGTACTCGACCTCGACCTCGCCCCTCTTCTCGAAACCGAGCCGCTCGCACAGTGCGTTCGACGCCGGGTTGCCGACCGAAGGGAATGCGTGGAGGAATCGGTGGCGGCGACGCCGCCACCTGACCCGCTCCAGCATGAGAACGGTCGCCGCGGTGGCGACGCCGCGGTGCTGGAACCCGGGGAGCACGTGCCACCCGCATTCCCACACGGCGTCGTCGCTCCACCTCGATTCCCAGTAGCCCACCCAGCCGACCGCGGTCCGCCCGGGGCCGGCCACGACCGCGAACAGGCCGCCATCCGCGTCGCCCGAGCGAAGATAGCGCTCGTGGCGAACGCGGATCGCCTCGAGGGACTCGGGACCCCCGAGATGGACCATCGTCTCGGGATCGCCCAGAAGGCGCTCGAGCAGTTCGAGGTCGCCCGCGGCCCAGGGACGGATGCTGACTTCATCTCGGTCGCGGCGATCCACGTTGCTCCTCATGGTGCGGCGAGCCGCTCGTCAGCCCACGCGGTGGAGACGCAACGGCGTGACGCGCTCCCGCTCGATGAGACCCTTCGCCTCGAGGTCCAGCTGCACGGCCTTCGTATACCACCCGGCCTTGGCTCCCTCGGGGAAGAGGGCCTCCGGCAACAGCGGCCGGACCTGGTCGGCCATGTCGGCCAGCGTCATACCGGGCGACCGGCGGGGCAGCACCTGAAGGATCGCCTCGCGGACGGCGTCGTACATCGACACGTCCACGAGCGTCGAGCTTCCCGGGTGGTTCACGTTCTCGATGGCGACACTGCCGGATGTCCTCGGGGCCCGCGCGCCCCGGAAGCGCTCGGTGTCCTCGACGCGCGATTCCACGATCCGGCGGATGAGATCGACGGGCAGCGGCGTGCCGATGGGGAACCGGACCGAACCCTTTCCGCCGGCGTACGGCTCGAGCTCCTCCTTGAACGCCGCGACCCCACGCCCCGTCGGATAGAACCCGATATGGTTCGCGAACCCCGCGAAGTGCACGAGATGCCGCCCGTTGCGATCGAAGGTCGGAATCGCATAGCTGATCGTCTCCTGAGCGTCAGGAGCGGACGCCCGGATCAGCGCTCTCATCTGCGCGAGCAGCTTCCGATGCTCGGGAGGGAAGCCGGCGATGTACTCGTCGATGGAGCCGGCAGTCGTCCTGTTCGCCATCTTGCCACCTGCCTGTCGGGATCGTGTTCTCGCCCTATTCTCCGCCCTCGACCGGGCCATCGCGGCCCTCTACCTGCTGCCGCGCGTACGGATCAGCGGATGAGCACGTGGACCAACCAGGCGGTCGCAGCCACGATCACGACGCCGAGGAGGACCCACGCCTGCCTCCGTGCGAACCCGACCGGCGGGACGTCATGGACCCGCGGGTGACGCGCGTCGAGCTCCATCTGGGCCTCAAGATGCGGATCGTTGCAGCTCATCCGTTCCCTCCCCGTGAATCGACGGGTCGCTCCGACGGCGCTGCTATCTCTTCCCACTGCTTGATCGCGATCCCGACGTCCCACCAGTGGAGCTTCTTGTCGGCCGCCTGCCGCAACTTGGGAGAAAGGCTGACCTTGACCATCTCACACACCCTCTCCGCGGCCTCGAGGCGAGCCAGGATGCGGTCCAGGGCGGCGCGCTGCTCGTCCGACAGCAGCGCGACGGCCTCCCCGGTGAGGGTCCGCACGATCTCCTCGTCGCTCATACGCCCACTCGCCATGATCCAACTCCCTCGTTCGGTGACCCGGCGGAATCCTACCGCCTCGCGATGGCGAGGAACATGGGGCTCAGATACGGGACGAGCCAGACCACCCACACGAAGATGCTGAAGCGGTGGAACCGCGTGATCCACCGCTCGTCCTTCCTCACCAGCACCACTGCTGCCCACACCGCATGCACCAGCATGAGGATGATCGCGAGCATGCCGGTGACGCCGTGGACGTCGAAGGTCAGCCCTCCGACGAACGCGAACATCATGCCGGTGCCGACGGTGTCGCACACGAGGCCAAGCAGGAAGAACACGAGATGCCAGGGCTTCAGCCTGCCGGCGATCCGCTCACTCCAGACCCCGACCGAGTAGAAGACGAGCGCCATGGTGATGACGATGCTGACGGTCGGCGGCATTCGGACCTCCGGTGTTGTTCGGGGTCGGGCGGGGTCACGCGGGCAGGTTCACCCAGAGCCATGCGAACACCGCGAGGCTGGTGACCGCGGTACACCAGAACACGGCCCGGAACGGCTGCTTCCTGGTCTTGTGGCGGAAGACGCGCTGCCCGACGAGGCCGCCCGGCCAGCCTCCGGCCAGGGACACCAGGTGGAGGGTCGCCTCCGGCACGCGCCGTGACCCCCGCCGCGCCGCCGCCTTGTCCCAGCCGTACATGACGAACGATGTCACGCTCAGCACGGCACAGGCGCCCAGCAGCGCCAGGCGAGCCGGACCGAGCGCGATCAGGGTCGGCACTGTCGTCTCTCCTCCGGATCCGGTGCGGTGCCCGAGCGGTCAACGACCCCATTGTGCATGAACCTCCCACTACGCGACGCCTTGGGTACACACAGCGGAAGACGGGCGTAAGAAGGGACACCCCGGCTGAAGGTTCCCTTACTTCGGCGGGAGCGACTCCGCATACGCCTTCGCGTCGCTCAGCCACAGGACGAGTTCGTCGTCGTCGATGGCCTCGGAGGCGACCATGACCCAACCCCGCATCGGCCGACCCGTGATGTCGAAGACACGCGCGCGGCGGTCCAGCAGCAGCGGCGCCGCTGCCTCCTCCCCCAGGCGCAGGATGAGCGAGTCCTTGTAGACTCCGGTGAGCATAGTGCCGCCGAGCAGGTATCCCGTGCCGCCGAACATCCGCTTGCGCACGGTGCCCCACGGGCCGACGATCTCGGACACCCGGGCGTCGAGATCCTCGTCGTACGCCACCGCTACAGCGCCCGCATGCGGTTGTTGCGCGGATTGTGCTCGACCTCGGCGAGCCCGAGAGCCTCGAGCAGAGGCGGCATGTACATGCCGAAGCGGCCACGCAGGCCCTTCTTGAGCCCGTACCAGCCGCCGACGGGATTGTCGGATGAGCGGCCCCACGCCTCGACGGTGCCGTCGGCTGCGGACTTCTGCTCGTCGGCGCTTCCGAGCGGCACCCAGTCACCGCGCTCCTCGAGCCAGGCGTGCAGGTCTTCGATGGCGCGAAGCCGATAGCCGAGTGCCGTCTTCCCCACGACGCACACGATCGCCGGGGGATCCGCGGTCTCGTCGCGGTACATGAGGTACTCCGACGATCCGCTCGGTGTGGTCAGCATCCACGGGTCTTCCTTCGTCCCGGAACCCTTCACGCCAGCAGCCATGCCGCGCCTCCCGTTGTCGCCGTCTCCTGAATGGATACCCGTTGACGACCCGAGGCGATGCCGTGACGCACAAGGGCCGCTCCCGGGCTTCCCCCGGAGCGACCCTGATACGTAGGCGGAGCGGCGATGCCGTTCAGGTCGACTGTGTAGCCCTTGGAGGCGTGAACGGCATCGCCGCTCCGCGCCCGCTGCTAGTCGAGAGCGAACCCGCCGTGCTTCTTGAAGTGCTCCACGAGCCCGCCGTCCGCGAGCAGCTGCGCCATCACAGGCGGCAGGGGCGGGAACGGGATCGTGATCCCTTTCGTCACGTCGACGAGCACGCCGCCCTCGAGGTCGAGCGTCAGCTCGTCACCGTCGTCGATGAGGTCGGTGTCGCACTCGACCACCGGCAGACCGGTGTTGATCGCGTTGCGGTAGAAGATGCGCGCGAAGCTCTTCGCGAGCACCGCCTTCGTGTTCGAGTGGATGAGCACGAGCGGCGCCTGCTCCCGGCTCGAACCCATGCCGAAGTTGCTCCCCGCCACGAGGAAGGCACCCTCCGGCTTGGCCTTCTCGTAGTAGTGCGGATCGACGTCCTCCATGGCGTGGACGGCCATGGCCACCATGTCGTTGGACTTGAACTTGTGCTTGCCGGAGATGATGTAGTCGGTGTTGATGTCGTCACCGAACTTGATGGCGCGCGCCGCGATGGTCATCTCTACCGCCCCTCTCCGAAGTACTTCCGCGGGTCGGTGATGGCGCCCTCGATCACGCTGGCCGCCACCGTGGCCGGGCTGCCGAGGTAGATGAACGCGTTCCCGTTGCCCATCCGCCCCTTGAAGTTGCGGTTGGCGGTGGAGATGACGTTCTCACCGTCGGAGGGCACGCCGTTGTGGGTGCCGACGCACGGGCCGCACCCGGGGGTCACGAGCACGGCGCCGGCCTCGACGAGCGTCTGGATGTAGCCGGCCGCGATGGCGTCGAGCAGGATCTGCTTGCTCGCCGGCGCGATGATGAACCGGACGTCGGAGTGGACCTTCCGGCCCTTCAGGATTCCGGCCGCGACCGCGAAGTCCTCGAGCCGTCCGTTGGTGCAGGTGCCGAGGTAGCCCTGCGCTATCGGCGTACCGGCGACCTCCTCGATCGGCGACACGTTGTCGACGCTGTGCGGCTTGGCGACCTGGGGACCGACGGCGCCCGCGTCGTAGACGAGCTCGCAGCAGTAGGAGGCGTCGGCGTCGCCTTCGACCGGCGCGGGAACGCGCTCTCCCCTGCCCTCGAACCACTCGAGCGTCTTGGCGTCGGCCTTCATCAGACCCGCTTTCGCTCCCACCTCGATCGCCATGTTGGAGATCGTCATGCGGGCATCGACCGACAGAGCGTCGATGACGGGGCCGCCGATCTCGAGCGCCTTGTAGGTCGCGCCGTCGGCGCCGATCTGCCCGGCGAGGAACAGGACGAGGTCCTTGGAGAAGACCCCGGGAGCGAGCTCGCCGGTGTAGGTGACCTTCATGGTCTCGGGCACCTTGAACCACAGCTTGCCCGCGGCCATCGCGGCCGCGCCGTCGGTGGAGCCCACGCCCGTCGAGAAGACGTTGAGGGCGCCGTAGGTACAGGTGTGACTGTCACAGCCGACCATGAGGTCTCCGGGCACCACGTGGCCGTTCTCGGGTATCAGCTGGTGGCACACGCCGCAGCCGACGTCGTAGACCTTTACGCCGGTGCGCTTGCCGAACTCGCGCATCTGGGTGTGCAGGGCGCTCACGCCCTCGATGGGCGAGGGCGAGCTGTGGTCCATGACCACGGCGACCTTCTTCGGGTCGAACACCTGCGTGACGCCCATGCGCTCGAGCGCCTTGATGGCGAGCGGCGAGGTGCCGTCCTGCCCCATCACGAAGTCGACGTCCGCCACGACGATGTCGCCGGCGTGCGCGTCGGTGCCTGAATGTGCCGAGAAGATCTTCTCGGCGATCGTCTTACCGGGTATCGGACCCACATCCCTTCGCGAGTGGAGGCGCTGTGAAGACGGTGTGCGGCGGCTTCTACGAGCCGTTCCCGATGCCCAGCGACTTCTGGTAGTCCTTGTAGATGTAGAGCAGCTCCTTGTCGTAGAGGGAGCGCTTCAACTCGATCGACATCGTGCGCACCAGCGGCAACATCGCGTTGGCCTGCTCCTGCGTCAGGTCGATCCCGTACTCGTCGAACTTGAGCAGGATCGCCTTGCTGCCGGAGTGCTTGCCGATGACGATCTGCCGGGACAGACCCACCTCTTCGGGAGCGAAGACCTCGTAGGTCTTGGGGTTCTTGATGACGCCGTCCGCGTGGATGCCGCTCTCGTGGGCGAACATGTTCGTCCCGATGATCGACTTCCACACCGGGATCGTGCGGCCCGCGGCCTGCGCCACGTACTCGCCCAGCTCCCGGAAACGCTTGGTGTCGAACTGGAGCTGCTCGAAGCCCTCGACATACTTCAGCGCCATGACGACCTCTTCGAGCGCGGCGTTGCCCGCACGCTCGCCCAGGCCGCCGACGGTCACGTTGACCCAGGTCGCGCCCGCGTGGATGCCGGCGATCGCGTTGGCGACGGCCATGCCGAAGTCGTTGTGGGTGTGCATCTCGATCTCGAGGCCCGACTCCTCACGGAGCGCCTTGATGACCTGGTAGGTGCGGAACGGCTCCATGAGCCCGATGGTGTCGCAGAAGCGGAGGCGGTCGGCGCCCTCCTCTTTGGCGGCCTTCGCGTACTCCACCAGGAAGCCGAGCTCGGTGCGCGAGGCATCCTCGGCGTTCACCGAGACGTACGCGTCCGGGTTCATGTCCTTGGCGAATGCGACGGCCTCACGGATGGTCGACAGGACCCACGGGCGGTCCTTCTGGAGCTTGGTCTCGATGTGGATGTCCGAGGTCGCCAGCGAGATGGCGAGGGCGTCCACGCCCGTCTCGAGGGTGACCTTGATGTCCTTCGTGTTCGCGCGGCTCCAGCCCAGCACCGACGCACGCAGGCCGAGGTGCGCGATCTCCTCGATCACGTCGCGCTCGTCGCCGCCCATTGCGGGGATCCCGGCCTCGATCTGGTCGATGCCGATCTCGTCGAGCAGCTTCGCGATTCGGACCTTCTCTTTGTTGGCGAACACCACGCCGGCGGTCTGCTCGCCGTCGCGCAGCGTCGTGTCGTCGATCTTGACCTGATGCATGCCGAGCTGGCTGTCGACCGGCATGCCGAGCGGCACAACGTGCTCCACGGGATCGAACCTCCTTCGGGAAACCGGAAGCGAACGCATGCCCGCCTCGGAATCTCACAGTTTAGCGTGAGCGCCCTCGGAGCGGAAGGGAAAGAGCAGGGCCCGTCTCGTATCGAGACGGGCCCTGCGTACACCTTGCCGCATATCCCGGGGCTTCTAGTAGCTCCAGTAGTAGGTGCCGTTGGTCGGCATCACGCCGGTCCAGACTCCGTAGGGGCCGCCGTAGCCGTCCGAGTCCCAGTCCTCGTAGTAGTCGCAGGACATGTAGTAGTTCTGACCTGCGGGGACGGTCACGTCCCAGCTCAGGCCCGACCCCGAGCCCTGCACCCTGGTCGAGGCGATGACGGCTCCCGCCGCGTTGTGCACGCTCAGGTCGGCGAGGCCGTAGCCGGGCCACCGGAACGACAGCGTGGCGGTGCCGGTCGCTGCGGCGGTCACGGTGAAGCTCCACGCGTGGGGCGCCTCGATGTTGCCGGCCTTGTCGACCGACCAGAAATCGATGTGGTGGGAGACCGTGCCCGATGCGGGGGCGGCGACGACGACCGAGGTCCCCGCCTGCTCGACACCGTCGTCGACGCGGTAGTAGGTGACGTTGACGCCCGACCCGTTGACGTTGTCCGTCGCGCTCAGCGCGATCGTCGCCTGGCCGGTGTAGGACGCTACGCCGTTCGACGTGGTGGTCGGGGCGATCGTGTCGGGCAGAGGCGCCACCGTGAACGTCACCTGCTTCTCGACCTCGGCGTTGCCCGCGTTGTCGACGGACCAGAACACGATGGTGTGAGACACGATCCCCGTTGCGGGCGGCGCGATCACGATCGTCAGCCCGGACTGGACGGTGCCGCCGTCGACCTTGTACCAGGTGGCCCGCACGCCGGCGCCGCCGGCGTTGTCCGTCGGAGTCAGCACGACGGTCGCGGTCCCCGTGTAGGAGGCCAGGGCGTTAGAGACCGTCGTCGGAGCGGTCAGGTCCGGCGCGGTCACCACGAACGTGGCCGTCTTCGGAGCCTCGATGTTGCCCGCCCAGTCGACGGACCAGTAGTCGATGTGGTGCGTGCCGGCGCCGGTGACCCCGATCAGGGTGCTCTCGACCTGGGGACCGTCATCCCACGTGTAGTAGGTGTGCGCGACGCCGGAGCCGCCCACGTTGTCGGTGGCGGTCAGCCTGATCTGGCCGGTCCCCAGCGGGTAGGTCGCGGAGGCGTCGGACGAGGTCGTCGGCGCGATCGTGTCGTTGCCCGCGACGGTGTAGCTGACCGTCTTGTGCGGCGTCTCCTCGTTGCCTGCGCCGTCGACCGACCAGAACTCGAGTGAATGCGCACCCGGTCCGCCGGTCGGCACCTGGAGTCCGACCGTCGCCACGCCGCCGTCGAGACGGTAGTAGGTGCTGGCCACGCCCCAGCCGCCGGCGTTGTCAGTAGCCGTCAGTTGGATCACGCCCGGCACCGCATAGGTGGACGACGCGTTGGACGTGGTCGTCGGCGCGATGGTGTCGGGAACCGGCCACGACTTGAAGGTCGCGGACCTCTGGGACTCGACGTTGCCCGCGTTGTCGACGGACCAGAAGTAGATCGTGTGCCACACGCCGGAGCCGGAGGCGGGCGCCGGGACGGAGACCTGTGTGCCGGTCTGGATGAGTCCGGTGTCGACCTTGTAGTAGGTGACCCTCACGCCCGAGCCACCCGTGTTGTCGGTCGGGCTCAGCGTGATCTCGGCGGTGGGGGTGTTGTACGCGGTCTGAGCGTTCGACAGCGTCGTCGGGGGTGTCAGGTCGACGTTGAACGTGACCGTCTTGTGCGGCCACTCCTGGTTGTTCGCGAGGTCGACCGACCAGAACTCGATCGTGTGCGACCCGGCCGCGGCCACGGAGACCGTGGTGTTCGGCGCCGTGCCGGTCAGCTGAACGCCGCCGTCGAGCTTGTAGTAGGTGTAAGCGACGCCCAGGCCACCGGCCTCGTCGGAGGCCGACAGTGAGATGACTGCGGTGCCCGCGTAGGCCGAAACGCCGTTGGACGTGGTGACCGGCGCGGTCACGTCGGCTGGCGCCGCCACCGTGAAGTTCCACGTCTTGGTAGAGGATGCGCCGAGGGCGTCGGTGAAGGTCGCCGCGACCGTGTGCTGGCCGTCGGCCAATCCGTATGCCGAGACCGCGGCCGAGGCGAGCGTGTTGTTCAGGATCACGCTGGTGGTCTGCGCGACATTGTCGATCACGATGACCGCGTCGGTGATGGCCTGCGTGTCCTGCGCCGTGACGGTGATGCCCGGGTTGCGGACGTTGACCGTCTGGCCGTCGCCGGGCGTCATGCCCGTGAAGACCATGTTGGCCGGGACCGCCGTGATGGTGAACGTCTTGGTGTTGGCGACCTCGACGTTGCCGTTGATGTCGACCGACCAGAAGTAGATGGTGTGCGACACCGTCCCGCCGCGAGGCGGCGCCACGACGATCAGGCTGCCCGTGGTCTCCGCGCCCGAGTCGATCCGGAAGAACGTCGTGGGAGGCACTCCGCAGTTGTCGGTCGCCGTCAGCGAGATCCTGGCCTGGCCCGTGTAGGCGCTCAGGGCGTTCGAGGTCGTCACCGGCTTCGTCGTGTCGTTCGCGGTCACGCTGTAGGAGATCGACTTGTGCGGCGTCTCGGTGTTGTCCGCGCGGTCGATCGACCAGAACTCGAGGGTGTGAGCGCCCGGACCGCCGGTGCGGATCGCCGTGCCCGTCGCGACGGTGGCGCCGTCGAGCCGGTAGTAGGTCGTGGCGACGCCCCATCCGCCGTAGTTGTCCGTGGCGGTGAGGGTGATGAGCCCCGGGACCGCGTAGACGGACTTGTAGTCGGAGATGGTCGAGGGAGCGGTCGTGTCCGCCGGTGCGGCGATCGTGAACGTCGCGCTCTTGGTGGTCTCGATGTTGCCCGCGTTGTCGATGGACCAGAAGTAGATGGTGTGCTGGACCGATGAGAACGTCGGCGGCGCGACGCTGATCGACGTACCGGAGGTCTGTCCACCGGTGTCGACCTTGTAGTAGGTGTACTTGACGCCCGAGCCGCCCGCTTCGTCCGTCGGGGTCAGGGTGATGTTGGCCGGGCCCGTGTAGGAGAGCTGGGCGTTCGAGGTGGTGACGGGGGCGGTCGAGTCCACCTTGTAGGTGAGGTTCTTGTGCGGCGACTCGATGTTGCCCGCGTTGTCGACGGACCAGAACTCGAGCATGTGCGTGCCCACGCCGCCGGTGCCGAGGAGCGTGCCCTCGGTCGTCGTGCCGCCGTCAAGCCGGTAGTAGGTGTGAGCCACGCCGGATCCGCCGTCGTTGTCCGACGCCGTCAACTGGATGGTGCTCGCGGCGACGTACGCCGAGAGGGCGTTGGACGTCGTCGTCGGTGCGATGACGTCCTTGATCGCGACCGTGAACGACTTGCTGTTCGCGATCTCGATGTTGCCCGCGTTGTCGATGGACCAGAATGTGATCGTGTGCGTGACAGGCCCGCCCGCCAGCGGTGCGGCGACGGAGATCGACGTACCGGTCGTCTGGGCACCACCGTCGAGGGTGAAGTAGGTGGCCTTCACGCCGGTGCCGCCCGGGTTGTCGGAGGGGAACAGCGTGACGACCGCGTCGCCGAAGTACTGGTTCACCGCGTCCGACAGGGTGGTCGGCGGCGTGAAGTCACTCTGGATCGACACGTTGAAGGTCCACGTCTTGGAGGCCTGCGCCCCGACCGAGTTCGTGACGGTGAAGACGACGGTGTGCGTCCCGTTGGTGAGGCCGGTGGCCGTGAACGTCGAGACCGCGGTGGTGGATGTGATCGAGTTCGTCGGGGTCTTGGTCACCCCGTCGAGGGTCGCCGTGACGTTGGTGATGTTCTTGTCGGCGACCGCCTTGACCGAGACGACCGTCGTGCCCGTCCCGACGGACGAGCCGGCGACAGGCGTCAGGTTGCTGAACGCGACGACGGCCGGGATCGAGTCCACGGTGAACGTGGCGTTGTTGGCGGTCTCGACGTTGCCGGCCTTGTCCACGGACCAGAACGCGATGGTGTGAACGACAGAGCCGGCGATCGGCGCGGCGATCGAGATGGCAGTGCCGGTCTGCTGCGCGCCTCCGTCAACCTTGTAGTAGGTGCCCGCGACGCCCCAGCCGGTGTCACTCGCCGACAGGGTGATGGTCGCGGAGCCGATGTAGTAGCCCGTCGCGTTGGACGTCGTGATCGGAGGCGTCGTGTCCGGCGTGACGTAGTAGGTGACGGACTTGTGTGGCGTCTCGGTGTTGTTGGCCCGGTCGACGGACCAGAACTCGAGGGTATGCGAGCCACCGCCGCCCGTGCCGACCTGGCAGGTGGAAGCCGACACGGACGTCGCGCCCGCGCCGTCAAGGTTGTAGTAGACCGCGCTGACGCCCCAGCCGCCCGAGTTGTCGGTGGCGGTCAGGGTGATGGTCGCCGGAGCGGAGTAGGTCGCCGAAGCGTTCGACACCGTCGTCGGGGCGATCGAGTCGGGCTGCGCGCTGACCGTGAAGGTCGCGCCCTTCGCTGTCTCCGTGTTGTTCATGTTGTCGACCGAGTAGAAGTCGATGTGGTGTACGGCCGATGCGTAGACGGGCGGAGCGACGAGGATGGTGGTCCCCACGACCTGCGTGCCCCCGTCGACCTTGTAGTACGTGTACTTGAGGCCCGACCCGGGAACGTTGTCCGCCGCGGTCAGCGTGATGGTCGCGGTACCGGTGTAGGACGACAGCGCGTTGCTGGTCGTGGTCGGCGCGGTCATGTCGACGTTGTAGGAAGCGGTCTTGGTCGCCTCCTTGTTACCGGCAAGATCCGTGGACCAGAACTGGAGCGTGTGCACGCCCGAGCCGCCGGTCGGGACCGCGGTGCCGACACCCGCTGCTGCGCCATCGACGCTGTAGTAGGTCTTGTCCACGCCCCAGCCGCCCGTGTTGTCGACCGCCGTCAGCGTGATCGTCGAGGGACCGGCATAGAAGGCGACCGCGTTCGACGTGGTGGTCGGCGGCGTGGTGTCCGCAGGCGGAGACACGGTGAACGTGGCGCTCTTGGCGACCTCCGTGTTGCCGGCGACGTCGACGGACCAGAACGTGATGGTGTGTGACACGGGCAGGCCCGTGGCCGGTCCGGCGACCGTGATGGTGATCCCGGACAGCTGCGCTCCCGCGTCGATCGTGTAGTAGGTGTACTTGATGCCCGACCCACCGACGTTGTCGACCGGGGAAAGGGTGATGCTGGCGCTGCCCGCATACGCGGCCAGCGCGTTCGACGTCGTCGTCGGGGCGGTCATGTCGACCTTGTAGGTCACCGTCTTGGTCGCCTCGGAGTTGCCCGCCTTGTCGACGGACCAGTACAGCAGGGTGTGGGAACCCTCCCCTCCCGTGGCGACGGTGGTCCCGGTGGTCACGGCGCCGGTGTCGAGCTTCCAGAACGTGTTGGCGATGCCCCAGCCGCCCGTGTTGTCGACCGGCGACAGCGTGATCGTCGACGGAGCCGGGTAGACCGACAGCGCGTTGTGGCCGGTGGTCGGGGCGGTCGTGTCCGGCAGCGCGTTCACGGTGATGGTCGCTGTCTTGGCGACCTCCGTGTTGCCCGCGCGGTCGACCGACCAGAAGGAGATGGTGTGCACCGCCGAGAACGCGGTCGGCGCCGGGACCGAGATCGCGGTGCCGGACACCTGCGTGCCGCCATCGATACGGTAGTTCGTACTCGCCACGCCCCAGCCGCCGAGGTTGTCGGTCGCGGTCAGGGTGATGTTCGCGGTGCCCGTGTAGGTCGCGAGCGCGTTCGACACCGTTGTCGGTGCGATCGAGTCGGGCATCGGCGCCACCGTGAAGCTGCCCGTCTTGTGAGGCGTCTCGACGTTGTTGAGGTTGTCCACCGACCAGAACTCGATCGTGTGGGCCACAGCCGCGCCGTACGCCGGAGGCGCGACGGTGACCACGGTACCCGTCGTCTGGGCGCCGGAGTCGAGCTTGTAGTACGTGGACTTGACGCCCGATCCGCCGGGGTTGTCCGTCGCGGTCAGCGTGATGGTGGCCGTACCAATGTAGGCAGGCTGCAGGTTCGAGGTCGTCGTCGGGGGCGTGCCGTCAGGACCGCCCACGTTGAACGTCCACGAGGACAGCGCCTGCCCCTGACCGGTGACGGCGAACGAGAAGACCACGGTGTAGGTGCCGTCGGGCAGCCCGCTGGTCGCGAACGTCGCGAGGGCCTTGGTGTTGTCGGTGACCCAGTAGGACGTGTCGACCCAGTAGGGCGGCACGTAGACGGTGTTGCCGCACCCGTCGTCCTGGTAGTAGTCGCCGGCCCAGTAGCCCTGGCTGACGAGGTAGGTGTTGGGATACGTGACCGTGACCGGATAGGTGATCCCGTTCAGCGTCGCCGTGACTCCGGCTATGTTCGCGGTCGCCTGACCCATCACGGAGACGGTCGGGTTGCGCACGACGATCGTCGAGTTCGGCGTCGGCGTCTGGTTCGTGAACACCACGTTGGCCAGCGCCGGAGCGATCGTGAAGGTCCTGCTGTTGGTGACCTCGACGTTGCCGGCGTTGTCCCCGGACCAGTAGTAGACGGTGTGCAACACGGGGGCGCCTGACAGCGGACCGGCGACCGATATCGAGGTCCCCGTCATCTGCGCGCCGGAGTCGATCCGGTAGCGGGTGTACGCGATACCGGAACTCGGCGCCTTGTCGGTCACCGTGAGATTGATGTTCGCCGAGCTCGTGTAGGTCGCCGTCGCATCGGAGCTGGTGACCGGCGCGGTGAGGTCGACGATCCAGTACACGAACTGGTGCGCGCTCACGTTGCCGGCGAAGTCGACGGCCCAGAACTCGAGCTTGTGCTGGCCTTCCGCGCCCGTTCCGATGATCGTGAACGGCACCGTACCCGTCGTGACGGGCCCGTCGTCGAGACGGTAGAAGATGTACTGGACGCCCCATCCGGTGTCGGTCGCGGTGATCGAGAATGTCGCGGTCGTGCTTCCGTAGTAGGGGTTGCCGTTCCACCCGGTGGTCGGCGGCGTGGTGTCCGCGAGGGCGTTGATCGTGAACGTCTTGGTCTGCGTCGTCTCGACGTTGCCCGCGTTGTCCGTGGAGTAGAACGAGATGGTGTGCGCGGCCGACCCGCCCACAGGAGCCGGTACGGCGAGCGAGGTGCCCGCCACGTACGCGGCTGAGTCGAGCTTGTAGTAGGTGTTCGCGACGCCCGACCCGCCCGTGTTGTCCGTGGCGGAGAACGTGATCCCGGCCGCCCCCGTGTACGTCGGGACGATGCTCGACGTCGTGGTCGGGGCGATCGTGTCGACCGTGAACGTCCACGTCTTCGTTGCCTGGCGTCCGCCGGTCACGGTGAAGGTCACGGTGACCGTGTGCGAACCGCCGGCCATGCCGGTCCTCGGCATCGACACGGCACCGTTGGTGTTGCTGACGGTGTATACGACCGTCGGAGTGACGGCGACGCCGTCGATGGTGGCCACGACGGAGCTGATGGCCAGGGACGCCTGACCGGTCACCGTGATGGTCGGGTTGTTCACCTTGATGTAGGTGGTCGACGGATAGACGTTGGACCACGTGACCGTGGCCGGGGTGGCGATGACGGTGAAGTCCGCGGTCTTGTGCGGCGTCTCCTCGTTGTTCGCGCGGTCGACCGACCAGAACTCGAGATGGTGCGCGACGCTCCCGGTGAGCGGATCCGGAACGACGATGACCGTGCCCGCGGTCTGTGCTCCACCGTCGAGCTTGTAGTAGGTGTTCGCAACTCCCCAACCGCCGCTGTTGTCGGTGGCGGTCAGCGTGATCGTGGCGGGTCCGGTGTAGGACGCGACCGCGTTCGACGTCGTGGTCGGCGCCGTGATGTCGACGGAGACCGTGTAGGACGCCGACTTGACCGGCGACTCCGTGTTGCCCGCCCGGTCCTGCGCGTAGAACCTCAGCGTATGGACGCCTCCGCCGCCGGTCGGGACCGACGCGGTGGAGGATTCGACCGACTGGTAGGCCGCGTTGTCGAGCGAGTAGAAGATCCGGGCCACGCCCCAGCCGCCCACGTTGTCCACGGCGGTGAGGGTGATGTTCGCCGGAGAGGCGTACGCGGCCAGCGCGTTTGAGGTGGTGGTCGGCGCGATCGTGTCAGGCAGCGGGTTGGACACGAACGACGCCGACTTCTGCGCCTCGACGTTGCCGACCGCGTCGACGGACCAGTAGTAGAGCGTGTGGTTCAGGGGTCCCGTGAACGGGTTCGGGACGATGACCGTGGTGCCCGTCGCCGTGACGCCGCTGTCGAGCTTGTAGTACGTCGTCTGCACGCCCGAGCCGCCGAAGTTGTCGGTGGCGACCAGCGAGATCGTCGCCGTGCCCGTGTAGGAAGGCAGCACGGAAGCGGTCGTGGTCGGCGCCGCGACGTCGGTGGTGAACGTCCACGTCTTGGTCGTGCGCTCGGTGGTGCCGAGGATGAAGGTCACCGAGACCGTATGAGAGCCGCTCGCAAGACCCGACGTCGGGAACGTCGCCGTCGCCTGGTTGGGGTTCGACGCGACCCAGTACGAGGTGTCGACCCAGAACGGGGCGACCCACACCGTTCCGCCGCACCCGTCGTCCGTGTAGTACCCGCCGTCCCAGTAGCCCTGGACGACGGTGTAGCCGCCGCCGGGGGTGACGGTCGGCGTGTAGGCGACGCCGTCGACCTTGGCCGTGACGCTCGTGATCGGCGCGAGCGCCAGCGCGGTGATCGACACCGTCGGGTTCGACACGCCGAGCATCGCGCCGGGGGCGGGGCTCATGGCGGAGAACGTCATGGGCACCGGGGCGCCCTCGACGCTGAAGGTCGCGGTCTTGGCGGGCGACTCGACGTTGCCGGCGAGGTCGACCGACCAGAAGGTGATCGTATGGTCGACGGGCGTGCCCAGAGGCGGCGCGACGACGATGGTGTTGCCGGTCTGCTGGACCCCCGCGTCCACCTTGAAGTAGGTGTACGCGACGCCCCAGCCGTTCGCGGTGTCCGTGGCGGTCAGCGTGATCGTGGCCTGGCCCGTGTAGAAGGGCACCGCGTTCGAGGTGGTCGTGGGGGGTGTCGTGTCGGCGGCGACAGTGTACGACACGAACTTGTGCGGGGTCTCGATGTTCGCCGCCGCGTCGACAGACCAGAACTCGAGGGTGTGCGCGCCGGCGCCGCCGGTCGACGGGTTGTTGCCCGTCAGCTGTGCTCCCCCGTCGAGCTTGGAGAACGTGTTCGCGACGCCCCAGCCACCGGGGTTGTCAACGGCGGTGAGGGCGATTGTCGACGGACGCAGGTAGGACGCCACGGCGTTCGACGTCGTCGTCGGCGCGATGGTGTCGGGCGGGATCGACACGGAGAACGTCGCGGTCTTGACGACCTCGGTGTTGCCCGCGTTGTCGACGGACCAGAACTTGATGGTGTGCTGGACAGGCGCACCGACGAGCGGAGGCGCGATCACGATCGAGGTCCCGGCGGTCTGCGCACCCGCGTCGACCTGGTAGTAGGTGTACTTGAGGCCCGAACCGCCGGTGTTGTCGGCCGGGGTCAGCGTGACCGTGGCCGTCCCGGCGTAGCTCGACAGGACGTTGGATGCGGTCGTCGGCGCGGTCCAGTCGACCATGAACGAGGCCGTCTTGGTGGTCTCCTTGTTGCCGGCCTTGTCGGTCGACCAGAACAGCAGCGTGTGCTGGCCCTGGGTCGCGACACCGACGCTGGTGGTCGGGACGGTGCCCGTCTGCTGCGTTCCGTCGAGCTTGTAGAAGGTGTTGGCGAGACCCATGCCGCCCACCTCGTCGGACGCGGTCAGGGTGATGGTGGTCGCCGCCGAGTACATCGCGACCGCGTTCGAGGTCGTGACGGGAGCGGTGACGTCGGCGGGCGCGTTGACCGTGAACGTCCACGACTTGGTCTTCGAGGCGCCGCTCGCGTTCATGAAGGTCACCGAGGCGACGTGGGTGCCGTTGGCGAGGCCCGACGTCGAGTAGGTGGCGATCGCCGAGTTCGGGTCGGCCGGCACCCAGTACGACGTGTCCACCCAGAACGGGGCGACCCACACCGTTCCGCCGCACCCGTCGTCGGTGTAGTAGCCACCGTCCCAGTAGCCCTGGGTGACCATGTAGCCGCCGGGATTGGTCAGGGTGACGGGCCGCGAGATGCCGTCGATCGTCGCGCTGGCACTCAGGATGACCTGGTCCGCCACGGCCTTGACGGAGACGTCGGGATTACGTACCCCGACCGTCGAGAACTCCGCCGGAGTCATCAGCGAGAAGGTCATGTTCGCGACCGCAGCGACCTGGAAGGTGGCGCTCGTCTGCGCTTCCGTGTTGCCGGCGTTGTCGACGGACCAGAAGTACAGGGTGTGCCACACCGCGCCCGCTGTCGGCGCCGGCACGGTCAGCGAGGTCCCCGTCATGCGGGCGCCCGTGTCGAGCTTGTAGTAGGTGTAGGCGACGCCCGACCCGCCCGTGTCATCGATCGCGCTGAGGTTGATGACGGCCGGGCCCGCGTAGGTACCCACGATGTCGGAGGTCGTGGTCGGGGCGACCATGTCGATCTTGAACGACGCCATCTTGTGCGGCGCCTCGACGTTTCCCGCCAGGTCGGAGGACCAGAACTCGAGCGTGTGCTGTCCGCTCCCGCTCACGCTGAAGCTGGTGATCGGCGCCGTGCCGGTCGTCACGGAGCCGCCGTCGATGCGGTAGAGCGTCGCTGCGACGCCCGATCCGTTCGCATTGTCGGTGGCGGTGAGCTTGATGACAGCGGGCGCGTTGTAGACCGAGCGCACGTCGGAGACCGTCGTAGGCGGCACGCCGTCGACGTTGAAGGTCATCGACTTGTGGACCTCGATGTTGCCGGCGTAGTCGGTCGACCAGTATTCCAACGTGTGCGCGCCGGTGCCGTTGATGGTGACGATGTGGCCGTCGGTCTGCGGGCCCGAATCGATACGGAAGTAGGTGTGCTCGACACCCGAGCCGCCAAGGTTGTCGAACGCGCTCAGGTACAGAGATATCGAGTCAGCGGTCGTCGAGACGGTGCGCGCGTACGTGGTCGGCGCGTCCGTGTCCGACGGCTTGCTGACGAACGAGACGACCTTCGCCGGATACTCGACGTTGCCCGCATAGTCCGCCGCCCAGTACTGGATGACGTGCGCGTGCGAGTAGCCGTCGGTCGGGGCGGCGACGTAGACCTGCGTGCCCTTGACGGTCGGGGCACCGTCGAGCGAGTAGTAGATGCCCTTGATCCCCGAGCCCGGGTCGATCGACGACAACACGAAGGTCTGGGTCGACCAGTACGTGCCGCCCGCTCGGGCTGTGATCGAGGTGACCGGAAGGATCGTGTCGACCTTGAAGGTCTTGGTCGTGTGCGTCGACTCGACGTTGCCGGCGTTGTCTTCCGCCCAGTACTCGAGCGTGTGCGTCGCGTCGCCGGAAACCGTGATGGCGTAGCTGTCCGGGGGGTTGCCCTTGCCGGTCAGCGTGCTCTCCACGCCGTCGACCTTGTAGTGCATGGTCTTGACGCCGGACTGCACGTCCCACGAGTAGAGGTGGATGATCGCGGGCGACACGGACCGGTTGTAGTACGGCACGACGTCGTCGTACGAGGTCGGCGCGGCATTGTCGGGAAGCGCGGTGACCGTGCACTGGAACGTCTTGAAGTCCTCGACGTTGCCCGCCTTGTCGACGGCCCAGTAGTCGACCGTCCACGAGCCGGCTCCCAGCATGATCGGGTTCGAGACCTGCTCGAAACCGTCAGCCTGGTTGCGCCAGTGGATCTCCCGCACGCCCGAGCCGTCCACATCCGTCGCCGTCAGGTGGACGACCGCTTGCCCGGCGTAGCTCCCCGTGTTGTCGGTCGTCGTGACCGGGGGCGTCGTGTCGATCCGCAGCGTCGTGGTCTTGGGTTCCTCGGCGTTGTCGGCGTTGTCCACCGAGTAGTAGCTGATCGTGTGCAGCCCGTCGCCCGTGACCGTTACCCACGTGAGCCCCATGAGCGTCGTGCCGGCCTGATACGGGCCGTCGTCGATCTTGAACCAGGTCGACTTGAGCCCCGAGCCGCCCGCGTTGTCCTCGGCGGTCAGCTGGAACACGGCCGGACCGTTGTAAAGGTCGTTGTTGTGCGCCGCGGTGATCGGAGCGATCCGCTCCGGAGTGATCGTGAACGACTGCGACTTCGCGATCTCGACGTTGCCCGCCTTGTCGACGGCGCCATAGGTGATCGTGTGGGATGCGGTGCCCGACAGCGGGTCCGCCACGTCGATGCGCGTACCGATCTGCTGGGGACCTCCATCGAGGGTCCAGAAGATGTGGTCGACGCCGCCCTCGTCGTACGACGACAGACGGATGACGGCCGGCCCGACGTACGAGTCCTTGGCGTCCGACGTCGTGAACGGCGGGGTGACGTCGTTGTTCAGCGGCGGCAGGACGGTGAACATGACCGTCTGCGTCGGCTCCTGGTTCATCTTCGGCGACGCGTCACGAGAGTAGAAGCTCAGGGTGTGAGCGACGCCCGCGCTCCCCCTCGCCGGGGCGACGACCGTGAGTGTGGTCGGATTCGACTTGCTCTGCTTCCAGTCTCCGCCGTCGATCTGGTACCACGTGTCCCTCATGCCCTGGCCCTCGACGTCGTCGACGCCGGTCAGGTGTATGACCGCGTCCCCGACGTATGTCGGCTGCGCGTCGAAGAAGGTCGTCGGCGGCATGATGTCGGGAGCGTGCTGCTTGATGGTGAGCGTGCGCGACTGCTCGCGGTTTCCCGCCTTGTCGATGCCGTAGTACTCGAGGAACCGCGTCACGAACCCTGCGGGCGGGTACGGGATCGTCATCGTCGGGCTGGGGTCGTCCCATCCCTGCGCGGTCGAGTTGTCGTTGTCCTGGATGACCCACACCATCTGCGGACCCAGACCGTCGGTCGTGTCGACCGAGGTGAACTTCGGCTTGAAGTCGCCGTAGACCACGTAGTCCGGGTCGCCGATCTGCGGATAGCCGTCAGGAAGCGCCTTGCTCGGGTTCAGCGAGTCGATGACCGTCGTGACCGGCGGCATCGTGTCCCGGCCGACCATCCTGAACGTGGCGCTCTGCGTGGTCTCGGTGTTGCCCGCCTGGTCCATCGACCAGAAGTCGACGGTGCGGGTGGCGGCCGTGTTCGGCGGCAAGGAAGCCAAGACCACCGTGTCGCCCTGGAACACCTTCGGCTTGCCGTCAGGGCCCAGCTGATTGTCGACCGTGTACCAGGTCTTCCACACGCCGGCGCCGCCCGGGTTGTCCGCGGCGGCGAGCGATATGACGGCCTCTCCGTTGTAGACCGGCACGGCGTTGTCGACGGTCCTCGGCGCGATGGTGTCGCCGCCCGGAGGAACGACGACGATCAGGCTCGATCCGTCATCCTGGGTGGGACCGTTGTCGTTGGGCACACCGGGAGGCGGGAAGTAGAGCCCCTCGTTCGGGTCCGTGTTCGTCGTGTACTCGTCCCAGCGGATGACCTTCAGCGCCCCGGCGCCGATCTGCGGGTACAGGGGCGGCGGGGTCTCCTGGAGCTGCGGGTCGAACGAGATCTCCGTGCGGCCGAATCCGCCGTAGGTCGCGTTGTACTCGTTCGCGAAGTTCGGGCCCTGGAGGCCCTGCTTGGCGACGATCGAGCCCCTGATCTTGAGGGTGGCGTTGCGCTTGGCCGGCTGGGTCGTGGGTTCCGTGACGTCCGGGTCCATGACCACGGCGCCGTTCACGGCCATCATCGCCGCCTGGATCTTCAGCACCGTCGGGCTGCTCGGTGACATGAGCGTCTCGCCGTGCATCAGACGGTTCGCGTCGGCCCTGGTGTACGACTTCCCGCTGTAGCCGTTGGTCTCGCCGTTGGGAAGCGTGTAGACCGCGGTGCCCGCAGAGTCCGGCATGTTGCCGCAGATGATGATGTTGCGCTTGGCGACGAGGCCCAAGGTGGCGGTCGGAGCGTCGCTCGCCCGCGTCACGTCTCCGATGATGTAGATGTCGCGCTCCGAGACGATCGTCACAGACCGGGCGTACTCGCCCTTCACGTAGACGTCCAGGTCCCCGCCCACGTAGATGACGTTGTTGCCGTTGGGGTTCAGGCCTCGCGGCGTGATCCCGAACGAGCGGCCCGGCGCTTCGATGTCGCCGTACACGCCGATGTTCCAGGTGGGGTCCTTGTGCGCGAAGTCGAGGAACTGCTGCCGCGACACGGCCGCCTTGTTGCCCGTCGTCACGTTGGCCGGCCAGACCGACCGGATGTAGAACAGGCCGGTCGAGTGATCGGACCCGTTGCTGAAGTCGACACCGACGCCTGCGAGGTCCGTCTCGTTGCCGGAGCCGACCTGCGAGAGATGGTTCGAGTCGGTGCCCCAGTAGTTGCGGGCCGCGTTGTTGGGGTCTCGGTAGAAGACGAGCGACTTCTCGAGCTGCCCGGCGGTGGGATCCCCGGTCAGGTTCGTCGCGCCCCAGGCCGGACGCGACCGGGCCGCGGTGTAGAGACCGGGGAACAGTCCCTCGACGCGGCCGAAGTCGACCGGCGCGACTCGGGCCGTCACGTCGGCGTTCTGCGGAGGTATGACTCCGCCGACCGCATAGTAGGCGTTCAGATTGGTGAACTTCTGCTTGAGGGTTATGGTTGAGTTGCTGCGGACGTTGCCGCTGATGTTGATGTCGCCCATGCCGTTGCCGAGGGTGAGCGGGTCCCCCGACACGATCGTGTAGTCGGAGAAGCTCTCGAGCCGCACCTCGGCTCTGATGACGTGCAGGATGCCGGTGGACGTATCGCGTCCGACCGCGGTGATCGTGTTCGGCGTCACGTGCACGTTGGCCGCGACGGTCCACGTACCGTCACGCCCCACGCCCTGGATCGTGGGCGTCGTGTTCCAGTAATCGGGGTCGGTGCGGAGCGCGGTGAGGTAGGCCTCCATGCCCTGCTGGGCCAGCGCGGTCGAGCGGGTCACGGCCTGGGCGTGGTTCTGCTGCGTCGTCTGGAATACGACGATGCCGACCACGGACGCGGCGATCACGAAGAGGATGGCGGCGGCGGCCATGACCACGAGCAGCGCGCTGCCCAGGTCTCCCCGTGTCTCGCGTCGCGGCCCCGTGCGCCCGACTCGATCTGTGCCCCGGCGGTCGAGCATGGTGACTCCTTCGTTGCGCATGTGTCGGCCCTCAGTAGCCGTTGATGACGAGAGCGATGACGCGGAATGCTGCGGTGCGGTCGACGACGTTCATGGTCTGGTCTGGCATGCCGTTGCGCAGGTGGAGCGTGACGAGCCCGACCTCCGACACGGTCTTGAACCCGGTCGTCGCGTCGGTCGCGTAGGTGAAGAGAGGCGCGCCGGTCATCTGGTCCTCGGAGGCGAGTCCCGTCAGCACCGTCGAAGTCGTGGTGATCCCGGTGGCGAAGTCGGCCTCGGTCGCCAGCGTCTGGGTGTTCTCGATGGCGCGCGTGACCGTGCGAAGGAGCTTGTGCTGGGTGTCGTCCGCGCTCCACACGATCAGCTCGGGGACCTTGTCGCCGTTGTCGTCGGCGAGGATCGCGCAGCGACGCGCCGAGGCGCCGATGATCGAGCTCTGGTCGTCGTGCGGCAGGACCGAGTGGCCCAGATCGCGCTCGAACGAGGCCATCGCGGCACGGTTGGCCTCCGAGGCCTGGCCACCGTAATCGATCCGGTTGAGGTTGTCGTTGGAGACCGTCAGCAGCATCCACGCTGCTGTCATGACCACGAGGAGCACGCCGACCGACGTGGACATCTCGACCAGGGTGAACCCCCGGTCGGAGGTCGAACGCCGACGCGGGGCGCCGTCGGGTGCGGCCCCGAACATGTTCTTGATCGCTCGCATCGCCCTCATCTGCCCCGCCCCCTCTCTCTACCTCAGGTCGAACTTGATATCATTACCGTGCCCCGGACGCGCCGGACTCCTCAGGGAGTCTGAGGAGTCGGGTCGTCGTATGGTGTCACCGCGTCGCCGAGGTGTTCCCACTGCGGGGCCTCGGTGTAGGCGCCCGTCGATGGCAGGTCGGGGATCTTGACGTCGGCGTTCCACCCGCCGGTGGCCTGGTCGATCTTGACGTGGCGACTGAGACTCCCGTCGGCCTCTTGGGTCGTGGTCCAGATCGTCCAGTACTGCCCCTCGGAGGGGTCGGTCGTCCACGGGATCTCGATGGTGGCGACTCCGTACGCATTGACGGTGCCCTTGTAGACCATGTTCGTGTTGTCGGGGTACCGGGACAGGTCGCCGAGGCCGTAGATCCCGTTGTCGGTCGTGGTGTTGAGCGTCGGCTTCGCGTACACGGTCAGTCCATAGACCGGACGGTACGGGATGTCCGTGCTGACCCAGTTCATCGTGCCGTTCGCCTCGTTGAGGAAGCGCCAGCCCGCACGCCGGTAGGCGCCGACCCGCAGGATGGCGGGTGTTGAACTGTTCACGACCTCGAGGGTGTAGGTGTTGATCGACAGGATCGGGTTGTTCGCCGAACCGCCGTGGGTCGGGAAGATGCGTGTGGGGAAGTGGACCGGCCGGACGTCGATGCCCGCGGCGCCCGTCAGTCCGGTGCGGGGGTCGGACGTCAGGAAGTAGCCCTCCGGGCGCTCGACGACGTCGGTGAAGACCGCGAGACCGGTGGGATCCGTGATCGCGTAGCGCGCCTCGGTCATGGTCCCCGCATCGAGGAGCTCCACGCGGATACCCTGCTTGGCGACGCTGCACTGCACGTGGACCGGGACCTTGAAGACCCCGGTGTCCGAGGCCATCCCTTGCCAGCCGCTCGCATACCGGATGATCGACACAGGGGTATCGAGCGCGTTGCGCACCGGATTGACCATGACGGTGATGCGCTTCATCTCGAGGCCGGTCGCGGGGTCCGTCGTCGGCGTCAGGCTCGTCTCGACCGAGAAGTCGCCGATGGTCGTCGGCCAGACCATCTCCTGGGGGATGATGGCCGGCCACTTCTTGTTGGCGTTGAGCTCTTCGGTGGTGGCGTAGTGCAGGTCGCCGTAGTTGCGCGAGAGGATGATCGACATCACCTGGTTGGCGACGGTCGCGGCCTGTGTGCGCACGGTCGCCTTGGCGTACCAGCCCCCGGTCGTGATCAGCACGCTCACGATGACGACCGAGATGATCAGCAGGATCGTGGCAGCGGTGAGCGACTCGATGATCGTGAAGCCGCGGTCGTCACGCGCGGAGCGCGTGCGAAGCGGTTGCGTCTGAGCCCCTCTGCGGTCCACTGCGGTCCGTCCCCCCGTGTCGGAGCTTGCGCGCCGAACCGGGGTGTCCCCCGGACGATGCGTGCCCCTCCTGCCGTACGCCCACGCGACCGCGTGGCTCATATTGGTAAGTATCGTCGCGGAACGGTCCCGCGTTGAGTGCCTATGCGACGGGCGGCGCGAATCCGCCGTCCTCATCGACGGCCCCCGTCTGCGGCGTCAGGACGGCGCACGAGGATGTCGAAGAGCGTTCCGTGCCCGTAGCGCAGTCCCGAAAGCCCGCCGAACCCCAGGCCGAGCGCGACGCCCCACCACACCCCGCCGCCGACCGACAAGCCCCACCAGGCCAGCGCCGTGGCGAACACGACGATCGCGACGCCCCCGGCTATCAGCGCCCACGTGCCCTTCCGCGTCAGGAAGCGTCCCAGGGGACGAGCCGACCACGCCGACGCCACCAGCGCGACGACGCCTGCGATTACGGTGATCACGGGAGACATCCGACCTCACACCCTGTACGGTTGAAATATGAGGAGGAGCGTAGCATTTCCTGTGTAGAAACCTTGTATATCGGGCGACGAACGGCGACCCGCGGTCGCGCGCGCGGAGATGGTCGTTCGTGGGGAGCCGACGGTTCGCGCGACCAGCAGGGCAGGGCGGACGCTACGGAGCGAGCCTGCGTCCCAGCACCTCGTTGACGACAGCGGGGTTCGCCTGCCCCTGTGTTTCGCGCATGACCGCGCCCACGAAGAAACCGATCAGCCCCGCCTTGCCCGCACGGTACTGCTCGACCTGAGCCGCGTTGGCGGCCAGGACGCGGTCCACGATCGCCTCGAGTTCAGAGACGTCCGACACCTGCTTCATGCCGAGGCGGTCGACGACCTGCAGCGGCCTCTCATCGGTGAGAACGATCTCCGCGAAGACCTCTTTGGCCTGCTTGCCGGAGATCGTGCCGTCGGCGACGAGCTGGACGATGCGGGCCAGCTTGCGCGGAGTCACGTTCGACCCCCACGCCGGGATGCCCTCGGCGTTGAGCTGCGCGGACAGCTCCCCGAGCACCCAGTTCGCGAGAGGCTTGGCGAACTCGATGCCCGCGTCCTCGACCGCTTCGGCGTAGAAGGCCTCCAGGTCGCGGTCCTCGCCGAGAATCCGCGCGTCGTGCGCCGGGAGGCCGTAGCGCTCAGCGATGCGCGCCTTGCGGGCGTCCGGCAGCTCGGGCAGGCGCTCGCGCATCCGCTCGACGTACGCGTCGTCGAACGTGAACGGCACCATGTCGGGCTCGGGGAAGTAGCGGTAGTCGTGCGCCTCCTCCTTGGAGCGGAGCGAAGAGGTGCGTTTGGCTCCGACGTCCCAGTGGCGGGTCTCCTGCACGACCGTGCCGCCGGCCTCGAGCAGCTCGACCTGCCGGACGATCTCGAAGGCGAGCGCGTCATGGAGCGCCTTGAAGGAGTTCATGTTCTTGACCTCGGCCTTGACGCCGAGCTCCTCCTGGCCGCGCGGGCGGACGGACACGTTGGCGTCGACCCGCATCGACCCCTCCTCCATGTTGCAGTCGCTCACGGCGAGTGACAGGAAGACGAGACGGAGCTTCTGGGCGAACCTGCGCGCCTCCTCCGGCGTGCGGATGTCGGGCTCGCTGACGAGCTCCATGAGCGCCGTGCCGGCGCGGTTGAAGTCCACGAGCGAGTGCGTGGCGCCCGCGATACGGCCCTCGGAACCGCCGACGTGGATCATCTTGCCGGTGTCCTCTTCGAGGTGGATGCGGGTGATCCCGATGCGGGTCGTGTAACCGGCATCGCCCTCGTCGGAGAGCACGCCCTCGCGGACGACGCGCTGCTCGGCCGGGGAACCGTCGAGCTCCACGTCCATGTGCCCGCCGATGCAGAACGGCACGTCGTACTGCGAGATCTGATAGTCCTTCGGCATGTCGGGATAGAAGTAGTTCTTCCGGTGGAACTGCGCGTCACGCGCGATCCCGCAGTGGAGCGCGAGCCCGGCGAGGATGGTCGACTCGATGGCCTTCTCGTTGGGCACCGGAAGGGCCCCGGGCAGGCCCAGACACACGGGACACACGCGGGTGTTGACCTCACCGCCGAACGCGACGGGACAGCCGCAGAACATCTTCGTCTTGAGCGAGGTCAGCTCGGTGTGGATCTCGAGGCCGATGACGGCCTCCCACTCGACGAGCACCTCGGCGAGGCGGTCCTTGCCCACGTCCGGTCCTTTCCACAGATGCGAGCGAAGCGGCGCCGGGGTGTGCCCGGCGCCGCGCGTGTGCGCTTCTGCGGATTGTAGCCGAACGACGGTCGACGTCCCTCCGCTACGCGGGGTCGGGCACCACGCTCGTGCCGGCACGTCCGGCGGCGATCTCGGTGATGTCCTCGAGGCGCCCGATCGCCGCGCGGTTGCCGGTCGAGGTGACGAACCTGATCGCGGCCTCGACCTTCGGACCCATCGATCCGGCCGCGAACTCGTGCGCCGCCAGCTCGGAAGGTGTCACGGTCGTCAGCAGGCGCTGCGACGGCGTGCCCCAGTCGACGTAGACGCCCTCGGCGTCGGTCGCGAGCACGAGCAGGTCGGCCCCGATCTCACGCGCGAGCAACTCCGCCGCGAGGTCCTTGTCGATGACGGCCTCGATGCCGACAAGCGTCCGGGTCCCATCGGGCAGGTACACCGTCGGGATGCCGCCGCCGCCCGCGCAGATCACGACGGTGCCGTGCTCGATGAGCCACTTGATCGGCCGCAGCTCGAAGATGCGCTTGGGTTCGGGCGAGGCGACGACGCGCCGCCACGAGTCCCCATCCGGCTTGACGACCCAGCCCTTCTCGGCCGCGAGGCGGTCGGCGGCGGTCTTGTCGTAGCACGGGCCGACGAACTTCGTGGGGTTCCGGAACGCGGGGTCGTTCGCGTCCACCTCGGTCATCGTCAGCACGGTGGCCAGAGGCTTCTCGAACGGCAGCACGTTGCCGAGCTCCTGCTCCACCATGTAGGCGATCATGCCCTGCGTGCCCGCGCCAAGGACGTCGAGCGGATAGGGCTCGACGGCGGTGTAGGCGGCGGCCTGAAGGGCCAAGAGACCCACCTGAGGGCCGTTCCCGTGTGCGAGCACCAGGTCGTACTCCTCGGCGAGCGGCGCGAGCGCCTTCGCCGCGATCTTCACATTGGCGCGCTGGGCCTCGGCGGTCATCGGGTCGGTGCGCTTGAGGAGCGCGTTCCCGCCGAGCGCGACGACCACGATCTGCTTGGTCATGTGGGTGTGACTCCCTTTGGATACTCTCCGGCCGGTTTTGTATACGCGTCCCAGCGTAGAGCAATTCACCTGCCCAGTCAGGTATGCCCGCGAACCCGTGGTGTTCCCGCGGAGCCGGGCGACCGGACGTGCCTGTGCGCGGAGTGCGGGTACATACCTCTGCGAGCGACACCGCCGACTCGACGTCACGCGACGCGTACAGCGCCGTGACGTCTCGAACATGAGGAGATGACCGAGATGTCCGACGATGACTTCGCGCTCGACACGGGTGAGACCGGCGAGCGGCCGGAGGACTTCAGCGCCGAGGATGAGGCGATGCTCGAGGACGACTTCGTTGACGTGGACATCATGGAGGCTTCGATGACCGCGTTCGCAAGCGTGAGCTGCGACGAGTTCAGCGCGCGGGCAAGCGCGATCGCCAGCGCCTCCGTGTCCGGTGACGCCGAGATCACAGCGTCGGTGGTCGCCGCACTGAGTACCGAGAGCGTCGCGATGCGGCAGAGCGGCGCCGTCGCGATGGTCGTGTCGGGCGACGCGGCGATCTCGCAGAGCGCAGCCCAGGTGGTCGTGGCGAGGCACGTCGAGCTCGAGAGCACGGGGGCCTGCGTGGTGGTGGCCGGCGACGCGGCGGTGGCGCGCAGCTGGGTCGGTTTCATGGCTGCTCGCAACGCCGAGATCTCGGACGACTCGCGCGTCATCATCGACACGCGGGCCGGGCTGATCATCGGAGGCCTGCTCTTCGGAGGCCTCGGCCTGCTGGCCGTCGCGGTCTACCTGGGCGCTCGCCGGATCTCCGAGCGCATGCCGCATCTCCCCCACCTCCCCGGGATGCGTCCGATGCACGGACACGCTCACCCGCATCGGCCCGGCATGCCCGCCATGCCCGATCTCTCCAAGCTGTCCGAGTTCCCACAGGTCGCGGAGATGATCGCGAAGCTGCGGCGCGCCGGATAGCACGCCGACCCGCTCGCGCGCTCGGCACGAAGGTCGCCTCCCGGGGCTGCCTTCGTGGTTCCCCGGCGGTCACCGAGCGACGACGAGGCCGTCCTCGATGCGCACCGTGCGATCGGCCCAGCCGGACGCCACCCGGGGATCGTGGGTGACGACCACGACGGCAGTCCCGGCCACGCGACGCCGCTCGACCGCGGCCAGTGCGAGCGCCGTCGTCGGCTCGTCCAGCGCGGTGGTCGGCTCGTCCAGGAACAGGACCTGCGGCTCCGTCACCAACGCGGAGGCAAGTGCCACCAGCTGACGTGTCGATCGCGACAGCTCGTGCGGATGCGTCGACGCGTGGCGCGACAGACCGAGTTCGGCCATGACGGCGTCGACGCGTGCGGAGTTCTCGTCGGGCGATACGCCGCGGATCTTCAGCGCCCATCCGATCTCGTCGTCCACGCGCGGGTTGAAGATCTGGTCGTCGGGGTCCTGGAACAGCAGCGCCGCGCGCCGCGAGACGCCCTGCGGACCGAGCCGCGAGGGAGCCTCGCCACGGAGCAGGACCGTGCCGCTTTCGGGAGTGAGCAGCCCGACGCACAGCCTGAGCGCGGTGGTCTTGCCGGCGCCGTTCCTCCCGAGCAGCGCAACGGTCTCCCCCTCGCGGACCGACATCGACAGGCAGTCGACTCCTCCACCCTGCGGATAGCGGAAGCGCACGGAATCCAGGGCGAGTACCACGGCGCCCGGCACGACATCGAGCCGATCGCCCCGCTGCACGGCGGCCAGTGCCGATGCGGCGTCGACCACCGTGCCGTCGGACAGGCCGACCCTCGTGTCACAGGTGGCGGCCAGGTCCCGGGACCTCGTGGCGAGCAGGACCGCGCGCCCGCCGTCCGCGAACGCGCGCAACCGGGCGATCACGTCCGCCGCGCCCTCCGCGTCCAGCTGCTCGAGCGGCTCGTCGAGCAGCAGCGCGGCCGGAGCCGTCGCCAGGGCCGCCGCGAGCGCGACGCGCTGGCGCTCCCCTCCCGACAGCGTCCTCAGCGGGCGCTCGGCGAGGTGACCCACACCCGAGGAGGTCAACGCGGCGAGCGCCGCGATCTCGGCCGGCTCCCGCCTCAGGCCCCGACACTCGAACGAGAAGCCGACCTCCGCGATCGGCGTCTCGAACAGGTGGACCCCCGGGTTCTGCAGTGTGATGGCCGCGAACGGGCGACCCGCCGAGTGCGCCTGACCGCCCACGAGCGCGCTGCCGCGCACGAAGCCGGAGGGCGTCTCGGGAGGGTCACCCGCCAGGCACGCGAGCAGGGTCGACTTGCCGGACCCGCTGCCGCCTACGATCGCGGTCATCGAACCGGCAGGCGCCACCAGGTCGACGTCCATCAGACTCCACGTCGCGGACCCGCGGTACGCGAAGCCGAACCCCCGCGCCTCGACACCCACTCCGCCCTCGTCCGGCAGGGTCTCGCCGGCCGGCGGGGTCGGCCGCTCGTAGCCGCGCGCGAGCAGAAGGAGCGACATCTGCTCCGCGCGTGTCAGCGCCTTGACCACGACCGGGATGAGCACCTGCGTGTAGGCGCGGACCTTGGTGGCGAGCCCGGGACCGATCGGCATCCCGCGCACCTGCTGAGCCTCGAGCGTGACGGTCATCTGCTCGCTCAGGATCGGCGTCACGGTGAACGCCATCGAGACCATCAGACCGAGATCGCGGTTGCGCTCGCGCGTCCAGCGCACGAGTTCCGGCGTCGGCGTCGCGAGCAGGAAGATGTTCGCCACGGTCAGGAAGCACAGCAGCCGCAACGCGGTGGCGGTCCCGTAGGTCAGGCCCTCGACGCCGAACCAGCCGACCCAGTGGACGTTCGCCGGGTTGGCCCAACCATGTATCAGGATCATCGATGCGACGATCGGCAGGACCGGGACCGCTCTCCGAGCCAGGGCCCGCACGTCGACGCGGGTCACAGCGGCGAGGACCGCGAGCGCGACCAGCAGGGCTGCAAGCCACACGACGGACTGGAGCGCCACGCTGATCACGATCCCGGCGAGCACGGCCAGGAGCCGCATCCCGATCCGGAGTCCGGGCGCACGCTCGGGGCCGGGCGCGCTCGGCGCCCGGCCCCG
>JANYKZ010000015.1 GCA_025361505.1 Coriobacteriia bacterium
GGCAGGACGACATCCTGCAGATGATGGAAGAGATCATGCACGAGGTCATGCACGAGGCCGGGCACGACCTGAAGGTGCCGCTCCCGCGCATCACCTGGGCCGACGCGATGGACCGCTTCGGTTGCGACCGCCCCGATACCCGCTTCGGCCTCGAGCTGGTCGACGTGTCGCAGGTCTTCGCGGCCTCCGGGTTCAAGGTCTTCTCGGGCGCGCTCGCTTCCGGCGGCGTCATCAAGGCGATCAACGCCAAGGGCGCCGGCGACTGGAGCCGCAGCCGCGTCGACGCGCTCAACACCTTCGCCCTCGAGCAGGGCGCCAAGGGCCTCGCCTGGGCCGCCTTCACGACCGCGGGTGAGGTGCGCTCGCCGATCGCCAAGTTCTTCACCGAGGCCGAGCTGGACGCGCTCAAGGCCGCGCTCGGCGTCGAGCCCGGCGACCTCGTGTGCATGGTCGCTGACACCCGTCCTCTCGCCAACGACGTACTCGGCGCGCTGCGCCTGCGCCTGGCCGACGAGCTCGAGCTCCCGCGCCACGGCTTCGCGACCCTGTGGGTCGTCGACTTCCCTCTGTTCAAGTGGGACGAGGACGCCAAGCGCTGGCAGGCCAACCACCACCCGTTCACCCGGCCCTTCGACGAGGACCTGGCCACGTTGGCCGAGCGCCCCGGCGACGCGCTGAGCTACTCCTACGACCTTGTCATGAACGGCCTCGAGATCGGCGGGGGCACGCTGCGCATCCACGACCGCGCGCTGCAGATGCAGGTCCTCGGACTGCTCGGCATCTCCGAGGAGCAGGCGCGGGAGGGCTTCGGCTTCCTGCTCGACGCGCTCGCCCACGGAGCTCCGCCTCACGGCGGGATCGCGCTCGGGCTCGACCGCCTCATCATGGTGCTGTCGGGCGCTCACTCGATCCGCGACGTGATCGCGTTCCCCAAGACGAGCTCGGGCGCGTGCCCGCTCACGGGCGCTCCGGACACCGTCACGCCGGCCCAGCTCAAGGAGCTGCACCTGCGGGGCGAGTGACCGTCGGGCGAGGGAGGCGTCACGGGCGGCCGGCCGCGCGTGACTTTCCTTTGAGGGGCGAGCTAACATAGGTTAGACTTCGCCTTGTTCGTGGCCCCGAGTCCAACGGTCGAGCCAACACTTCGTTACCGGGAGCCCTACATCGTTCCGGCAAAGCGGTATCCCTGCACGAAGGGGGAAGCGCGGACCCGGAGTGCGGGCACCCACCTGCTGAGGCAGGTTCACCGTTCGGGGCACGGCAAGGCGGAGTCATGAGGGGGGACCGGTTCGAGTGTATATCCCGGTGGAGGGCAGGCCCATGCGCAGAGTCGTCACAGCACTCGTACTGGTCGCGGTCGCGGCGGCGCTCGTCGCATGTTCGAGCGGCACCCCGACGGCCACGACCGGTACCCCGGTCCCCGCGGCCGGCGGCACGGTGGTTGTGGGGCAGACGCCCGCGGCCAATCCTTCAGGCGACGTCCTGTCTCCGCTGCCCGTCAGCACCCCGGTGCAGGCGTTCCCGACCGACCCGGCGAGCGTGCCGCAGGTCGTCCTCGACAACCTCACGGCCCACAAGCCAATGCTGGTCTACTTCTTCGACCCCACCACGCACGTGAGCGACGATCAGCGGGACGAGATCAACGCGGTGATGACGAAGTACGCCGGCACGATCAAGCTGGTCTCGTTCGACTACACGACCGGTATCCCCGTCGCCGGCTCGACGACGACCACCCTGCCCGCCGAGATCGACAAGGCGGAGCGCATGGTCGGCCTGCTCAAGATCAACACGACGCCGTACATCGTGTTCGTGAACGCCAGCGGCCAGATCACCTTCCGGTTCGCCGGGTTCGTGGACCGCGGCCTCCTCGAGCGCGAGGTCATGCGCGCCACCCAGTAGGGTGGGCCGAAGCCGTGACTGACCTCTTCTCGGACGCGGCCGACGATCTTGTGGCACGCAACGCGCCGCTCGCGGCGCGCATGCGTCCGCGTACCCTCGACGAGTTCGTCGGCCAGGACCAGGCCGTCGGTCCGGGCACGGCGCTGCGCGCGGCGATCGAGCGCGACGAGCTGAGCTCGCTCATCCTCTACGGCCCCGCGGGCTGCGGCAAGACGAGCCTGGCGCGTGTCGTGGCCAACACGACGAAGGCCGAGTTCACCGAGGTCTCCGCCGTCTCCTCCGGCGTGGCCGATATCCGCAAGGCCCTCGAAGCGGCGCGCGACCGGCTCGCCTTCCACGGCCGGCGCACCATCCTGTTCATCGACGAGATCCACCGCTTCTCGAAGTCGCAGCAGGACGCGCTGCTCCATGCGGTCGAGGACCGGCTCGTGGTGCTCATCGGCGCCACGACCGAGAACCCCTTCTTCGAGGTCAACGCGCCCCTCATCAGCCGCTCGCGCGTGGTCGAGTTGCGGCCGCTCACCGACGAGGACGTCCGCGACATCGTCCACCGCGCCTTGGCCGACCCCGTGCGCGGGCTGGGCGGCGGCGTCACCCTCACGCCCGAGGCCGAGGACGCGATCGTGCTACGCGCCGGTGGCGACGCGCGCGCGGCTCTCAACACCCTCGAACAGGCCGCGGCCGAGGCGGGCACGACCGGCGTGGTCGACATCCCGGTCCTCGAGAGGCTGGGAGGGGAGCGCCAGCTCACGTACGACAAGCGCGGCGACACCCACTACGACGTCATCTCCGCGTTCATCAAGTCGATGCGCGGAAGCGATCCCGACGCCGCCGTCTACTACCTTGCGCGCATGGTCCACGGCGGGGAGGACCCCAAGTTCATCGCACGGCGCATGCTCATCTTCGCCAGCGAGGACGTCGGCAACGCCGACCCCCAGGGTCTGCTCGTCGCCGAGGCGGCCTTCAAGACCGCCGAGTCGATCGGCTGGCCGGAGTGCCGGATCAACCTCTCGCAGGCCGCCATCTACCTGGCCCTGGCCCCGAAGAGCAACGCGGCCATCAAGGCGATCGACGCGGCCCTGGCCGACGTGCGCTCCGGCCCCTCTCGCGCGGTGCCGGACCACCTGCGTGACCGTCACCGGCCCGGCGCGGAGACATACGGTCCGTATCGCTACCCGCACGCCTTCCCCGACGGGTGGGTCGACCAGCGCTACCTGCCCGACGGGCTGGAGGAGGGCGCCTTCTACGAGGCCGGTCCCAAGGGATGGGAGGCCGAGCGCGCCGCGGCCCGTCGCCGCCTCATCGACAGGCGCCGTAAGGGCTCCTAGACGGGCGGGGAGACCGGACCGTCTGGTAGACTCTGAGACATCACGACCCGACCTCGAGGAGCGCGCGAAACGCCCATGGATGTAGCCGCAACCCTGCCCGTCGTCCTCTATGCCGCGGCCATCGTTGTCGTCGTCCTCGCCGGGTGGGGAGTCATCGAGGTCGTCCGTGCCGCGCGCTCGGCACGCAGGCTGGCCGACGAGCTGTACTCAACGGTGCCCGGCGTCATCGAGCGCGCCGACGAGACCCTCACCGCCTTCAACCGCGAGCTTGCGAGGATGGACGGCGTCGTCACCCAGCTCGAGGAGGTCTCCGACCGGGTCACGAGCACCACCAGGGCCGCGCAGGAGATCGTCGAGGCTCCGGCCGCCGCGATGTCGGGGCTGGCCAACGGAGCCCGTCGCTTCTTCGAGGTGCTCTTCACGAAGGACTCGTAGCTCCGCACCACGCACCGGGCACAGGGCACGCGCCGATCGATCAGTTAAGGGGTCACGATGACGGATGCGAACAGGGTAGTGCTCGTGGTCCCGTCACGCGGTGAGTTCGCGCGCACGGTCCGCATGACCGCGGCCGAGCTGGCCTCGCGCGCCGAGATGGACCTGGACGAGATCGACGACACCCGCATGGCCGCCGAAGAGGCGTTCATCTTCGCCGCCGGACGCGCCGGTGGCGGCGACCTGACCTTCACCTTCCTGGTCGAGCCGGGCACGATCGAGATGCGGGTCGACGTCGCGGCGCATCCATCGCCCGATTCGGACGAGCCCGACCGCGACGAGAAGCTCACCCGGCTCGTGCTCGAGACGGTCTGCGACGAGTTCGAGCTGATCGGCACCGACGGCACCTGCACGCTCCGCCTGCTGAAGCGGTCGCTGAAGTCGTGACGTCGCCGCGCAGACCGATACGATCGTCGCGCCGCCTGGTGTGGGACAAGGTCCTCACGCGGGAGCTGTTCGTCGCGTACCGGCTCGACGGCGATCAGCAGGCGCGCGACGAGCTGGTCGAGATGTACCTCAACCTCGCCAAGTACCTCGCGAGCCGCTTCCGCAACCGCGGCGAGCCCATCGACGACCTCATCCAGGTCGCGACCATCGGCCTGATCAAGGCCATCGACCGGTTCGACATCGAGCGCGAGGTCGAGTTCACCACCTACGCCACGCCGACGATCGTCGGAGAGTTGAAGCGCTACTTCCGGGACAAGGGCTGGGCCGTCAAGGTCCCGCGCCGCCTCCAGGAGCTGTCCTTCAAGGTCAACCAGGCTGTCGACGCGCTCACGCAGCGACTGCAGCGCTCGCCGACCGTGCCCGAGATCGGCGAGTACCTGGGTGTCACGCCCGACGAGGTCCTCGAGGCGCTCGAGACCTTCGAGGCGTACAACTTCGTCTCACTGGAGACCGACCGGACCAACGACGGTTCCGAGTCGTTCTCGATCCTGGAGTACGTCGGCAAGGACGACGCGCTGATGGCCGTGGTCGACGACCGCGAGATGCTCTCCGCGGTGCTCAAGGACCTCACCCCGCAGGAGCAGCAGGTGCTGTACCTGCGCTTCTTCCAGGGCCTGACGCAGACCGAGATCGCCCGCCAGCACGGCATCTCCCAGATGCAGGTCTCGCGCCTGCTGCGCAAGACGCTCCGGGTCCTTCGCGAGCACCTGGTCCCCGAGGGTGTCGAGTCCCGATGACCGGGAACGGATCGCAGGCCGAGCGCTGGCGCCGCGTCTTCTTCAGAGCGTGGGCGGCCATCGGCGTGCTTATCCTGATCGTCGTGCTCGGCGCGGTACTGTGGCGGATGAGTTCGGCGCTGGTGCCGTTCGCGATCGGCCTCCTCGTCGTGATGCTCCTCCGGCGCCCGGTCGACTGGCTCGCGACGCGGATGCACCGCACCCTCGCGGTCGTCCTCGTGTACCTGGTCGTGCTCGCGACGTTCGCCGTCGCGCTGGTCTTCATCGTCCCGACCGTGTACTCGCAGATCATCGCCTTCGTGAACGCGTTCCCGGGGTACCTGCAGCAGGCCTACCGGATGTGGGACACCCTGGTGGTCCACCCGCGCGCCGGGGTCGGCATACCCGATTGGCTCCAGAGCGTCGTGCTGTCCCTGAAGGACCAGTTGGTGGCCGGCGCGGCGAACTGGTCTTCCGCGATCGCGGAGACGGCGCTGAGCGCCGGAGGATCGATCGCGACCGGCATGTTCGAATTCGTCCTCGCGATGGTCATCGGGTTCTTCGCGCTCGTCGACCTGCCCCGGCTTCGGACCGAGATCTACGGGCTCGCCCCGGCCACCTGGCGTGACGACATCCAGCACTTCGCGGCGACCCTCACCCGCGTGCTGGGCGGATGGCTCAAGGGCACGATGATCCAGTCGGCCGTCGTCGCCGCGATCGCGGCGATCGGCCTGCTGATCGTCGGCCTTCCGTACGCTCTGGCCCTCGGCGTGCTGACCGGGCTCCTGAACATCGTCCCCTACATCGGTCCCTTCATCGCCCTGGCGCTCGCGGCCACCGCGGGGCTGTTCATCTCGCCGGCCACCGCGCTGTGGGCGGTCGTCGCGGTCGTGGTCGCGCAGCAGGTCGACGCCCTGTACATGGCACCGCGGATCCTGGGCAAGCAGGTCGACCTGCATCCGCTGCTCGTGATGTTCGCCTTCCTCACGGGCGCGGCCCTGTTCGGCGTCGTCGGCATGGTGCTTTCGGTTCCGGTGCTCGCGGTCGCCAAGGCCATGTTCGTCTTCTGGTACGAGAAGGGCACTGAGCGCCAGATCACCACCGAGGACGGGGTCCTGTTCCCCGCGCCGAAGGACGAGGAAGCGTAGGACCCTCTCCGGGGAGCGAAGTCGCCCCGCGTCCGTCCGCCACGGTACAATCGCCCACGTGATCTGCGCGCGGGACCGTGCGCTCGGTCACGCGCATCGCGCACGAGAGAAACCCCGCCGTCTTTGATGAGGAGACGCGAACGTGAACTCCGCCGAGATCCGAGAGAGCTTCCTGTCGTTCTTCGAGAGCAAGGGCTGTCGCCGCTGGCCGTCGTCCTCGCTCATCCCGGACGACCCCTCGCTGCTGATGACGAGCGCCGGCATGGTCCAGTTCAAGCCCGTGTTCCTCGGCGTCCGCGACTTGGGCTTCACACGTGCTACGACGGTCCAGAAGTGCCTGCGAACCACCGACATCGACATCATCGGGACCACCGGCCGCCATCACAGCTTCTTCGAGATGCTGGGGAACTTCAGCTTCGGCGACTACTTCAAGTCCGAGGCGTGCGCGTGGGCGTACGAGTACTCGGTCAAGGTGCTGGGCCTCGACGTGGACCGGCTGTGGTTCTCGATCTTCGAGGACGACGATCAGGCCGAGGCGATCTGGCGCGACGAGGTCGGCGTGGCGCCGGAACGCATCGTCCGCATGGGCGCGAAGGACAACTTCTGGGCGGCCGGTCCGACCGGCCCGTGCGGGCCGTGCTCGGAGCTCTACTACGACCAGGGCCCCGAGGTCGGCTGCGGCAGGCCCGACTGTGCGCCGGGCTGCGACTGCGACCGCTTCCTCGAGTACTGGAACCTCGTGTTCATGCAGTACGACCGCGCTGAGGACGGCACGCTCACGCCGCTCCCGAAGCAGAACATCGATACCGGCATGGGCCTCGAGCGCGTCGCCGGCATCCTGCAGGGCGTCACCAGCAACTTCGAGACGGACATCCTGAGCGCGATCATGACCGAGGCGCAGGCCATCACCGGCCGCGCGTACGGGGCCGAGGGCGAGCAGACCGACACCTCGCTGCGCATCATGGCCGACCACGCCCGCGCCATCACCTTCATGATCGCGGACGGCATCCTGCCCTCGAACGAGGGCCGCGGCTACGTGCTCCGCCGAATCCTGCGCCGTGCGGTCCGTCACGGGCGCCTGCTGGGCGTCGAAGGGGCGTTCCTGGGGCGTCTGATCGACGTGGTCGTGGAGTTGATGGGTCCCGCGTATCCCGAGATAGTCGAGCACCACGCCTTCATCAACCGCATCGTGCTGGCCGAGGAGCAGCGCTTCGGCGCGACCCTCCGCCAGGGCCTGACCCTGCTCGAGGCCGAGATCGACCGCACGAAGGGCTCCGTCCACGGGAACGCCTTCGACGGCGGCGTCGCCTTCACCCTGCA